>NZ_JAMYOM010000043.1:0-44366 GCF_040319805.1 Mesorhizobium sp. M0848 | reverse complement strand
GCAGGTGCAGGACGCCGGCTTGGAAGACGGGCAAGCGGTCCAGGCCCGGCGAGTGGGCTTTGAGCAGCACGTGTCCGAGGCGCTCTGGCCGCTGTTCGATGGTCGAGCTGACGAGCCGCCTACCGGTCCAGAGGAGCTTCTGCGACTGGAAAAGGGGTTTCGCGAGGTGCTTCAGCGAGGGCAGGATCATCAAGCCGCCTCGTCTTTTTTCAGCGATCCAAGAATGCCCGCTGGACGGGATGACCCCAAGGGAAGCGTGTCGGACGCTTTCGCAGCAGCCGGCTCTAGGCACGCCGTAGTTGAGGCCGCCGCCCCGCCAGTGTTAGCTGCCAGCCAACAGCAGATCCGGCCCTCGCCAGTTGCGTTTGACCGGCCGGTATCATCCTCGGCTGCTGCAGGCGTGCGCTTGTATGCCCCTTCGATGATCTCTCGGAAGACCAGTTCCGAAAACTGCGATCAGTTGCCCGCCTTGTGCTGCCGCCTCGCCGTCGAGGTCGAAACGCCCGCGAATCAATGGAAGGTCAGCGGGCCATGGGGGCAGAGTGCAACGGTGTCTACACCGCCTGTTTGAGGGGAGAGGTACACTTGGCTTTCCTGTTCCAGCAGCATCCGGCCGCACACCGACGCGATGGGGAGCTAGAATTCAACTCGGACCTTCGCAAGGCACGCACCGCGGCTCAAACGCCGTTCGTTTGGGAAAAATGGCTCAGTACCGACAAAGCTTCTGTAATGGCCCTAGTGGCCTCGGTTGCGCTCTTGGTCGCGATACAGTGGCAAGACCCCCAGATCAACGAGGCGGTCCTAAGCGAACTGCGGACGATTCAGATCAACTACGCATTGCTCCAGCGAGACGTCGCCCGCGCCGACATGGTATTGGACTTCCGTTCCGTTGCTTCTACCGGGCAAGCATTAAAAAGGAACCTTCAAAACTACCAACGCCTTGTTGAGATTTCGCCCAATGAGAGCTCCGGGGTGCACTCCAGGTTGGTTGCACAGCTCAAAAAGTCCCTCGAAAACACAGAAGCTGCCATCTCGAACTCGGCCGCGCAAAATGAGCTTCTGCAAAGCTCTCTCGTACGCTTTGCTCGCTCGGCTAATCGCCTTTGGGGGGGAGTGTCGAACAGGCCTGAATTTTCCAATCTGATCCTTCAATTTTCGGCCAGACCGGGATTCAGCCTCGCATTACAAATCGATCAGTCTCTCCGCCGACTTCCTCCTAGCCAGGACCAAGTCACGGAGGATGTTGCCCGCGAGGGCCGCGCTATCCTGTCCTCAATGTTGAGGTTGGACCGCGCTGTCAATCGGATCCCATCCTTCGACACGTTCGCCAAGGCTGCCGAATTGGAGCGAGAACATCTGAAAGCCTACAGCTTCGCCAGCGCGCAAGCGCAGCGTACACGGCTTTTCTTTGGCTTGGTGTCCATATGCCTCTGCTTGTTTGCGACCATTCGAGCCTCCACGCTGCATGTGCGGACGAACCGGTTGGAAAGGCGGTTAGAGCTTGAAGCGGCGATGAGTGAGATCGAAGCTTGTTTCATCGACAGTCAAGCAACGAAGGCTTCGCGGCGCTTCTCCACCGAAGCGGCGCTTAGACTCATTCAATGCGTTTTCGATGCGGATCAATGCGCGCTTGCTCTGGTGGATCCGAGTATCAGCAGGAATACCGAGTACTTTGTCGCGAACAAGCGCATGCGCGTCTGGAACGCCACGCTAATCCATGAAGTCGTCTCACTTGTACACCCGGAACAGCCAGTGTTTCGCGTCGTTCCGGCGTCGGAAGTGGTTCGGACTGCCGTAGGCACTACCGGTGTTTGTCAAATTGTTGGTTGCCGGGCCTCCGATCAGCAGGCTGCGGTTTGTATCCTTGTTTTTGAAGGAGATCGCTCACCACCCTCCACAGACGACCTCCTGGTTCTGGCGAGCGCTACTGTGCGTTTAGGCAACCATCTTGAAATGCAACGTGTACACACGGAACGTAACCTTTTTGAGAGTCGATGGGAGCATGCGGAAAGGCTGACGGCTGTCGGCACAATCGCAAGCGGCGTTACACATGAATTCAATAATGTTCTAGGAGCAATAGTCGGCTACGCAGAGATGGCTAAAGGTCTTGTGCGTCGCCCCTCGAGAATTCGGGGCCACATCGGCCAAATTATCTTGGCCAGCAACCGAGCCAAACTGATTATTGATCAAATTTTGTCACTAAGCCGAAATCGGAAGCGCGTGACGATGCCTTTCGACGTCTCGGAGAGTGTAATGGATCTCGCGCCATTGCTGCGGGTTACACTTCGTGCGGATGTTCAGTTGAACTTCAAGATCAACGAGTGGCAAACGGTGATCGAGGGCAGCCCGACCGAGATACAGCAGATCCTTATGAATCTATGCAAGAACGCGTCGGAGGCTCTCTTGAATGAGGGCCGTGTCGAGATTAGCGTTTCTCGCGCTCACGTCTGTCAAACGAAGCCCGTGGCTAAGGGCACCTTGAAACCGGGAGATTACGTTCTCCTCTCCATCAGCGACGATGGCCAAGGAATCGCAAGTTCGGTGCTTCCGCATATCTTTGAGCCCTTTTTTACCACGCGCTCTCGCGTCGGCGGGACCGGACTGGGTCTTGCTGCAGTGGACCGCCATGTGAGCGCGCTCGCAGGATGCCTTGACGTCACCTCGGCTGTTGGCCGAGGTACACGCTTCGATCTCTACTTACCGGCCTGCGCTGAGGAGCAGGTCAGAGCTGATAGCGCTTTCGGCCCATGCGATGGATCACTTGGCAACGGAGAAATCATTGCAGTCGTTGACCCCGATCCAGCAGCGTTGGAGATCTACAAGGATAAGATCGCCGCGCTGGGTTATAAGCCGGTCGGCTTCGCGACCTTCGAGAGTCTTTGCGACTGGATCGAGAGCGGGAAGGCAGCCGACCTCCTAATTTTCGATAAAGCGACTTTCCTCGGGCCAGGACAGCCCGAAGCTCTACGTACCACCCTGATGACGGTGCCCATCATCGTCGTTGGTGGAAGCGACCCCATGCCGATCACATCTGGTAATCAGACCTTCGTCCTTCGGCTAGCCAAACCGGTCTCGTCCAGGACGATGGAGCATGCAATTCGTAGGATGATAATGGCATGATGCCGCCGACGCGCTCAGGATACCGAGCTACCGAGGCAGTCGGAGGCGGAGCCGGCTGGGATCCAGCAAATACAAGAGCGTCGGACGATCTCTGCGCACCCGGCTCATGGCGAGTTCCCCTCGAACACCGTCGTCGGCTCCGCCCAAGGAAGGGCTCCCCGACCACGGCAAACCTGCCGCCGTGCTCGTGACCGTCAAGGACAAGTCGCCGCGCGATGGGGTCTGCGGGCCTCCATCCTTGACAAGTCACTGCGCGCTGGCGGCGACAGGCAACGGGTAATATAAGGTCGGGACGAGGAGATGGTCGCCAATCGGTCACGCAAGATGGTTGACGAAATGACTCGAGAGCAAAGCTTGACAATCATCGCCCCATTCACGCCAGACTTCTCCTGTGCGTTCATCATCGGCTACGGCTCCTCGCTGCCCCGACAAGGCTATCGCCGCCCGGCCGGGCAAGCGATATCCCAGGTTCCGACGTGTTCCTTTCATGCTAGATTGACCTAGGCCCCGGCAGGGCGGGAGCATGAGGCTGGGTTCTCGGTCGCGGATCTGTGAGGCAAGCACGGGGTAAGCGACGGCTCGACCCACCATTGGGAAGGCCGGCTTCGGCACGGAGGTGCGGCCTCGGCGTTGAGAGGCATCGGATCGGGTGTAGCAGGACTTTCGAACTAACTGCCGACAACACACTGGATAGGCTGTTCTCGTCGTTCGGTCCAGTTCACCAACGCCTATGTCGACATTTTACGGCGCTTCACTACTAACCGGGCACCGCACGATGGCAGCTCGTTCTCTCCGGCAAAAGATACCCCTGTGTTAGCTTCCGTGTGTCTGCTTGCCCTCACCTGCGGGATACGTAACGCCATCCCTAAAAGCATCGAATGCGGCAGCGACAGCGCGAATCCCAAAGCGATGCTCCCGCCGTACGCGGACAAAACCGTTTTCGAAGTCCACTATTCCGTCCTTGGCCAGCATCGCCAAACGCTCATCTGAACCGCGAAGACGGATCGGATCAGATCCGTGGGCGACACAGATTGCCGGCACGTCAGCCTCGAAATCGCACATTAATCGCTCGATAATTGCGGCTCGCACGCGGTCGTCGTCTGTGAGGCGATGGCCCTTCGATGTAGCCAGTCGGCCAGCTGCGATGTGCTGGATGTAGGAATCCCGTGTAACTTCGTTTTGAACGTATCCCTGGCCGGTGCGGCCGATAGCCGACGCGCCGAAACCGATCAGGGTTCTGCAGGTGTCAGCCGAGTAGCCCAACGAGTTACGTCGCAGGCGACCTGTTTCCTGTGCCAGCGCGAGCTCGTCGTCCGGAAAGGCGAAATGGTCGAGCCCGATCTGTCGGTAGCCGGCGGCAATCAGCCTCACGGCGACAGCCGCATACTGTTCAGCGCGGGCAGCGCTGTCGGGAAGAAATTCCGCCTCGATGGGAGGCGCTGGTTCTTTATTTGGGATGGGATATGCGAGTAGCCGAACAAGGCAAGCCGGTCGGGGCGCATGGCGACCGCTGCCCTCGCCGTCTCGACCCACGACACCACCGTTTGACGCGGCAGGCGTCCCATGGTGATAACAAACCACCTTGCCGCTGAGCTCGCCTGTGTCTTTGCGTTATGCCAGTCCGTTCCGCTTAGATGTCTTGGCTGTTCCCGCCGAGACCTCACGCGCACCGTTTTATTCCCACCATCCCTCCCCGTCAGCTCCGCCTGGGAAATTCTGCCAGCTTGCCGGATCCGACGAGATAATGCAGCGCTGGGACGGACTTTGCTCGCCAGCTAGCGACCGTGGTGATCTCTGCCAAAAGGACGAGGCCATGAACGCGATCGGCGCTAACGGTGGCGGTTTGTATAAGCCTTGGGGTGGGAACTGGGCCTTCTATGCTGGCGCCACATACAAGCTCAACGAGACAACTTCGTTCTACCTTCGGCTCTCCCGGTGACCAGCTCTCAGTAGCGTCGCGGCAAACGTTGCCTATGGGCTTCTTTTCGATTTCACAGCTACGGCGACTCCAAACTCAGCAGTCGGCAAGATGGAAGCTTCCAACGGGAACTGCCCAATGCGAACAAGAAGAGCAGTGTCGGCAGTAATCCTGCGCCTCGAACGCTCATCCTAACGCCGTGAAGCGTAGAGCTCCGAGGTTGAGCAGACCAAGCCCGCAACACGCTCTAAAAAAACGGCGCATACAAGCCATCCGAGATTGCAGCCTAGCCTCGGGGCCGGACGTTGTTTCATATCAGACCGGTGGGGATGAAGCCTGCCATCCAGCACCCGGTCAGTTTCAGGTCAAACTTGAACTCCCAGTCGGGTCAGAACGCGATCAACTGGCAGTCCGACGCACTTAAAAATGACAAATGGATCGCCTGCTTTTGGGCCATCCATGGGGAATTCGGGCGCGAGAGAACAAGCTCACACAGCATAAGCGAAGCTCCAGGCGAATCTTGCGCTGGCCGAGGCAGAACCATGTTTAAAGCTGCCTGTTTTCCACCTCGAACCTGTCTGAGTCCGGCCGATCGTCATAGATCGGCCAAAGCATCGGCCAGATGGCTCCCCCAATTACGGTTTGTGCGTAGTTGTCAGTACGATAGGCCTGCCGAACATCGGCCATGATCATCATCGGCAGCATCGATTTGTGTCCAAGCCTGGCGACGTCGGCTGTTTTGGGCAAAAGCCTGCACTCGCGTACCGCAGCCAACCTCGCCCCATCTCGTGCGCATCATGAACACCTACTACAGCAACCTGATCGAAGGCCACGATACGCGCCCGCGCGACATCGAACGGGCGCTGGTCGGAATTTCGATCGAGACGAGAACCGCCGCAATCTGCAGCTCGAGGCGGCCGCGCACGTTCGCGTGCAAGCCGAGATCGACCGCCTGGCTGCCGATGGGCAGTTGCCGGAACCGGCATCGGTAGGTTTTCTTCGATGGCTGCATGCGGAATTCTACCGCGATGCGGAATCGCCCATGCTGACCATCAAGGGTTCCGGCCGTGAGTTCGTCATGGCGCCAGGTGAGTGGCGATCGAAGCCAGAGCATGACGTCGCCATCGGCCGGCATGAACCGCCTTCGAGCGATCGCGTCAACGATTTCATGCAATACTTTGCCATGCGTTATCGCTTCGATAAGCTGGGCAAGGCCGGACGCATCCTGACCATTCCTGCCGCGCATCACCGCTTCAACTACATTCACCCGTTTCCGGACGGCAACGGACGCGTCAGCCGATTGATGAGCCACGCCATGGCCCTCAGGCCGGGGTCGCCGCGCACGGGCTGTGGTCGATCTCACGAGGCTTGGCACGTGGCGTGAAAAGCCGAACGGATTACAAGAGCATGATGGATCATGCCGATATGCCCCGCCAGGGTGATCTCGACGGACGTGGCAACCTCTCCGAACGCGCACTCGGCGATTTTACCTTATGGTTCCTGCAGGCGTGTATCGATCAGGTGAGCTTCATGACCGGACTGTTCGATCTCGACACGTTGGCCAAGCGGCTGTATCGGCATGTGGAGCGCAGTGGTCTGAAGCCCGAAGCCGGCCGCCTCGTGGAGGAAGCGCTCACGCGCGGTGAGTTTGACCGCGGCGAGGCATCCCGTATTAGCGGACTACCCGAACGTACGGCGCGTCGAGTGTTCAATGACGTAATCGCGCTCGGACTATTGGCGTGGGAAACGCCAAAGGGCCCAGTGTCCCTACGCTTTCCGGCGGACGCTCTGGACGCGCTGTTTCCGAAGCTTTTTCCGGAAACGTAAGAGCATAGGGCGCTCACGATCTTAGGTCACTTCTCCTCGGAACCGGAAAGATTTTCACCGGATCACCCGCGGGTTCGTCATTCCGCGTTCTGAGACGCGGGAAAAGCCGGCGCACTAGAGCCGAGGCCGCCGATGCAGACATATTTGGTGTCGAGGTAATCCTCGATGCCCTGATGTCCGCCTTCCTTGCCGAGGCCGGATTCCTTGACGCCGCCGAAGGGTGCCTCCGGCGTGGTGATGAGGCCTTCATTGACGCCGACCATGCCGTATTTCAGCCCTTCCATGACGCGGAAGGCGCGGCCGAGATCGCCGGTGTAGAAATAGCAGGCGAGGCCGAATTCGGTGTCGTTGGCGAGCGCTATCGCTTCCTCTTCGGTCTCGAACTTGAACACCGGGGCGACCGGCCCAAAGATCTCTTCCTTCATGAAGCGCATATTGGGTGTCGCGTTGGCGATGACGGTCGGCTGGAAGAACGAGCCGCCGAGCGCATGGCGCTTGCCGCCGGCAACGATCTTGCCGCCCTTGGATGTGGCGTCGGCGATCAGTTCTTCGACCTTCTCGACCGCCTTCTCGTCGATCAGCGGCCCCTGCTGCACGCCGTCCTCGAGGCCGGAGCCGACCTTCAGCCCATTGCTGGCGGCAGCGAGCTTCTCGACGAACTTGTCATAGACACCAGCCTGGACAAGGAAGCGGTTGGTGCAGACGCAGGTCTGGCCGGAATTGCGATACTTGGCGGTGATCGCACCGGCGACCGCACGCTCGAGGTCGGTGTCATCGAAGACAATGAACGGCGCGTTGCCACCGAGTTCCATCGACACTTTCTTGACGGTGACCGACGACTTCTGGATGAGAAGCTTGCCGACTTCCGTCGATCCGGTGAAGGTGATCTTCGACACCAGCGGATTGGCGCAGATCTCGTCGCCGATCTCGCTTGCCGAACCGGTCAGGATGTTGACGACGCCCTTGGGGAAGCCGACCTCCTCTGCGAGCGCACCCCAGGCGAGGCCCGAATATGGCGTCTGCGAGGCCGGCTTGACCACTGCGGTGCAGCCGGCGGCGAGCGCCGGGCCGAGCTTGCGGGCCAGCATCGAGGACGGGAAATTCCACGGCGTGATGGCGGCGATGACGCCGACCGGTTCCTTGGTCACCAGGATACGGCGATCCGCCCACGGCGACGGCACCACGTCGCCATAGGTGCGGCGGCCTTCCTCGGCGAACCACAATATGTAGGCCGCGGCAGAGCCAATCTCGCCCTTCGATTCGAACAGCGACTTGCCCTGCTCGATGGTCAGCAGTTCGGCCAGCACGTCCTGATTGTCCATCATCGCGTCGTGCAGCTTGCGCAGCAGCTTCGAGCGCTCGAGCGCGGTCGTCTTGCGCCAGGTCTTGAAAGCTTCCGCGGCGGCTTCGATGGCGCGGCGGGTCTCGGCTTTGCCCGACTTCGGCACGGTGCCGATCTTGAGACCGGTGGCCGGGTTGTTGACGTCGACCGTCTGGCCGCTGTCGGCCTGCACCCATTCGCCGTTGATGAGATTGGCCTGGCGCATGAAATGGCTGGTTTTCTGAAGCATGGTCTGGCCTCCGTTCGGATAAGACAATCAGGATCCTGTATGCTGGCTGCGGCTCGCGCTTGCCCAAGCGCCTTTCGCGCGGCCGGCCCCTCCAGCGACGTCTCGCCGCACGCCGGGCGGGTTCATGCCGACTGGTCAGTCCGCGCATGGGCCGCCGCGGTCTCATCAAGAGCCGCGCGAATGCCATCAACCATGTAATCGATCTCTTTAGGGGCGATGACGTAGGGCGGGCAGATTGCCAGCACGTCGCCCATGTTGCGGATCATGACTCCGTGCTCGCGGCACCGCCGCTCGACATCGGTGCCAATTCGCAGCTCCGGCGCAAAGGCGCGACGGGTGGCGCGATCCTCGACGATCTGGATCCCCGCTATAAAACCGCGGCCGCGGACCTCGCCGACCAGTGTATGGTCGTTGAGCGCGTCCGCGAGCGCTGCATGCAGATAATCGCCGAGACGGCGCGCCTGGCTCACGAGATCGATCTCGCGGTAGATCCTGATCGCCTCGGCGGCGACGGCGGCTGTCACCGGATGGCCGGAATAGGTGAAACCGTGGCCGAACACGCCGACCTTGTGGGCCTCGTCGGCGACGCACTGGTAGACCTTGTCGGAGATAATGACGCCGCCAATGGGCAGATGACCGGATGAAAGCCCCTTGGCGACCGACAGCATGTCCGGTTCCATGCCAAAAGTCTGGCTGCCGAACCAATTTCCGGTGCGTCCGAAACCGCAGACCACCTCGTCGGCCAGCATCAGAATGTCGTATTTGCGCAGCACCGCCTGAACCTTTGGAAAATAATTCTCCGGCGGTACCAGCACGCCGCCGGCGCCCATGACTGGCTCTGCGATCATCGCGGCAATCGTCTCTGGCCCCTCCGCCAGGATCAGGGCCTCGAGTTCCTGGGCCAGGCGCGTGGCGTAGTCATGCTCCGCCTCGCCCGGCAGACCGTCGAGATAGTGGAACGGCCGCGCGGCGAATATGACGGGAAGCGGCGGCAGGTTGAAGGACTTGTGCATGTGCGGCAGCCCACTCAGCGCCGCGCCCATGATCGTACTGCCGTGGAAGGCGCCAAACCTGCTGATGATCTTGCGTTTCTCCGGACGTCCCCGCGCGGCCTGGTAATACCAGGCGAGCTTGACCATCGTGTCATTGGCTTCCGAACCGGAGCCGACCAGAAAGACGCGCGCGTGGTCGAACGGCGCCAACGCGGTAAGCTGTTCAACGAGTTCGACGGTGGGCTCATTCGAGCGGTGATTGAAGGTGTGATAGACGGCGAGCTTGCGCATCTGGCGGTCAGCAGCGGCGGCCAGCCGGCTGTCGCTGAAGCCGAGCGAGGCACACCAGAGTCCGCCCATGCCCTCGATATAGCGGTTGCCCGCGTCATCCGTGACGGTCGCGCCTTCGCCGGCCACGATCGTCAACGGACCATGATCCTCATGCAGGCGTGGATCCGTTTGGGAATGAAAGTGCCTGGCCATGTCCAGCACGCGCGATTCGTTGTTCATCAAAATTCTCCTTGCGACCAGATAGGCGGTTGCTTCGGCGAGGAATATCTTATAACTTATAAGTTGTCGAGAAAAAATGATCCTGAGAGTGACGTCCAATGGCCAACGCACCCACTCCTTCAAACAACACCCTGCCACCCGACGCGGAGCGGATCGCCCTGTTGCGCGACAGGGCAGAGTTCGTCCGGCTCGAGACGCTGCGCCTCATCCAGATCGCCAAGGTGGGCCACTATTCGTCGGTGTTCTCCTGCGCGGAAATATTCGCCACGCTCTACTACGATGCGATGCGGCTGAGGCGCGGCGAGCCGCAATGGCCGGATCGCGACCGCTTCCTGATGGGCAAGGGACATGCCGCGGTCGGCCTTTACCCGCTGCTGGTCGACTGGGGCTTCTTCTCCAAGGACGTCCTCGATGGCTACACCCGGCTCGGCAATCCGCTTGGCGATCATCCCGACATGCGCAAGGTGCCCGGCGTCGATTTCAGCTCCGGCTCGATCGGCCATGCCCTGTCCGGCGGCCTCGGCATGGTGCTTGGCGGCCGTGCGGCCAACCGGCGCTTCGATGTCTATGTCCTGCTCGGTGACGGCGAGATGCAGGAGGGCCAGGTCTGGGAAGCGGCGCTCTCCGCCGCCCACCATAAGGCCGGCAATCTGATCGCCATCGTCGACCGCAACGGATACCAGCTCGACGGGCAGGTCGACGACATCATCGGCATCGAACCGTTGGCCGACAAATGGGCGGCGTTCGGCTGGCAGGTGCACGAGGTCGATGGGCACGACGTCGTCGCTCTCGCGACGCTGCTGCGACAGTTGAAGGCCGAGGCAGACCGCACCCGGCCCGTCTGCATCATTGCCAAGACCTCCAAAGGCAAGGGCGTTGGTTACATGGAAACCGAACCCGGCTGGCATCTGGGCTATCTCGCGCCATCGGACGAGGCCTTGGCCGCCGAAGAGATCAAGCGTGGAGGCAAAACACAATGAACGGCCCGATCGATACCAACTCCTGGCAGTACCGCCAGATCAACGCGCGTGCGCCTGGCCTGAGTTATCTGGCCAACGCGCTCATTGATCTGGTCGAAGACGGTTATCCGGTCGTGGCCGGTACGGCCGACCTTCAATATTCCAACGGGCTGGTGCGGTTCGCGCAACGCTTTCCCGAACGCTTCACGCAATTTGGCATTTCCGAGCAGAACATGGTTTCGGCTGCTGCCGGCATGGCCAGCACAGGCGCCATGCCGTTCGTCGCTACATTCGCTTCTTTCCTGGCGCTGCTGTGCTGCGAACAGATCAGAACCGACGTCGCCTATTCGGCTCTGCCGGTGCGGCTGATCGGTCATCATGCCGGTATTTCACTCGGCTTCTACGGCACCTCCCACCATGCGACGGAAGATCTTGCCATCATGCGAAGCATCGCCGACCTCACGGTCGTCGCGCCGGCTGACGGCCCGCAACTGGCGGCCGCCGTCAAGGCGTCTGTCAATCATGCCCAGCCAATCTACTTCCGCATTGGCCGCGGCCAGGAACCGCTGGTCTATGAAGACGACGGCGTCGACTTCCAGTTCGGCAAGGCGATCGTTCACGGCGAAGGATCGGACCTGACCATCATCGCCTGTGGCTCGATGGTCCATCCCTCAAGGGAGGCTTACCGCGCGCTGCGCGCGGCGGGCAAATCCGTCGGACTGATCGACATGCATACGGTGAAGCCAATGGATACGAAGGCAGTGCTCTCGGCCGCGGCTCACTCCCGCTTCATTCTAACCATCGAGGAACACAATATCCTGGGCGGTCTGGGCGGCGCCGTGGCGGAAATCCTGGCGGAGGCGGGCAGCCCGGCACGGTTGATACGCCATGGCATCCGCGACGAATACAGCCTGATTGCGCCGCCAACGCATCTCTACAAGCACTACCGGCTGGACGCGGCGGGAATCGAGGCCACCGTTCTTGAAGCCCTCGGCTGAGCCGGCGGACCATAGCCATGCACGGACATTCCGATGACCGATCAGAATAACACCGCCCGACTCATTGAGCGCGCCGGTGCGGTGATGCCGGGCGGATTGCTCAGCCCGAGCCGCAGGCTCGGCGCGCCGCATGTATTTGCCCGGGCGCAGGGTGCGTTTCTCTACGACGTCGACGGACACCAGTACACCGACTTCCATTGCGGCTTCGGCGCCAACGTGCTTGGCCACTGTCATCCGGCGGTGCGCGAACGCATCGCTGCGGTCACGCAGGATATCGATCTTGTCGGTGCGGGAACGATGCGGCTGGAGATCGAGGTGGCGGAGGCGCTGGTCGACTGCATCCCTTGCGCGGATCTCGTCGCCTTCTGCAATTCCGGATCGGAGGCGACCTATCACGCCCTGCGCCTTGCCCGCGCCGCCACCGGTCGCAAGCGCATCATCAAGTTCCAAGGCGGCTATCATGGCTGGCACGACTATGTCGCCATGAACGTACAGTCGCACGCGCAGGCGATCGGCAAGTACGATCCCATCAGTGCTGGCATCCTCGAGGATGCCGCCCGTCACACCATCGTGCTGCCTTACAACGATGCCGGCGCCGTCGAGGATTATCTCAAGGCCAATCCAGGCGATGTCGCGGCGATCATCATCGAGCCAATCGCTCACAATATGGGGTCGGTGATCGCGACGGATGTTTTCCTGCGCGAGCTGCGTCGCCTGACCAGCGATCATGGTGTCGTGCTGATCTTCGACGAGGTCATCACCGGCTTTCGCCACGCGCTCGGCGGCTATCAGTCGATCGCCGACGTCACGCCTGATCTCGCGACCTTCGGCAAGGCGGCCTCGTCAGGCTATCCCGTTGGCGTGGTGGCCGGTCGTCGCGATCTCATGGCGCTCGTCGGCCGGACCGGGGAAGGATCCGTGTTCATGGGCGGTACTTTCAACGGCACGCCGTCGACGCTCGCCGCCATGCAGGCGACGATTGAGGAGCTGTCGAAACCAGGCTTCTACGACCGCCTGTTTGCCCTCGGCGCTTTCATGCGCACGCAGCTGGATGGCATTATCGATCGCCTCGGCCTGCCCGCGCAGAGCGCCGGGTTTGGCTCGGTCTGGCTGATCTATTTCCTCAGCGGTCCTTACCGCGACTACCAGGACTTGCTGGGCAACGACGATGTTTTCGATCTTGCATTCCGCAGAGAGATGGTGGCGAACCGGCTGATCGGCCAGCCGCTTCCGCTCAAGCGTCTCTACCTGTCAGGGAGCCATGACCGGGCGACAGTCGAGAAATCGCTGGATATCATCGAGACAATCCTGCGCAAGCTCTCCGCTGGGAAACCCGCCAGCTCCTAGCCATGTTTCGCAACGGACTTATAGGATATAAGAGCGTCTCGCACTATCCGTTGTCGATTCGGTGCGGCCAAGATTGCAGCGGTGGACCATGAGCACGATGCAGCCAATCGAGCAAGGCAGTCTGTCGGCGAGAACTTATATCTCGCTGCGCGAAGCCCTGATCGCCGGCAATTTCCGGCCCGGCGAAAGACTGTTGATGCAGGATCTGGCGCAACGGCTGGGCACCAGCGTCACGCCTGTGCGCGAGGCCTGTTTCAGGCTCGTCAGCGAGCAGGCGCTGGAACTGCGGTCAGGGCGGTTCATCACCGTTCCAGAGCTGACCCGGTCGCGTTACTGGCAGGTCCGGCTCATTCGCATCGCGCTCGAGGGACTAGCGGCCGAACTCGCCGTTGAGCATGTTTCGGAGAAGGACATTGCAAAACTGGTCGAGATCCATCGCGATTTCGTGGCCGGCGAAACGTCCGGCGATGCTGACCGCGCCCGTCGCGCCAATCGTGAATTCCACTTCGGCGTCTACCGCCTGTCCAAGATGGATATGCTGATCGCGCAGATCGAAAGCCTGTGGGTCTCGATGGGCCCTATCCTTAACGTGTATTATCTGCAGGCCGAGAACGATTACATCGGCGCGGAGGAGCACGAGACGCTGATCGAAGCGTTCCGGACCCGCAACAAGAAGGTGGCGCGTAAGGCGATCGAACGCGACATCGTGCGCGGTGGCATGAACCTGTTGCGGTATTTCGACGAGCAGGACGCGGCCGCCAAGCGGGCGTGATCGAAGCCGCCGGTCATTTGCTGGCGACCTCTCTTCGCGCTGGCTCAGGCCGCCCGAAGGCGCGCGGTGGCATCCTGGTCGACGGCCCAGACGCCCTGCTCGGCGTCCAGCACCAGGGCAACCTTGTAGGACTTGCGAGCCGCTTCGCTTGTTAGCCAGCCGCGGCCAACGCTGGCCGCGACACGGCGGACATCGCGCTTGGTCGGGTCGCCGTAGCCGCCGCCGCCACAGGCAACGAACTCGATGCGCTCGCCGGCGCGGCACGCCTCCTCATGGAAGGCCGGCAATTCCACCAGCTTGCCATCCGTGCCGCGCTTGGCACTGCGACTTGCTTTGGCGTCACCGCCGCCCAGCACGCCACGCGGCGGAAAGGTTGTGCCATCGGCCGAGTAGACCAGTGTCATCTCGTGGTCGACGGGATAGAAGACACCGCCCACCGCGGGAGCGCCCTCGAACTCGCCAATGCCTTGGGTATCCGCCACCACGCCGCGCGATTCAATGATGATGGGATACATGGATTCGTCCACTTCCACGGAATCCAGCGCGATCAGGCCGCCATTCGCCGGCCCGCAATATGTCAACCAGCCGTCATAGCCGTGACGCGCGCCGCCGCCGGCGTAGCCAATGAAGACCTGGTTGACGTAGGGCTGCCCGTCCTTGAACGGATCCTTGCCCGAAATCACCCCGATCCCCGCCGGCAGGTGCGAGCCGCTCTCGGCCTGGCCATAGGGTTCTCCCATCGTCGAGAACACGCAATTGCCGGCGATGATCAACCGGTCGTTGACATTGGTGGTCGCCACCGAGGTGCCTACTGGGTAGCGGGGCTTGCCAACCACGCTTCCCTCCCGCATCAACACCTTGATCCGGCTCTTGGCGCCCTCGTTGTGCGGGATGCCGTCGTCGAGATTGTTGAAGACGCCAATGCGGCACGAGCCCGTGCAGGTGTTTTCCGACAGGTTGAGACCGCCAGGGACGTTATCCATGTTGTCACGCACGTCGACCGTGATCTCGCCGGCTTCAGGGTCGACATCGATGGTGATCCGGACCGGGATGCCCTCCTCCGCCACGCCGGGGACCGGGTCATGGCGGACCTCGTAGGAGAACTTGCCCTTCGGCAATTTGGCGATCTCGGCCATGGCGCGACGCGCACCGTAGTCGAACCAGTCCTCGACGAAATCCAGCAGCGTGTCGCGGCCGTATTTTTCAAGCAGTTCCAAGAGACGGCGTCGACCGGTCCTGCAGGCGCCGATCTGGGCTCGCACGTCGCCCAGCCAGATGTCTGGAACACGGTTGCGCATCATGCCGATGCGCAGGATGTCCTGCTTCTCCCGGTGCTGTTCGACCACACGCACGCAGGGAAAGTGGATCCCTTCCTCATAAACGTTCTTGGCAAATGGCAGATAGGTCGAAGGTGTCGGCGCGCCAGTATCGGCGTGATGGGAAAGCGCCACGGCCCAGAACAGCGGCTTGCCGTCGAAAAAGATCGGCATCGCCATGATCAGGTCGGCATGATGGGTGCCGCCAGTGTATGGGCAGTTGTTGAGGAAGATGTCGCCGTCGGCGATATCGTCGAACAACTCCGTTATCGGACGGGTCGCCAGATCCATCGACATGACGTGGATCGGCAGCGCGTCCTCGGTGGAAACGAGGCGGTGATCATAGGTCAGGATCGCACAGCTCAGGTCGCGGGCGTTCTTGATCACCGCTGAGCGGCTGGCCCGCATCACGACCAGCGTCATTTCCCGCACCACCGCCTCGAACCGGCTTTTGAGAACCGACATCAGGAACGGATCGACGCGGCGCGTTGGCGTCTCCAGGCGAATGACAGGTGAATTCATTTTACGATGCCTTGTTCGGGAAGGTTTGAGTCTCAATCGACTGTCACGACAATGTTGCCTTGCGGGTCCACGCGCCCGCGATGTCCGTCCTTCAGGAAGGCGGTGAACGTCGTCGCCTCAACCAGGCATGGCCCATCAAGCGCCGCCCCCGCGCCCAGCTGGTCCATGTCGTAAACAGGCAGAGAGCTCGTCCCCCGGGTTTCGTGCAAATAAGCTGACCGATGGGTCTTGGCGACCGGCGCCGTCGCCTGGTCGGCCAGCCTGAAATCCTTCCAAGCATCCTGATTGGCCCGCTTGCCCACCGCGCGCAGCTTCCAGTTGGTGAATTCGACAATGTCGCGGTCGGATCTGATCGAATAGATGCGTTCGTGCATCTGATGAAACGCTTCGACGAGACTTGGGAGTTTTTCCGCTTCGAGGCGCGCCTCATTGGCCTCGAAATGGACCTCGATCTCCCAGGACTGGTACTCGTAGCGACCAAGAAAGGAGAACTCGAAACGCCGCAGCTCGGGCTCAACGCCGGCCTGTTCGAGGAATGCTTCGCCCGACACCTTCAACCGCGCCAGGATGTCGGAGACGCCGGCGGCGTCGAAGCGCCGGGTCGAGGTCAGGAAAACCGCGCTTTCCTCGCGCGTGATATCAGAGATCAACCCGCCGAACGCGCTCAGCCCGGCCATGAAGCGCGGGATCATGTAGCGTTTCAAGCCCAATATGTCGGCCATCTCGGCGATGTGGATGGCGGTCGCGCCGCCGCCGCAGACAAAGAAACTGTCGCGTGGGTTTATGCCCTCGCGAATGGTGATTTCCTCGATGGCCCCGACCATGTTGTGGTTGCTGGTGGTCTGGATGGCGTAAGCCGCGTCGAGCAGCGGGATGCCGAGCCGCGTCGCGATGCTCGCGACCGCTTTCTCGGCCAGATCGCGGCTGATCTTGATCCGGCCGCCGAGAAAATAATCCGGGTCAATGATGCCGAGCACGACATTGGCGTCGGTGACCGTCGGCGCGGTGCCGCCCGCTCCGTAGCATGCCGGCCCCGGCCGCGCGCCAGCGCTTTGCGGCCCGACACGAAGCAGGCCGCCATCGTCGACCCAGGCAATCGACCCGCCGCCGGCGCCAACCGATCTCACATCGACTTTCGCGATCCCCAGCGAGTCGTCGTGGATCATGCTGTCCGGGGTGACGATGATCTGGTGGTCACGCAAAGCCGAGACGTCGAAGGTGGTGCCGCCCATGTCACCGACGATGACGTTGGCTTCGTCGCTCAGCGCCAGCGCGGCCATCGGCGCCAGCGTCGGCCCCGACATGACGCTGTAGATTGGCCGCCGCAGCATCTCGGCGGGAGGCATCATTCCACCGACGCAGTTGGCGAGCAGCAGCTCGCCCTGGAAACCCGCCTGCGAAAGTGCTTGCCGCAAGTCCTCGATGTAGGTGCGCACGATCGGATTGATCGACGCGTCGATAGCGGCCGCGATGATGCGCTTGTACTCGCGCGACATCGGATTGACTTCATGGCTAAGCGTGACCGGGATCTCCGGCCATGCCTGCGCGATGATATCGCGCACCGTTGTTTCATGGATGGGATTGACGACCGACCAAAGCAGACCGACCGCTATCGCTTCGACCCCATAGCGCCGGAAGTCGGCTATCGCCGCCTCGACATCGGATCTCGACAGAGGCGTGAGCTCCCGCCCGCGCGCATCGACGCGGCCCCGCGCCGTCTTCGTCAGGTGGCGCGGGACATAGGGCTCGGGATAGTCGAGCCGCCACTGGAAGGCGCCCTTGCGCGGCCCCTCGCGCAGGACGAGGATGTCCTGATGTCCTTCGTTGAGGATCAATCCGACCTTGACGGTCTTGCGCTCGACCAGCGCGTTGGTCGAGACGGTCGAGCCGTGTACGATCAAGTCGATCTTGGTCATGAACGTCGCGGGATCGAGCCCGTATCCGGCCGCCGCCACGTGCAGCACGTTGATGAATCCCTTCTCGAATTCGCCGGGCGTGGTGGGCGATTTGAAGATCGAGATTTTCCCACCGGGCTCGGAAACCAGGCAATCGGTGAAGGTTCCGCCGATATCGATGCAGACTTGATAAGCCATTTAAGGTCCGAAGCTGTTAGCGTTTCTTGTGATCGCGGCCCAGTATCAGGCTGGCCAGAATGATGAGGCCCAAAAGAACCTGCTGCAGATAGCCGTCGACCTGCATGAGATTCATGGCGTTGGAAATGACCGTGATGAACAGGGCACCGAGCAGAGCCGCCGTGACGCCTCCCTCGCCGCCGGTCAGCCGCACGCCACCGACCACCGCCGCCGCTATCGATTCCAGGGTCAGGTTGCCGCCAAGGTTGGGCTCGCCCGACCCGGTGCGCGCGGTGAGCAGCATGGCGCCAATCGCGGCCAGCAGCGAGCAGACCACGTAGTCGATCGCAACGACACGTCCGGTGCGAACGCCCGCCGCCTTCGCCGCGCGCGGGTTGGCACCGATGAGATACAGGCCGCGGCCGAACACGGTGAAGCGCAGGACCAGGAACAGCAGTGCGAAACACAGCGCGGCGAACACGATGGGCACCGGAATGCCGATCACCCGTCCCTCCGCCAAGGCCTCCGTGAAGGCTTCGGGAATGCCCGGCACGGGAAAGCCGCCGCTGACGGTTGCCGCCAGCGCCATGACAATGTTGGCCATGCCGAGCGTCGTCACGAGTGGATTGATGCCGATACCGGCGATGAGGAAGCCGTTCAGCCCGCCGATCAGCAGCCCGACGCCGAGGCCGGCGGCGATTCCCCACAGGATGGGCATATCGCCGGTTCCGGTCATCACCATCGCCGATATGACGCTGACGAGCGAGACAGTAAAACCAAGCGACAGGTCGAAGCCGCGCGTCAGCAGCACCATGGTCTGCGCCATGGCGAAGAGTGCGAGATAGCTGGTCTGGATCGCGATGTTCCAGAGATTGCCGCTTGAAACGATGCGCGGGTCGAGCAGACCGAGAACTAGCAGGGCCAGGAATACGAGCCCCGGCAGCTTGGCCTGCGCCGCGAACTGGCGGATGTCCGGGCGAGCGCGGTCAAGAACAACCGGAGCCGCCATGTCTGGACGATCAGACATTGGCCCGCCTCCCCTGAACAATTCGGTCGAAAGCCAGTGCGCCGATGAGCACGGAACCGAGAACCAGCGTCTGGAATTTGCTGTCGATCTGCGTGAGGTTCATCGCATTGGCGATGATTGAGAGGCACAGCGCCGCCATGGCGACGTTCTCGGCGCGGCCTGAGCCACCGCGCAATGAAACGCCGCCGATCACCGCCGCTGCGATCGTCTCCAGTCCCAGCGTCCCGCCGATCGTCGACTGGCCAGAACCGATGCGAGCGGTGATCAGCACACCGGTGAGCGCGGCCAGAAAACCGGAGAGCACATAGGCGGTTATCAGCACACGGTGTGTGCGCACTCCCGACAGCCGGGCGGCGCCGACATTGCCGCCGACGGCGTAGAAGTGGCGCCCGAGCGCGGTCCGACGCTGCAGAATGATGGCGATGGCGATCACCACGATCGCCAGCAGCAAGACCGGCGGCAGGCCAAGCACCTGCCCTCGCCCGATGGCATCGACGAAGGCGTCGGAAACGCCATAGATCGGGATACCCTGCGTGTAATAGAGCGTAATTCCCGCGACGATCGACAACGATGCCAACGTCACCATGAAAGGTGATAGGGAAAGCCGCGCCACCAGCGTTCCGTTTACCAGGCCAACACAGGCGCCGCTGGCCAAGGCCAGCGCCACCGGTACCAGCAGCTGGAGCCCATCCGCGTCGGGCATCGCGGCCATCGCCGCGGCCGTGACCACGGACGCCAACGCCATCGTGGCGCCGACCGACAGATCAAAACCACCGGTGGTCATGACGATCATCTGGCCGATCGCCGGAACCGCCAGGAAGGAGAAATTGCGCAGGACGTTGAGGATGTTCAGGCGGTTCAGAAAACGCGGTTCGATGATCGCGGCCGCCGCCGCGACCGCGACCAGAAGCAGGATGACGATCCCGCCTGTTTCCAGAAAACGGCGCCGCAGCATGTCAGGGCTCATGCTGCCTCCGTGGCGCCGGTTTGGGCGTCGAAATAGTGACGCAGCACGGAGGCTTCGGTGATGCCGTCGGCTTTGAGTTCGGCGACTATGCGCCCTTCACGCATGACGTAGACGCGGTTGGCCAGGTGAACGAGCTCCGGCAGTTCGGACGATGACAGCAGAATGGCCGCGCCATTCTCCACCAGGCTTTTCATAAGCCGGTAGACCTCGCTTTTGGCGCCGACGTCGATGCCAACCGTCGGTTCATCGAAAATATGGACCGAGACTGGGCGCATCAGACCGCGCGCCAGCACGAGTTTCTGCTGGTTTCCTCCCGAAAACGACGACGCCGCGCGTTCCGGCGCCATAGGTCGCAAACCCAGTGTCTTCAGCGGCCCGGCTATCGCCCGGCGCTCGCGCCATGACTTGAGCAGTCCGGCGTGGGACAGTCTCGGGTCGTCAAGCGCGGCCATGGTCACGTTCTCGCGGCCCGGACGGCCAAGCGCCAGTCCCTCGGCGCCGCGATCAGCTGGATAGTAACAAAGTCCAGCACGCAACATGCCGTGCGGGACTGGCGCTCTTACCACCGCGCCATGGAGTTCGATCTCACCGGACGTCACCCGCTCCAGGCCGAACACGGCCCGGCAAAGTTCGCTACGACCGCAGCCAACCAGGCCCGCCAGGCCGACGATTTCTCCAGCCCTGACCGTGATGGAGGCATCTGACACGCTACCGGAGACACGCAGCCCTCTGGTCGCCAGCACGACCTCGGCGGGGCGCTGGCTGATTGACGGGTAGATTCGCTCGACCGGCTGGCCGACCATCATCTCAATGAGCGCAGCATCGGATGCCGCGGCGATGGCCACGGTATCGATCTTACGCCCTCCTCGCAGCACCGTGACACGATCCGCGAGCCGACGGATCTCGGCCATGCGGTGCGACACATAGATAATGCCGACGCCCCGGGCCTTGAGACCCGCGATGGCGGCGAAAAGTTTTTCCGCTTCACCGTCGGTGAGCGACGCGGTCGGTTCGTCCAGGATGAGTATCTTGGCATCCGAAAGCATGCCTTTGGCAATCTCGACCATCTGCTTTTGCGCCCGGGTCAGCGTTTCGATCTTGCTGTCCAGCTCGACGTGAAAGCCAATTTCGCGGAAGCGTTCCTCGGCGCGGGCGCGCATCGCGCGCCGGTTCAGGAAAAGCCGCCCTTTCAACTCGCGTCCAAGAAACAGGTTCTCCTCGACCGTGAGGTCGGGGACGAGACTAAATTCCTGGAACACTGCCGCGACGCCGGCATCGCGGGATTTCTGTGGGGTCAGCGCGGAAACGGTTTGGCCGTCGATACGGCACGAGCCTTCGGTCCAGCCATACGTTCCCGCTATCAGGTTGATGAGCGTCGACTTGCCGGCGCCGTTTTCACCGAGAAGGGCATGGACCTCACCGCTCAACAGCGAGAAGTCGACGCCGTCAAGCGCCACCACACCCCCGAAACGCTTCGTCATACGCGTAAGTTCAAGCATCGCTGACACCACCGAACTCGAAGCAAAACGGGCGGCAGGCCAAGGCCGAGGTCTACCGCCCATCGAAGATGTGGCTATTGTACCGAAAATTCAGGCTTCCACCCATCGGGCGCGAAAATCTGCGTCGGGTCGATTTTGTCGACGTTGTCCTTGGTCACGATACCCGGCGCGACCAGCAGAACCTTCTCATAGTCCTTCTTTTCCAAGGCGCGCACCGCGAGGTCGACGCTGATGCGGCCCATCATCACCGGATACTCGGCGGCAAAGCCAAGCACCTTGCCTTCCTTGACCAGCTTCAGCATCGTCTGGTTCTCGTAAGACGACATGATCACGACATCGTCGCGGCCAGCGTCGGCGACGGCGCTGACGGCCGCTTCCGCCGCAGCAGCCCCGCCCCAGATGACATTGAGATCGGGATAGGTCTGCAGGGCGTCCTCGATGAGGCGCAGGCTTTGCGGAACGCCGGGCTCACCATAGAGCTCGGCCGCGAGCTTGATGTTGCCGGTTTTGATGCTGTCGCGAAAGCCCGCCATATAGCTCTCCGCCCAACCCGATCCCTGCGGACCCGGCAGGCCGATCGCGGTCGTCTTTTTGTCGCCGAGATACTTCTTGAGGTACTCACCCTCCTGAAAACCCTTCTGGTAGGTATCGGGAGTGATGCGCGCGGTGATCGGAGTTTCCAGAATGGGATTGGCGACGGCGATCTGGACAAGGCCCTTGGCGTCGCCCTCCTTCAGCTTGGCCGCCAGACCGGCTTCCGAGATGGCGGCGACGAGGATACTCTGGGCACCGGATGCGACGCAATCGTCGTATTGCGACAGCTGCTTGGGCAGCGCGTCATAGCCGCCAGCCTGCAGGACCGTCACTTTGACACCCAGGCGCTTTGCTTCCTCAACGATACCATAGTCGACCGAGACCCAGTAGCTGTCCTTGAGGTGCGGAAACAAGACGCACAGGTTCCAAGGCTTCTCGGCCTTTTCCAGCGGCACATAGTCGAGTGCCTCGACTTTTTTCAGATCGCCGCCTTTGGCGCGTTGATCTTGAAGGGCCACCAATCCTTGGCCTGGGCGGCGTTGGGCAGGACGGCCACGCCGGTGACGAAAGCCGCCGCGAGGATGGATCGGAAAGCGTGATTCTTGGTCATGTGATTCCCCATTTTCGTGTGTTCCCGGGTCCGGAGCCGGCGATTTCGCCGGCTCCGCGGTCTGCCTTGGGAGCAGAGGCTTGCTGGCGGATCGTAGTACCGTCTAGGCGAGTTCGCCTTCAGGGCCATCCGCGCCGTTGTTCATTTTCACAGCGCTACCGTACTACTTATAAGTTATAAGTCAATAGGGTTTTCATTAGCCGGTGCTCAGCCGGGAAAGTGTCTTCAATCGCGGTTTCGCTGCCTCGACCGGGATCACAATCCATTTGACGAAAGACGAGGTCGGAGACAGCAGCCATGCAACTGGCCGCGGCGATGTGGGCTTCCTCGCGACCGACCGGTATGCGGCTTGTCGATCGAGTTGCCTGACATCAAGCGCCGGCGAATAAGTCAAAGCGATCAGCGTGGCCTTCGAATACAGAGCCATTGGTCAGCAGCCGCACTTCGCTATCGACCAAATCGTCATAGTGTCTTTAGGGAGGAGATGTGCCCAGTGCATTCGCGTGCTGCAACAGCCGCGCTGAACCGCACCGCAGCGTGCCATAACACGCTGCGGTCGGATGATTGTTGAAATGACGGTTCCCCGCGCACGACCGTGCCGCTTTCCAACTTCTCTCGTCTGGCGCTTGCCAGCCTGAGTTCTTCCTAGAGGTCGGCGCCCGGATTGCGGGTGTTGTCTTGCGACTTCATTCTCCCGGCAGCCGGGCAAAGGCCCGCAACGTGGAGGCTTCTAAATGGAACGCGGGTTCCCGATGCTTAGTGGGTGGTGCTGCTTGAGCAGGGGCAGGGCAGCACAGCCTCCGCCGGCAAGCCGTCGCGGCCGGTTCCCTTGATGGCGTGCCGGCGCAAGTCCCGCGTCACCAGGCTCGCAAATCGCGATGCACGTCCAGCCATTGCGACATGGTTTTGCCAGCTGAGAGGCCGATCCCGTGTGCGGCGAACAGTCGAAACACTGATTGGTCGGTGTGCGTTCTTGGCGTATTGTGCAGCACTTCTGGCATTACTGGCCTTGCGGGGATGACGAGTCGGTCATGCGACAGTATGCATGTCCCTATCGGAATAGCCGGTCCGCCTTATCGGTCGTCACACCCGCATATCGCTCCGCTTCTAGGGAACACCCCATCACGCGAGGAAAGACATGGCCACATGCGCAGTATCGCCAATCCAGCCGTTGGGCCGACGGCCCGGCGCTTGGGCCAGTCCACCGGCTTTAACCTGCGTCACAATTGATCCACTGATCCTAGGTGACGACAACGTTGTTCGTCATGATTTGATGGGGCGGGGATTGGCCCAAAAGCGAGCCCCCCAAACTGTGCGGTTGCCAAATACGTAATGGAGTGAATTGGAATGATCATCGTAACAGGCGCCACGCACGGGATTGGGCGGGCCTGCGTGGAGAAACTTGCGTCTGCCGGTTCCAGAGTGGTGGCGACCGGCCGAGATGCAGAAGCGGGCGCGGCGCTCGAACGCGCCAATCACGGTGTCACGTTCGTTGCCGGTGACATTATCCGTGAAGACGATTGCCGCCGTGTCGTCGACCGTGCGCTTGAACTTGGCAACGGCCGGCTCGCGGGGCTCGTGAACAATGCCGGCATGTCGAAGCGCATTGCCTTCGCCACCGCCACCCAGGACGATTGGGATGAGGTCCTTGCGGTTAATGCACGCAGCGTCTTTTTCTTCATCCGTCATGCGCTGGACGGCTTGCGGCTCGGGAGGGGTTCAGTCGTCAACATGGCCAGCATCGCCGGAAAGACGGGCGAAGAAGGGCTCGCTGCCTACTGCGCCTCAAAGGCCGCGGTCATCGGGCTGACGCAGGCCCTCGCGCTGGAGTTCGGCGAGGAGATCCGCTTCAACGCTGTCTGCCCCGGCCAGATCGAAACACGCATGATGGGCAACATCATAAGCGATGCACTGCGCAAGAAGCAGCTCGAACTGCGGATCCCTGCCAACCGCTTCGGTGCCCCTGAAGAGATCGCTGATGTGGTCGCTTGGTTACTTTCGAATCAATCGAGCTATGTCAACGGCACGGTGGTGACTGTAGACGGCGGGGAAACAGCCGGCCTGCGCACACCGCGCGTCGCGCAGATCGATGGTGCTTAGGGCAATTCAGCTCAGCCGGAGCCGCGCTCGTCGAAATAGCGCAGAAAACCATGTGAGCCTCGCTGGATGTCGTTCTCGATCGCCTCGCGGGCCCTCTTCCTGTCGCCAGTCCTCAAGGCCTCGATGAGATGGTCATGTTCTTCCGCGCCGGTGTACCCGCGCGGAATTTCCCGATCGTAAACGTTAAGGATTGGACCCATCGAGGCCCACATGCTTTCGATCTGTCCGATCAGCATCGGCATACGCGACAGGCGGTAGACGCCGAAGTGGAAAGCGCGATTGGAGGATCGCGCTTCCTTGATATTACCGGCCTTATGGCTCTCTACAAATGAGGCGCGGAAGGTCTCAAGCTGTTCGAGATCGGCGGGGGCAAAATGGTCGGCAGCGTGTTCTGCCGCAAGCCCTTCAAGTGCCACGCGGATCAGCTTGATCTGAATGTAGCGGGCGCGGCTGAGGTCTGGCACCGCGGCGAACCTGCCGGAGCGCAACTCGAGCGCCTGCTCGCTGACGAGCCGCAGACAGGCTTCGCGCACCGGCGTAATGCTGGTTCCGAGCTGCCCGGCAAGATCCTGCATAAGGAGACGATCGCCCGGCGCGAAATTGCCGATGATCAAGCCATCCCGCACCTTGCTGTAAATCCGCGCGGACAGGCTGCCCATCTCCTCGGGCTGCATCTTCATAGGGCCCATGGGACTCCCCTCGCCTCTGCTGCAGCTCTATGGAAATGTCGATTTACGCGTTTCACTACGTTTATAAGTTATAATCGCTGCCTATATTTCGTTATGCAGCGGCAGACAAGTACGTGCACGTTAATTGTCTGCAGCAAACATGTCCGTTTTCATAATTATTTGTGAAATTTTGTTTCATATAAAAACAAGGAGACCCTTCTTTTCCGATTCTGACAATGGAATGTGACGACAGAAAAAGGCGCGATCTCATCTGCGTGGCATGAGTTGGTGTGCGAGAGATGATGACATCTGAAGGAGCCGGGAAGCTTACATGTCAATTTCCAGTCTGATGGGCAGAAATTTCCGATTCTGAGGCGACTCCGAACCGGCTGGACCGACGATGACGTCGGCACCGTCAAGATGATCCGGCAGGCCAGCACGTCCAAAAGCTGCGTATGGCGTTTGCAGAGCGTTTCGCCGCCGAAGGGCTTCAAGGGCTGTTGCGCGACAAGACGCGGCCCTCGCGCATTGCGGCTCTCGGGCCCGAAAGCCCGCCGAGCGCAGCTCTGACAAGGCCGCGACAGGAATCGAACGACGACTGGCCAGAATTATGAAATCGCTTGCGACACTCATGCAATTTCAGACATTTCAGTAACAAATAGATTTAACATTCTCTTCACTTGCACTTTGGGGCGCGTTACCCGAATTAGCTGGAGCGGCCGAAACCCCCGCAAGATCAAGCGCGTAGTCGAAATCCAATCTTGCTGGTGCTTGTCGAGGGATGCGACGCGATGGGCCGGCGCAGGTGCGCTGTGAAGCAGCACTGAGCGCGCCGAAAAACGGCTTCCCAACAGGAGATTGATTTGGATTATGTGCAGTATTTCGCCGGAAGAATCGAGCAACTCAAAGGCCGTGGCGGGTATCGTGAATTTGCCGATCTGGAGCGTCAGTCTGGCAACTTCCCAAAGGCCTGGCTCAATAGGCCCGACGGCCGAAAAGAGATAACCATTTGGTGCACTAATGATTATCTCGGTATGGGGCAGCACCCCAAAGTGCTATCGGCAATGAAGCGCGCCATCGATGCCAACGGCGCAGGATCGGGAGGATCCCGCAACATTGGTGGCACCAACCATTATCACGTGTTGCTCGAGCGGGAGCTTGCAGCTTTCCACAACAAGGAAGCAGGATTGATTTTTGTTTCCGGCTTCAGCTCAAACGATTCATCATTGAGTACATTGGCATCTTTGATGCCGGACACAATTATATTTTCTGACGCGCACAACCACGCTTCAATTATTAGTGGATGCCGCAACAGCCGGGCCGAAAAGCGCGTCTTCCAGCATAACGACGTTGCGCATTTGCGGGAGCTTCTGCGCAGCGTAAATCCTGCAAGACCCAAGATCATTGTTTTTGAATCGGTATATTCAATGGACGGTGACATTTCACCGATCAAAGATATCTGTGACATGGCGGACGAATTTGGCGCAATGACGTTTCTGGATGAAGTTCATGCATCGGGAATGTACGGTCCGAAAGGCGCCGGCATTGCCGCGGAACTTGGCATCATGGATCGTCCAACCATCATCGAAGGGACGCTAGGTAAGGCGTTCGGCTCGATGGGGGGTTATGTGACCGGACCTGCCTCCATTGTTGACAGCATACGAAGCTTCTCGATCGGTTTCATTTTCACCACGGCGCTTGCGCCAGCGCTAGCGGCTGGTGCGCTGGCAGCGCTGCGCCATCTTCGCGATTCAGATTCAGAACGAATTGATCTGCACCGGAAAACGAAACTTTTAATCGGATTGCTGAAAGAGGCGGGCATCCCCGTCACTCGCTGCTTACACATCGGGCCGGTTCCAGATTCAGGGCTCACCATGAGCCGGTATGACCAGAGCGCATGTTCTTGTGCTGCGAGTTTGATGTGGCTTGGCGTGCCCTACCCGAGGGGTAGGTCACGCCCAGGCCCACGGGATCACACACCAACCCCAGCTAACCTGGTTTGAACGGAGCAAGCCTCCGACGCCGCCCTAATCAAAAACGCTGCAACAGATCCTTCAAATCAATTTACAAGATTTTTACAACCGTCAGTCGTTGACAATGGTACGGCACCCCGAGTCTGAGGTCCGGCACGGCCACAAAAGTGACACCGGTACCCTCGGACCGCCGCCAGCACGCAACATCGGGATTAACAGCAATGGTAAGAAGAAGAGCGCTCATATTGGTCGAAGGCCATAGGGGTACTGGTCAGCTATACGTCCAAGCGGCTCAGTGTCTTGGTCTTCATCCAATTACTCTGACGGCTGATCCACCTCGGTACGACTATCTTTCGGCGGAAAACGTTGAGGCAATCCGTGTCGACACTGGCAATCTCGAAGCGTTGGTCCGCGAAAGTTCGCGGCTGCGTGCTACCCACGACATTGCTGGCATTACTGGCTTTGCCGGGGACCATGAATCGATCTATGCGACAGTTGGCAAGCTTTGCCGGCATTTCGATCTACCGGGACCGAACCCTGAATCGATTGAACGAAGCTGCGACAAATTCAAGCAACGCCAACTCCTCGCGCAGGCCGGCGTTCCAATACCGGCCTATCGGTTGGCAGCGAATGCGGCGGAGGTAGAAAGCTCGGCTGCAGAGATCGGCCTGCCCGTGATTCTTAAGCCGGCAGTAGGCAGCGGCAGCATGGGTGTCCGATTGTGCCGCAGCCTCGAAGACGTAGCCGAACATACGACCCATCTATTGGGCGGAAAGCACATATGGCGGTCTACACCGAAAATACTCGTCGAAGAATTCGCACAGGGCCCGTTCTATAGCATTAATGTTATGGGGAATGAGGTCGTTGCGATTTGCGCCAATGACTTTGGTCCCCTCCCCCATTTCGTCATACGTGAGGTGACGTATCCGGCCCTGCTAACCGATCAGGAGCGTGAGCGCATCGCCGATGTTTCGCTGAGCTGTTTGCGGGCTCTCGGCCTTGGCTGGGGGCCAACTAACATTGAACTCCGGTGCACGAAACGCGGTCCAGTTGTCATTGAAGTCAATCCGCGTCTTAGTGGCGCGCCCGACCCTCAACTGGTCCAGTTAGCTTACGGTGTCGACCTCGTCACCGAGCACATCAAGCTTGTCATTGGCGAGGAATGGGATCTGCGCAAAAAGCATTCGCATACTGCGGCCGCGCGATTCCTGCTTCCTGATCAAGATGGCACCCTCGACTGGATTGGTGGCGACACTCAGGCAGCTGCTATATCAGGTGTGGCCGAGGTCAAATTGAATGTTGAACCCAAGACACCGATCGTCAGGAAGGGGGATTTCCGAGACTGGATTGGACATGTCATTGCCACTTCGCCCAGCCGTGCTGAAACCGAGGGCGCCCTTCAGCGAGCGGTCGACTTGATCGAATGGTCGATCACCCCTTTTCCGGCGACAATAAGAGGTGATCGAGAGCACGATGTTTGTGGGGCGTTCGGGCGGCCCACCAGTTCTGTTCCGATCAGGCATTGACGGCTTAAGATCCTTGAAACGCAGCAGTTCCGTCTACGTCAATGTCACATCAAGTTTGACGAGGCAAATGCAGCTTTGGCCACACCTGCCTTGTCTCCCGCGGAACTTCTCCGCGACCCATGGCGAGGCCGTCGGCCCAATTTGGGCCCAATTTGAATGCCGCCCACCGCCGCCGCAGGACGAACATGCGCTTGACAAGACAACGCCGGCCCGTTCAACTTGAGGCATTCACCAGGGGAGTCCCGGCAAGGGGCTGAGATACTGCTGGCTTTCGCGGCGCAGTGACCCGTTGAACCTGATCCAGTTCATACTGGCGTAGGGACGGTGCAAGCGCTCTGCGGGAGTTCACGCCCGAGGTCCTGTTTCGGCAGGTCGACAGAAGCGTCTTTTCATCCTTCCGGCACAGAACTGGGTCTCCAATGCATGAGCAAAGGAGCCTCAAGATGAATGCCCTCACCCCAGCCGTCTCAACGGGGCCGCTGCCTGCTTCGCGTAAGATCCACAAGCCCGGTGCCATCCACCCGCAGATCAGGGTGCCGATGCGCGAAATCTCCGTCCATCCGACAGCCGGCGAACCGCCCGTCACCGTCTACGATCCGTCGGGCCCCTATACCGATCCGGCTGTCGAAACCAGCATCGAAAAAGGCCTGGCCCGGCTTCGCCACGAATGGATCTTGGCGCGCGGCGATGTCGAGGTCTGCGACGGCCGCCATGTCCGGCCGGAGGACAACGGATTCGCGACGGGCGAACGCCTGACGCCAGAATTTCCCATCCGCCACCGACCGCTCAGGGCCAAAGCAGGCAAGGCGGTGACGCAGCTTGCCTACGCGCGCGCCGGCATCATCACACCCGAAATGGAGTTCGTCGCCATCCGCGAGAACCTTGGTCGCGAGATCCTGCGCGGCAAGCTTGAGCGCGACGGCGAGGCTTTCGGCGCGACGCTGCCCGATTTCGTCACGCCCGAATTCGTGCGTGACGAGGTGGCGCGCGGACGGGCGATCATCCCCGCCAACATCAACCATCCCGAGAGCGAGCCAATGATCATCGGCCGCAATTTCCTGGTCAAGATCAACGCCAATATCGGCAACTCCGCCGTCACATCGTCGATGGCGGAAGAGGTCGAAAAGATGGTGTGGGCGATCCGCTGGGGCGCCGATACGGTGATGGACCTGTCGACCGGCCGCAACATCCACAACATCCGCGACTGGATCGTGCGCAACGCGCCGGTGCCGATCGGCACGGTGCCGCTCTACCAGGCGCTCGAAAAGGTCGGCGGCATTGCCGAGGATCTGACCTGGGAGGTCTACCGCGACACGCTGATCGAACAGGCCGAGCAAGGCGTCGACTATTTCACCATCCACGCCGGCGTGCGGCTGCATTACATCCCGCTGACCGTCGACCGGGTGACGGGTATCGTCTCGCGCGGCGGCTCGATCATGGCCAAATGGTGCCTGCACCATCACCGGGAGAGCTTCCTCTACGAGCACTTCGCGGAGATCTGCGACATCGCCAGAGCCTACGACGTCTCCTTCTCGCTCGGCGACGGCCTTCGTCCGGGCTCGATCGCCGATGCCAACGACGCGGCGCAGTTCGCCGAGTTGGAAACGCTCGGCGAGCTGACGCAGATCGCCTGGGCGAAGGATTGCCAGGTGATGATCGAGGGGCCTGGCCACGTGCCGATGCACAAAATCAAGGCGAACATGGACAAGCAACTCGCCGTCTGCGGCGAGGCGCCGTTCTATACGCTTGGACCGCTGACGACCGACATCGCGCCGGGCTATGACCACATCACCTCAGGCATTGGCGCCGCGATGATCGGCTGGTTCGGCACCGCCATGCTCTGCTACGTCACGCCCAAGGAGCATCTCGGCCTTCCCGATCGCAACGACGTCAAGATCGGCGTGATCACCTACAAGATCGCCGCCCACGCCGCCGACCTGGCGAAGGGCCATCCGGCAGCGAAAGTCAGGGATGATGCGCTTTCCCGCGCGCGCTTCGAGTTCCGCTGGGAGGACCAGTTCAACCTGTCGCTCGATCCGGAAACGGCGCGGTCCTTCCACGACCAGACTTTGCCCAAGGAAGCGCACAAGGTGGCGCATTTCTGCTCGATGTGCGGACCGAAATTCTGCTCGATGCGTATCTCTCACGACATCCGTGCCGAGGCGCAGAAAGAGGGCATGGCGGCGATGGCGGCGAAATACCGCGAGGGCGGTGATCTCTACCTGCCGGCGGACGAGACCGGGGCACCGCTCATACCTCAGCCACGTGAGCCATCATGAAGGTCTTGGTCAAAGGAGCGGGCGTTGCTGGCCTCACCGCCGCCTTCGAGTTCGCCGCACGCGGCGCGGCGGTTACCGTTGCCGAGACAAGGCCTGCCCTTGGGGGCAATGCGTCGTGGTTCGCCGGTGGCATGTTGGCGCCGTGGTGCGAGCGTGAAAGCGCCGAGCAGCCGGTGCTGGATCTCGGAAGCGACGCCGCCGACTGGTGGGACGCCGCAACGCCAGGCTTGGTAGCACGACGGGGAACGCTGGTCTTGGCCGCGCCGCGCGATGCGGGCGAGCTCGACCGGTTCGCCAGCCGCACGACGGGCTATCGGCGCGTCGAGGAAGATGAAATTGCCTTGCTGGAGCCCGACTTAGCCGGCCGCTTCCGCCGCGGATTGCTGTTCGCCGATGAGGCTCACCTCGACCCACGCCCGGCGATGGCGGCACTTCATGACAAGCTTGCGACCATGGGTGTCAAATTCCACTTCGGCTGCGACGCCCGGCCTGTTTCGGGTTTCGCCCGTCAGATAGACTGTATGGGAATGGCAGCGGCCGATGACAGGCTGCGCGGTGTTCGCGGCGAAATGCTGATTCTTCGCACGCCTGATGTCTCGCTGTCGCGGCCGGTCCGTTTGCTTCATCCACGCTTTCCGCTTTATGCCGTGCCGCGCACCGATCACCGTTTCATGATCGGAGCGACGATGATTGAAAGCCAGAGTGCCGGACCGGTGACGGCGCGTTCCATAATGGAGCTGCTGGGTACCGCCTATGCCCTCCACCCGGCCTTTGGCGAGGCCGAGATCGTTGAAACCGGTGTCGGCGTCCGCCCAGCCTTTGCCGACAACTTGCCGCGCGTCGAAACCAAGGGTGAAATCATCGCGATCAACGGGCTCTATCGTCACGGTTTTCTCCTGGCTCCCGCCATGGCGCGCCAGGCTGCCGACCTGGTTTTCACTCAAGACAGAACCAAGGAGCTTGCTCATGAAACTGATGGTCAACGGCGAAGCGCATGAGGTTGCCGCCACCACGCTGGCCGAGCTGCTTGCCGCGCTCGACTATGAGGGCGATTGGCTCGCGACCGCCGTCAACAATGACCTCGTGCACAAAGCCAACCGGGCGGAATTCCAGTTGAACGACGGCGACCGGATTGAAATCCTCTCGCCCATGCAGGGCGGCTAGGCCATGATCGAGCTTTATGAAGCCGAGCTTCCGTCGCGCCTGCTTCTCGGCACCGCTCAATATCCTTCGCCGGCCATCCTTGCCGAGGCTGTCAGGGCTTCGGGCACGGCGGTGGTGACCGTCTCGTTGCGCCGTGAAATGGCAGGCGGCAGGGCTGGCGAAGAATTCTGGTCGTTGATCCGCTCGCTTGGTGTCAGAATCCTGCCCAACACTGCTGGCTGCCACTCCGTCAAGGAAGCGGTCACGACCGCACAAATGGCGCGCGAAGTCTTCGGTACGAACTGGGTCAAGCTCGAAGTGATCGGCAACCATGACACCCTGCAGCCGGATGTTTTCGGTCTGGTCGAAGCCGCCCGCATCCTGTGCGAGGACGGTTTTGCTGTATTCCCCTATACCACCGACGACCTTATCGTTGCCGAGCGGCTGCTTGCGGCGGGCTGCAAGGTCTTGATGCCGTGGTGCGCGCCGATCGGTTCCGCTCTCGGACCGATCAACATCACGGCGCTGCGCTCGATGCGCGGACATTTCCCTGAGGTACCTCTGATTGTTGATGCAGGGCTCGGGCGGCCGTCACACGCGGCGACTGTCATGGAACTCGGCTTTGATGCCGCTCTCCTGAACACCGCGGTTGCCAAGGCGGCCGATCCGGTCGGCATGGCGCGCGCGTTCGGCAAGGCGGTCGAGGCCGGTCGTGAAGCTTTCAGCTCCGGAATGCTCGAACCGCGCGAGATCGCCATGCCATCGACACCGACCATCGGCAGAGCAGTATTTTCATGAAGCTCGATCCCTTCTACCTGATCGTCGACAGTGCTGCCTGGATCGAACGGCTGGTGCCGCTTGGCGTCAAGCTGGTTCAGTTGCGCATCAAGGATAGGGACGAGGCCACGCTGCGGACGGAAATCCGCCGCGCGAACGGCGCCTGCGTGGTCCATGGTTGCCAACTGATCGTCAACGACTATTGGCGCACGGCAATCGAGGAAGGCTGCGACTTCGTCCATCTCGGCCAAGAGGATTTGGCTGCGGCCGACCTGCTGGCGATTAAGTACGCCGGATTGAAGCTCGGGCTTTCCACGCACGATCATCTAGAACTGGAAACGGCCATCGCTGCCGAGCCCGACTATATCGCGCTCGGCCCCATCTATCCCACGGTCCTGAAGCAGATGAAATGGGCGCCGCAAGGGCTCGCGCGGATCAGCGCGTGGAAGCATCGGGTGGCGCCGATCCCATTGGTCGCCATCGGCGGCCTCAACCCCGACCGGCTCAACGGTGTCTTCGAGGCTGGTGCGGACAGCGCGGCGGTGGTCACCGACATCACGTTGAATGCCGATCCCGAAGCGCGCACGCGAGAATGGATCGAAAAGACAAAGCCATGGCGCTGAGGCGAGAACCGCATGTGCTCGTGGTCGGCGGTTCTGACTCCAGCGGTGGAGGCGGAATAGCACGCGATATCGAGACGATCTCTTCCATTGGCGTGCGCACCTGCCTTGCTGTCACCGCGCTAACGGTGCAGACGCACGATGCGGTCATGGAAATCCACTCTATGCAACCCGGTCTGGTGGCCGGTCAGATGCGTGCGGCGTTGCAGGCCAACAAGGTGGCGACCATCAAGATCGGGATGCTCGCCACGGTGGAGATCGTCATTGCGGTTGCCGGAGTGCTGCGCGAAAATCCGCAGGTGCCGGCAGTGCTCGACCCGGTGCTGGCGTCGACGTCAGGCCGGGCGCTCCTGGAAGCCGGCGCCATCGCCGCCCTGAAATGCGATCTGATGCCATTTTGCCGTCTGGTCACCCCCAATCTCTTCGAGCTGGCACTCCTTGTTGGCTCGGAGCGGGCAGTGGATGAGGACGGCGTAGTGTGGCAAGGCCAAGAATTGCTGGCAGCCGGCGCGCGGGCTCTGCTGATCAAGGGCGGCCATGCGTCGGGACCGCAATCAACCGATATTCTGTTGCGCCCCGATCACGAAGCAGTCCGCTTTGACACGCCGCGTCTTGCCGCATCGATGCGCGGGACGGGCTGCATGCTGGCCAGCTCGATTGCGGCACATCTGGCGAAGGCGCAATCAATCGAGTACGCCGTGCGCCAGGGCAAGCTCTTTGTGTTAGAAAAGCTTCGGAAAACCCCAGCCGAATAGCCGTAGAGCCGGCTCAAGCGTTCAGCGGCTGACGCTGAAATGGAAGCCGTAGCCCTCCTGCCCTTTTATCACAGGGGCAGCAACGCGCCGCCGTCAGGCGGGATGCGGAACGGACGGCCCCCGGCGAAGGGCGCCGTTCTCTTTGAGCTGCGACCCTGGTGAGCGCCTTCGTGCCTAAAGCTGTGCCGTCGGGCTAAGCTTCAGCTTAAGATCGTTCTGAAAAGCCGAACATGGTTCGTCGAGGTAACCCTTGAGGAAGGATCCTTGTCGGGTTCCCTGTTTTTCGACAAAATCGCCCTGCAGAATTTATATTGCGATTTGGCGGCATCGCACTGCTGGGTGTCCGCCTTATAGCAAGCGTGGACCAAAACGGCTCCCACGTAACCATGCTCGACGTTGTTGGAAGACAGTTGGTCTGAATGTCTTGGAGAATGGCAACTCCATGGGACATCCCATCTGCTCCGGAGTAGGTCATTACGAGTTGACCGGGTCGTTCAAAGCCGCTTACCGAGCCGCTCCCTGCAACGTTCTCGTAGGTGCCAGACAAATCCGGGGCCGACGTGAATGTCACCTTGAAGGGGTGCCCCAGGCCGACAGGGGTGACATCCGTAAAGTCGGGATCGTAGTATACCGAGAGATACCATTCGCCCTCTGTAAGAGCGTTGGGGGCTTGCCCGAGCCCAAGGCGCTGCATGCTCTTGTCAATGACAGTCCGAACGACGTTGGACGTGCCCTGCTGGATGCCTTCGCCGAAGCTGGTCCAGATGAAGGCGCCTACGGCCAACACAGCCACACCCAGCAGGCCGAACCTCGCACCTGTTGACTTCGTTTCACGCCCGGGCTCGATTTCCGGCTGGTCCTGCATCCGCGCCTCGCAACGCTCGTCGGGAACAACTTGGGACCCGATTATGGGCCCCAAGGGATCGGTCAGCAGGCTTCCAGATGAACTTTCTTCTTCATGCGTTCCTCCTCGACTCAAGGGCACTTGCCGTGCGGAGCCGAACACGCGCAGTATGGAGATGATAACCCGATTGCGGCTTTCAAGTGTCCTCGCATCCCCCGAGGGCGCCACCTGATCTCTCGGGCAACCTTCGGCGCCGCAGTTATTGAGGCGGCCGGCTTGGAAGCAGTTCCTTATGGCCCTCATGCATAAACCAGAGCACCCGTTTGAGATGACTGCGAAGGACGGGCGCGGATTGGCTCTTTGACCGGATCGATACCCAGTACATCCAGCGCCATCTCCTCTTCGCTGGCACTGTCGGCGCAAGCGTTCATGAGCTTCAAATAGAGCTCGATAAGCTTGTCATCATATGCGGTTAGGCTTTCCGACCAGGGGACTTCCGTTGCAATGGTTGGATTAGGCGTTGGGCGCGATCTGCTTTTCATCCATGTCTCGCTTTGGCGATGAACCAGGCCCCCGTTCCAATTCAGAATATCTCCATCTAGCGCACTTTCAACCGTTCTCGGCCTTCTTCGGACAGTGCCCAATCGTTGCATATGGTCGTGGGTTCCAAATTGGCGCGCGGCTGCTCGCGACCAATACATCCTCAACTTGGCGAGGCGATGTAACGCCCGGCCGAACCAGAATGGCGCGGCTATTGAGCATCGCCGATTGGATCGAACCTCTTATTTTAGCTTCGCGATAATCTTGTCTGGATGCTTGCAAGCGTCCATCATGCCGCCGTACATACGCTTAAGGATCTCGCCCACCACCGTACGAGCAGCAAACATTTCCAAACTCGATCTTGCAACTTGAGGCTTTGCGTTACTGCATAGCTGCATTGCACAAAGTGTGTTTGCGCATTGCACAACTTTTAGCCATTAAGCTTACAGCTGATGCACGCGATGGTTTCCTCCCATTCCATCGTATCAGCTGTTCCCCTCTGAAGGTTTTGACTTACATACCTCGGTTTTCCGATGGCCCTCTTTTTGGCGGTCGCCACGTCGTTAATTGGAACGCGGCGTCGTTAATTGGAACGCGGCTCGATCGCCGGTTCAGCCATCAGGCTTTGGAACCCGTTCTGCCCGGCCGACCCCTCCCGACAACAGTCTGACCTTCGCCAGCCTTCTACGGGCAAGCGTTCGCGCCAAAAGTTCAAAGCCGCGTCCGTAACATTCGACGATGAAAGCCAATGTCATCAGGTCGAGCAGAAACTCGTCGATCGCATGTGTGAGGGCATCAGACTTTTGTCCGAACTGAAGGAGCAGGGCGCGCGCGTCTTCGATCGCGGCCTGGCAATCGTCTGCATCTATCAGGGAACTGATCCTGTCAAAGATCTGCAAGCGTCCTCACTTTTCGGAAGCCACACTCAGCATCGAACGCCGCTGATGAATGAGTTTCCAACAAAAGAACAGGGTAACGTTTCGCGAAAAATCGCTCGGCAGCGCGTCGATCGAAAATGGTGCCTCAAATGACATGTGAATCCCGGCTCACCAAGATGTCGTCGAAGGCGAGTGAGCCGGCCCATGTCTGCGTCCCGGCCGCCTGACAACTGGTCAGGAGGAACTGTGGCCACATTCGTCGTAGGCAAATGGGCCATCTATTCTTAAGCCGCCACGGTTCAGCCTAGATTACATGGGAAGCGACAATAACGGAAAGAAAAGGTTCGCAAAATGAGTAGGGTGGCTGGATCAAACGAAGATTTGGCTGCACCAACGACCTTTGGGCCACTTCTGCAGCCCACCTTTCGCTCGATCTGGCTCGCCACGCAGGTTTCAAGCCTCGGCTGGTTGATGCAGACTGTCGCCATCAGCTGGCTGATGGCAACGATCTCGACTTCCGATCTGATGGTTGCGTTGGTTCAGGCTTCATCGAACCTGCCCGCCTTCGTCTTGTCTGTCTTCGCCGGGGCTCTCGCTGACAATTTCAGCCGGCGCCGGGTCATGTTCGCCGGTCGGTGCCTTATGGTGATAGCCTCCGCGATGCTGACCGCATCGGTGGCGCTGGGCTTTGTCAGTCCGTGGATGATCCTCGGCTTCAGCTTCTTGATCGCAAGCGGCGGTGCTCTCAATGATCCGGCCTGGCAAGCGTCGGTTGGCGATATTGTGGATCGACGCGATGTTCCCGCTGCCGTCACCCTGCTTTCTGTTGGATTCAATACCGTCCGGACTGTGGGCCCGGCGCTCGGCGGCATTGTAGTTGCCTCGTTTGGCCTTATGGCGGCATTCGCGGTGACCACGCTCACCTATTTCGTACCCTTGGCCACTATTTGGCGCTGCAAGTGGAAGGTTCGTTCTTCCCCTCTTCCACGCGAGTCGATGAGGACGGCGATCTATGACGGGCTGCGCTTCACGGCGATGTCATCGGAAATCAAGGCAGCGATCGCGCGCGGAACCCTCTTTGGCTTGGCGAGCATCGCCATACTCGCGCTGCTGCCGGTGGTTGTCCGCGATCAGCTGGGAGGAGGCCCGCTCGCCTATGGCGCGCTCATGGCCGGCTTCGGGACCGGAGCCGTCTTCGCTGGCCTCTCCAACAGCCTGTTCAGACGGAGCTTGTCGCAGGAGCGGCTGATGAGGCTCTCCTGCGTCGCCTGCGCGGCGTGCTCACTTTCGCTGGCACTGACAACTTCGATCGGGGTGGCGGCAATTGCACTCGCTTTGGGCGGCGCGGGCTGGGTCACCGCCTGGTCAGGGGTCGGTGTGAGCGTGCAGCTGGCAAGCCCGCGCTGGGTCGTGGGGCGCACCATCTCGATCTACTATGCTTTGATAGATGGTGGCATCGCGCTCGGCAGCTGGGTGTGGGGCACGGTGGCCGAAAACCATTCGCTGGCCCTGGCGCTGGAGGGTTCCGCTGCCTCCCTGATGTTCGTCGCTGCAGCCGGCGTTCTGTTTCCTCTTCGCGAGCGCCGCGACTCAGAGCCCGATCCTCTGGAGGAATTCGATGCCCCGGCTGTCGCGCTCAACCTGAAGCCGAGAAGCGGCCCGATCGTGGTCAAGGTCGAATATCTGATAGCCGAGAGAGATCTCGAGGCTTTCCTCGACCTCATGCGGCACCGGCGTCATGTACACAGCCGGGTCGGTGCTCGGGATTGGACGCTCCAGCGGAACTTGCAGAAGCCTATGCATTGGACGGAAACGTTCCGCACGCCGACCTGGACGGACTACCTTCGCCTCAATCATCGTCTGACGGAAGTGGACAAGGAACTGGACGAGCGTGTCTTCCAGTTGCACGCGGGAGAGGAAGCGCCTCAGATGACACTTTCCATCGAGCGACCGACAAGCTCGGCCCGCAAGCCCGAGCACTCAGCTTTTCGCCATCCCCGTCATTGAAGCCCGGCCGGCACAGAAACGCGATTCTTGTCTATCGCGCTCAAACCGGTGCGGGAGACGGACAATCCACCAAAATTCGATGTGGGTGGCAGAGAAGAACCACAGGCTGAGAGTGCGACCGATCGGTCCCCACGGTGAAGCGGAGCCTGGGGCTACAGCGGCACGCGACTATTGCCGCGTGTCACCTTTTGAATTTAAAGTCTTCCTCAGTCCGCCTCGCTGATCCGGGCCAACGCTATCTTGAGGTTGGCATTTTGTCCCGCCAGCTCGCTGAGACGATCACGTTTGGCGGCGACCACATCCGGACTGGCGTTGGCAACGATGCACCCGCGCGGAGCGTGCTGTTGCTGGAAGCAGGAAGGCATGATCGGCCAAAGCCGGGAGAGGTGCTGCCGGCAGTAGCGAATGGGCTGCTGCGTCAGCTTGGTGTCTGGACGCCGTTCGCCGAGGCCGGCTTCGTTGAAAATCGTGCGCTTGTTTCGGTGTGGGCCAATGAAGTTCCCAGCGAGCGGCACGGCATGTTTTCCGCTCAAGGTGCCGGCTGGCAGCTCGACCGGACGCGATTCGACCGGCTGATGGTGCAGGCGGCCAAGGCGGCAGGTGTGGACACGCGGTTTGGCTCGGCCGTGGGTTCGGCAGTGCGCGACGATCAAGGCTGGCTGCTCAAGCTGGCCGATGAAGCTATCGTTGCCCGCGCCGTGGTTTGGGCGACCGGTCCAGTTGGAGGCTGGCGCGATGTTTCGGCGCCAAGCTCACCATGCACGGACATCTTGCCGCCTACACACGCTTTTTCGACCGCGCACCGGGCGATTGCAGCATGGTCGTCGAGGCGCGTCCCGAAGGCTGGTGGTACAGCGCCGACTTGCGCGTGCCTCACCGATCCGGATCTGGGCAGCGAACTGCGCAAAGCCGGACATTGGTACCGCGCTTTAGCCGCAACGCAGTCCATCGCGCCGCTCGTGCCGCCCAACGCAATCGAGACCGCCAGCATGATCAAGGCGGCGGGAACCGCAACGATCGATCCCGCCGCCGGTGACCGCTGGGTCGCGGCGGGCGACTGCCTGTTCTGTGCCGATCCACTGTCATCACGCGGGATCGTGCATGCACTCCGCTCAGGGATCCTTGCGGCCTACGCGGCATCGGACATGCTGGACGGGCGTGGCGATTCGCCTGCGCCCGCTATGCAAAATCGCCACACGCGGCTTTGCCGATTAGCTCCCGGCGCTGGCTGCCCACTATGCAGCCGCCGCGCGATGGGACACGCCTTTCTCGCAGCGGCGGCGCAGCCATGTCTTCCACGCGTCTAGCATCGAAGGAGGTAGGTCAGAGGTGGTCTCGGGACGGGGTGCTCGGCATTTATGAACCGACCGAGCGCCAGCGAGTGGTCGTCGGCGGGCTCGATGGCGGCATCGATTTAATTCAAATTTGTCTGTATATATTGACGATTGCGCTACCTTCACCTCGTAGACGGCAATGCGGGCGGGTAGAGAGGGTTCTATGATATGACAAGCGATTTTTCCGCCGCCCGAGTGCATTTAGATCGAGCGTATGACTACCTTTGTGGGGATGACCCGATGAGTCAAAGGGGCCGCGAAGCCTTGGACCTGCTAATTGAGGCGGTTGCCGTCGAAGAGTTCAAGCAGCCACGTCAAAGCGCTGAGGTGCTAAGGTTTCCGATCGGGCGCCGCTGCTGAGGTAATCTCCACGGCCGCCATGTAGCCTCACGGGTGAGGCGCTCACGGCAGGGACTCGCCGCCCCGTGAGGGCCGGGAACGAACGCATTGGCAAACGGAAAGCCCACTTGCCAGACCAGCGCCCGGCCGGCGTGGCAAGTAGGCCGGCGGTTCCAAGCGGAGACATTGATGCCGGACTATGTCGTGCTTTGCATCGCATTAAGCTGCTGCGGGATATACGTAACGCCATCCCTAAAAACATCGAATGCGGCAGCGACAGCGCGAATCCCAAAGCGATGCTCCCGCCGTACGCGGACAAAGCCGTTTTCGAAGTCCACTATCCCGTCCTTGGCCAGCATGGCCAAGCGCTCAGCCGAATCGCGAAGATGGATCGGATCAGATCCGTGGGCGACACAGATTGCCGGCACGTCAGCCTCGAAATCGCACATTAATCGCTCGATAATTGCGGCTCGCACGCGGTCGTCGTCTGTGAGGCGATGGCCCTTCGATGTCGCCAGTCGGCCAGCTGCGATGTGCTGGATGTAGGACTCCCGTGTAACTTCGTTTTGAACGTATCCCTGGCCGATGCGGCCGATAGCCGACGCGCCGAAACCGATCAGGGTTCTGCAGGTATCGGCCGAGTAGCCCAACGAGTTACGTCGCAGGCGACCGGTTTCCTGTGCCAGCGCGAGCTCGTCGTGCGGCAAGGCGAAATGGTCGAGCCCGATCTCCCGGTAGCCGGCGGCAACCAGCGTCACGGCGACAGCCGCATACTGTTCAGCGCGGGCAGCGCTGTCGGGAAGAAATTCCGCCTCGATGAGGCGCTGATTCTTTACTTGGGATGGGATGTGCGAGTAGCCGAACAAGGCAAGCCGGTCGGGGCGCATGGCGACCGCCGCCCTCACTGTCTCGACGCACGACTCCACCGTTTGATGCGGCAGGCCGTAGATGAGGTCGAAGTTGATGCGGCTTACTCCATGCCGGCGCAGCACTTCCACGGCAGCCGACGTCTGGGCCTCGCTCTGGATTCGGTTGATCGCTTTTTGAACAATGGGATCGAAGCTCTGTACGCCCAGGCTCGCGCGGTTCACGCCGGCCGCTCCCAAGCGTTCCGCCATCTCGGGCGTGAGCGTGCGTGGATCGATCTCGATGGCGACCGTAGCTGTTTTCGAGATGGCGAAGCGGCATCGCAGAAACTCCATCAGAGCGAGGAACTCGGCTGGTCCGATGAGAGACGGCGTTCCGCCGCCGAAATGTATGTCGCTCACGGGCAGCGTCTTCGGCACTCGCTCCGAAACCAGACGGATCTCGTCACGCAGCGCCGCCAGATAGTTGAGGATGGGCGCATCATGGCGGGTGATGGTGGTTGGGAAGCCGCAATACCAGCAGGCTGATCGGCAGAACGGAACGTGCAGATAGAGTGACACCGGATCATCAGCCGGCAGGTTCCTGAGCCATTCCTCATAAGCCTCGGCGCCGACCGCCCCAGAGAACTCCGACACAGCCGGATAGATAGTGTACCAAGGCAGCCGGGCCTCTCGAAATTTCGTGGTCTGCAACGGTCACCGTCCCATGCTGATAACATCCAACCTTACCGCTGCGCTGGCCTGCGTCTTTGCGCTATGTCAGTCCGTCCCGCTTTGGGCTCGAAATTTTTTAGCAATGGGCGCCGTTCAGTCTTGGCTGGACAGCGATGGTCTGAGCGCACTCGGTCAGCGACTGACGATGGTGTTCCCGCCGAAACCCTCACGCGCACCGTTTTGTTCCAGCGTCCCTTCCCTTCATCTGCGCGTGGGAGACTCTTCTGAGCGCAGATGCCGCATCCGATGAGACAATACGGTGTTGGGTCCAGACTTTGCACGCCAGCTACGCCGCCCATAATGATCTCTGCCGTCTCGATGAGCTCGTTGTGTGAATTGCTGGCAAGAAGCATTAGCTGTGGCGCGCCGCTTTCAGGACGAGAACCTGCTCGACGCGACCGTCAGGTCCGCCGCAATGCCAAGGCTGGCGCCTACCGACTCAGTGGTGCAAGGCTGCGGCGCGTGGTTATCGACCATCAGCTCGCCAAAGTGACGGCGTCGTACCGAGCGGTGGCCGCCAGATGATGCCTCAACGGCGGGGCTCACAGCAAACAATGCCGTCGCCATTAAGCCAAACTGTCGCGAAGCGAACAGACGAACCGTAGCCGAAACGTTTGCCGTTCCTGCTTGGGTGGATCCGCAAGGCAAAGAGAAGGAAGCGCAAACCAAGGTCCGCCCGTACATTTGAGCTTCAAGCCGCAGCTGGGTCGTCAGGGTGGCACGTCATTTGCTGTAGTACCCTTTGTGAGGCCCGCCGGAGGTGAAAGGGTGATTGTACAAAAATGCTGTACGACCGCCTGGGAGTGTTAACTAATTAATATATGTGACAACAAGTCTCAATCACATTCTAACTTCTCCTGAGCATTAGCACGATATGTGCAGCAACACTCCCAGAATTCAGCTTGATGCGCTATCAATAGTTTGCTTAGCAAAAATCATTTATCGGTCTCGATTCCTTTTACTATTTAGACGGAGATCAACAATGACCATTGGGAGCCTCCTCCTCGGCTCAACTGCGGCACTGATCGCCTTTTCCGACGCTCGCGCGGTGACCACCGTCGCCGAGCCTGACCCGACTGAGTACGCCAAGATCTGCGACGTCTACGGCTCGGGCTACGTCTACATTTCAGGCACCGAGACCTGCCTGCGCATCGGCGGCTATCTTAGCTACTACGTGGGCTTGGGCGATGTCGGATTGTTTTACCACGCAAGAACCTCAGATGTGAGGACTGGTGAGGATCAGGGTACATGGCAAAACAACACGCGCTTCACACTGAAAGCTTGGACCGGCCAGGAGACCGAACTCGGCACGTTGAAGACCTACACCGAAACCCGCGTGAATTTCGGTAACCGCCACACTTCGGTTTCGGACAGTTCTCGGTCCTATGCCTTCAACGGAGACAGCATCTTGACTTTCGCCTGGATTCAGCTTGGTGGCCTCCGAGTTGGTAAGGACTGGTCGGCCTTCGACATGTTTATTGGCGGCGCGGGTGACGTACTCAACCAGACGCCGGTTCCGTACGGCGCTTTGGATACCAATGTGGTCCAGTACTACTTCGACGCCGCGAACGGCTTTTCGGCCGTGGTTTCGCTCGAAGAAGGCTCAGGCGTGGTCGGCACAATCGACAACTACGCTCCGCACATAGTGGGCGGCTTGAAATACACACATGGCTGGGGAGGGATCACCGGCGTTGCTGGTTATGATAGCAACTACGAATCGGTAGCCGTCAAGGTCCGTGTCGACATCAATGTCACCGACGAACTGTTGCTGTTCGGAATGTTCGGCTACGGTTCCAATGGCAAGCTCAACGACGACTCCATGAACGCGATCGACGCTCATGGTCGCGGCTTCTATAAGATCTGGGGCGGGAACTGGGCTTTCTGGGCTGGCGCCGCTTACGAGCTCAACGAGACAACTTCGTTCAACCTTCAGCTCTCGGGTGATCAGCTCAAGAACTATGGTGCCGCTGCGAACGTCGCCTATGCGCTTCTTCCAGATTTCACAGTTACGGCTGAACTCGACTATGACCGCTACGGAGGCTCCGCCGTCGGAAAGGTGAAAGCTTCCGAAGTGAACTGGGCCAATGCCAACAAGAAGAGCAGTGTCGGCGGTATCCTGCGTTTCGAACGCTCATTCTAATGCGATGAAGCGTTGAGCTCCGAGGTCCAGTTGATGCGCGGACATTTCCCCTACATTCCGTTTGATTGTGGATGCGTGGCTCGGACGGCCGTCGTACGCGGCGACGTCATGGAGCTCGGGTTCGACGCCGTGCTCCTGAACACGGCGGTCCCGAGGGCGGCCGATCCGGTCGGCATGGCGCGTGCGTTCGGCAAGGGCGGTCGATGCCATTCGTGAAGCTAGAGCAGAATCTGATCACTCAGGCTCGTATCCTGCGGCGCAGAAGTAGTTTGAGCACTCCTCGGCGGTGAAGCGTGGCAAGG
>NZ_JAMYOM010000042.1:0-46207 GCF_040319805.1 Mesorhizobium sp. M0848 | reverse complement strand
GGCGATCATGCCCCCGTGTCGTCAAAAAGCTACCAGCCAAATATCCTGTCAGAACACTGAAGGTGCCTAAGTGAACTGCATTAGCCTCGACGGGCGGCCTTTGCTTGGTATCGCAGAACGCGCTCGTTTTAGCGCGAATAGAATTCGACGACCAGGTTCGGTTCCATCTGCACGGCGAACGGAACGTCCGCAAGGCCAGGGATGCGCGAGAAGGTCGCGACCATCTTGTTGTGATCGGCTTCGATGTAGTCCGGCACGTCGCGCTCGGCGAGACCGACCGCTTCCAGAACGATGACCAGCTGCTTGGACTTTTCGCGCACTTCGACGACATCGCCCGGCTTGCAGCGATACGAGCCGATATTGACACGCTTGCCGTTGACGTTGACGTGGCCGTGGTTGACGAACTGACGGGCGGCGAAAATGGTCGGCACGAACTTGGCGCGGTAGACGACCGCGTCGAGACGCGATTCGAGCAGGCCGATCAGGTTCTCCGAGGTGTCGCCCTTGCGGCGGTCAGCCTCTTCATAGACCTTGCGGAACTGCTTTTCCGAAACATCGCCATAGTGACCCTTCAGCTTCTGCTTGGCGCGCAGCTGCAGGCCGAAATCGGAAAGCTTGCCCTTGCGGCGCTGGCCATGCTGGCCAGGACCGTATTCACGCTTGTTGACCGGGGACTTCGGGCGGCCCCAGATATTTTCGCCGAGACGGCGGTCGATCTTGTACTTCGCGGATTCGCGCTTGCTCATCGCATTCCCTTTTCAAAACAATACACCCGGAACCTCATGGTCCGGGTGAAGGAAACGCGCCCTCCTCTGGCCTCCGTTTTCGAGACCTGACAGGGTTTTCCCACGCAACGCGGCGGAAAACCCACGGGACACGTCAGTTCAAACAAGATAGTAGAATTGGATTTCCACGCATCTTGCCCACATAAAGAAAACCACCGGGCATTGCGGCCCGGTGTTGGCGCGCTGATTAAACGGAGATTTAACCGGTGTCAAGCTTGTGGCTGGCGTAGGCCATGGCGACGATATAGCGTCTCTGGGTTGAGTACAGTGCCGGATGTGGCGGGAGGTTGCGCCAGCGGCATCAGGAAGGGACCGGAGCAGAGGAGCTACATTCGCATGAAGAAATTCTTCCTTACCCTGACAGGAGCCGCTGTGTTGGCGGGATCCATGGCGGTCCTGACACCGGAGCCGGCGGAGGCCAGGCATTGGCAAGGACACCGGCATCACCAGGCTTGCCGCATCGTGATCAAGAAGAAGGTTATCTGGCGGCACGGCCACAAGAAGGTCATACGCTACAAGATCAAGCGCTGCAGCGGGCGCTGGTAGGCTCCTATCCGGTCTCAGGCGGCCGATATCATTTCAAAGCCCGCGGTCTTGGCCGCGGGCTCTTTGATTCCGGATGCTTAACCCTTAGTCTTTCGACTTCTTCTCCGGCAGGCCCTTGCGCTTCGTCTCGGCGAATTCCTCGAGCTGCTTTTCGCTCATCGATTCGTACATTCCCTTGGAAGCGCCCTGGAGTTCGCTCTTCTTGGTCTCGCCGCGCTTGGCCGACAGAGCCGCGCCGGCGGCTTTCTGCTGGGCTTTCGAGGTGGCTGGCATGGCTCTTTCTCCCGTTAGAATCTGGAGAAAAACGCAACGACTGCCGTGATGTTCCGCTTCGGAATCACGACATCGCCAGCCCGAAGCCCTGTATTAGGCGACGGGTCGGAAAATCGGCTCTTTTCGATGTGAAGACGGCAAGGTCGGGGCCTTCAGGCAGCATCTCGCCACGACCGCTCGGATCGATGTCGGCGAGAAGCGACAGCGCCCGGCGCGCGATCGCTTCAGCGGGGTCGAGCCAATCGACCGGCCAGGGCGCCGTCTTGCGCATGCGATTGGCCAGAAAGGGGTAGTGTGTGCAGGCGAGCACGACGATATCCGTACGCAGCGCATCATGTTCGACGAAGCACGGCGTAATCTCGGTGCGCACGGCTTCTTCATCGACGAAGCCCTCACGCATGTAGATCTCAGCCAGTCCCGCCAGCCTGTCGCTGCCGACCAGGCGGACATGGCATTTCTGCGCCCATTTGCTGATCAGGTCGCGCGTGTATTGGCGCTTGACGGTGCCAGGCGTCGCCAGCACCGAAACCAGCCCTGAGCGCGTGCGTTCCGCCGCCGGCTTGATCGCAGGCACCATGCCGACGAAAGGATGCTCGGGAAATCTATCGCGCAACGCATCGATCACCAACGTCGAGGCGGTGTTGCAGGCGATGACGGAAATGGCCGGCGCAAAGCGCTCCAGCAGTTTGCCGAACAATTCGAGTATATGCGCCCTCAGCGCCGGCTCTTCCCAAGCGCCGTAGGGAAACGCAGCGTCGTCGGCGACATAGATGAAGCGGCGGTCGGGCATCAGCACGCGTGCCTCGCGCAGCACGGTAAGCCCGCCGATGCCCGAATCGAACATCAGGATCGGCCGCTCAGTCATTGTCGGTTCCTTTTCCGCCAAGCGGCGGTATGTCATCGTCCTTGCCGGTGTCGGCAAAGCGCGCCGCCTCCGCCTTGCGGGCACGCGCGGCGGCCGCGGGCAAGCGCCGCGGATCGTCGCCAGGGGACCCGTCGCCGCGCGGCATCGCCGGAGAAAACCTGTCGAGCGACGAGATGATGCCGCGCAGCACCTTGAGCTCCGGTTCGGCAAAGCCGGGGCGTGTGAGCACCGCGCGCAGATTGTCGACCATTTTCGGCTTCTTCGGCGCCGGCCGGAAATAGCCGCGCGCTTCCAATGCGCCTTCCAGATACGCAAACAGGCCGTGCAATTCTTCCTTGCTTGCCGGCTTCATGTCCGGGCCGGAAAAATTGGTCTTGGTCTCATCTTCCAGGCCGGACTTCATCCATTCATAGGACATCAGCAGCGCGGCCTGGGCGATGTTGAGCGAGGAGAAATCGGGATCGACCGGGAAAGTGACGATCTCGTCGGCCAAGCCGACCTCGTCATTGTAGAGGCCGAAGCGTTCGCGTCCGAACAGGATGCCAGTGCGTTGTCCCATTGCATGATGGGTCCGAAGCATCCTGCCCGCCTCCACCGGCCCGCGCACGGATTTGAAGCCGTCGCGCTGCCTGGCCGTGGTTGCGAAGACAAAATTCAAGTCGGCGAGCGCCGAGGCCAGGTCGTCGAACACTCTCACGGCGTCGATGACATGGTCGGCGCGGCTGGCCGCCGCGCGTGCCTTCTCGCTCGGCCAACCATCACGCGGGTTGACCAGGCGCAGCTCCGACAGACCGAAATTGGCCATGGCGCGCGCGACCATGCCGATGTTCTCGCCAAGCTGCGGCTCGACGAGGATGATCGCCGGGCCGGCGACTGCAATGCTATCGGGATCTTTGATGACGGGCATGATTGTCAATGAACTGCTGTTTGCGGCATTTCAGCGTCCCTGCCATATTCGGCCGGGAAAATGAAGCATTCGCAAATGACGACGGCTCTGGCCTCCAATTCGTGACCGATCGCCGTTTGCGTGGCCAAAAGCGCTTTGATATACGGGCGACATCTCCCGGCCCAACGCCACGCGGGCAAGGCCGTCCCATATCCCAGCAACGAGGCATTCTTTCCATGGCGAAGATCAAGGTGGCGAACCCGGTCGTCGAACTCGACGGCGACGAGATGACCCGCATCATCTGGCAGTTCATCAAGGACAAGCTGATCCACCCTTATCTCGACCTCAAGCTTGAATATTACGACCTCGGCATCGAGCATCGCGACGCCACCAACGACCAGGTGACCATCGATTCGGCCAACGCCATCAAGAAACACGGCGTCGGCGTGAAATGCGCGACGATCACGCCCGACGAACAGCGCGTCGAGGAGTTCAAGCTGAAGAAGATGTGGAAGTCGCCGAACGGCACCATCCGCAACATCCTCGGCGGCACCATCTTCCGCGAGCCGATCATCATGAAGAACGTGCCGCGCCTGGTGCCCGGCTGGACCAAGCCGATCATCGTCGGCCGTCATGCCTTCGGCGACCAGTACCGCGCCACCGATTTCCGCTTCCCCGGCAAGGGCAAGCTGACCATCAAATTCGTGGGTGAGGACGGCCAGGTGATCGAGCACGATGTGTACGACGCGCCCGGCGCCGGTGTCGCCATGGCCATGTACAATCTCGACGACTCGATCCGCGAGTTTGCCCGCGCCTCGCTGAACTACGGCCTGCTGCGCAACTATCCGGTCTATCTGTCGACCAAGAACACTATCCTCAAGGCCTATGACGGCCGCTTCAAGGACATCTTCCAGGAGGTCTACGAGGCTGAATTCGAGGCCGAGTTCAAGTCGAAGAAGCTGTGGTACGAGCACCGCCTGATCGACGACATGGTGGCCTCCGCCCTGAAATGGTCGGGCGGCTATGTCTGGGCCTGCAAGAACTATGACGGTGACGTGCAGTCCGACACGGTTGCTCAGGGTTTCGGCTCGCTCGGCCTGATGACATCGGTGCTGATGACACCGGACGGCAAGACCGTGGAAGCCGAAGCCGCGCATGGCACCGTCACCCGCCATTATCGCCAGCATCAGAAGGGCGAGGAAACCTCGACCAATTCGATCGCCTCGATCTTCGCCTGGACGCGCGGCCTCGCGCACCGCGCCAAGCTCGACGACAATGCCGACCTAAAGCGTTTCTCCGAAACGCTGGAAAAGGTCTGCATCCAGACGGTCGAGTCCGGCTTCATGACCAAGGACCTGTCGCTCTTGATCGGCCCCGACCAGCCCTGGCTGTCGACCACCGGTTTCCTCGACAAGATCGACGAGAACCTGCAGAAGGCGATGGCCTGACAAGTAAGCAAGATGGGCAAGCCCATCGTCTACGGGGCGGAGTACAGCGTCTATCTACGCATCGTCCGCCTCGTACTCGCGGAAAAAGGCATCGACTACGAGCTTGTGCCGGTCGATGTCTTTGCCGCCGATGGCGTTCCCGCCTGGTATTTCGAGCATCATCCGTTCGGCCGCATCCCGGCCTTCGAGCATGACGGGTTTCGCCTCTTCGAGACAAGCGCGATTGCGCGCTATGTCGAGGAGGCGTTCGACGGGCCGACGCTGCAGCCTGCCGACGCGCGCGGCCGCGCCAGGATGGGCCAGATCATCGGCATGCTCGACGCCTATGGCTATCGCGCGATGGTCTGGGATGTTGCCGTCGAGCGGCTGGAGAAAGAGGCCCCCGACGAGGCGCTGATCGCCAGCGGGCTGCGCCAGGCCGAAACGGTGCTCGGGGTGCTTACCTCACTCAAGGCTCCCGGACCGTGGCTGCTCGGCGACCAGCTCACGCTGGCCGACCTGCACGCGGCACCCATCATCGCCTATTTCCTCAATGTCGCCGAAGGGCAAGGCCTGTTGGCACGGTTCGCGGACATCCAGGACTGGTATGCGCGCATTGCGGCTCGGCCGAGCTTCGTGCGGACTGAACAAGCCCGCGATAAGTATTGAGAGGCCTGCGGGACAGCGCCCCCCTCTGTCCTGCCGGACATCTCCCCCACGAGTGGGGAGATTGGCAGCGTCCGCTAAGGCGCCTATTCCGGCGCGGTTTTATTTCCACGTGGGAGATTGGCGAAAGCCGACGCGACGTCCGATCTCCCCCCAAGTGGGGGAGATGTCCGGCAGGACAGAGGGGGGCGCTGGCCCTCCAACCGTTGCTATAAATTCAGCCCACTAGCCTACGCCGCTTCGAGTGCCGCCCTCACCGCTGCAATCGCATCATCGGCCTTGGAAGCGTCGGGGCCACCGGCCTGGGCCATGTCGGGCCGCCCGCCGCCGCCCTGCCCGCCCAATGCGGCGGAGGCCACGCGGACAAGGTCGACGGCGCTGAAGCGGCCGATGAGGTCGTCGGTGACGGCCACCACGACGCTTGCCTTGTTGTCTTCGCCGGCGCCGACGAAGACGACGACGCCGGAGCCGAGCGAGCTCTTGCCGGCATCGGCCAGCGGCTTCAAATCCTTCGGCGAGACACCGGAGACCGTCTTGCCGAGGAAGCCGACACCGGCGACCGTCTCATTGGCGGCTGGAGCATCGGCTGACGATCCCCCGCCCAGCGCCAGCTTCTTGCGCGCCTCGGTCAATTCCTTCTCGAGCTTCTTGCGCTCTTCGAGCAGCGTCTCGACGCGCGCCGGCACATCGGCCGGCGAAATCTTGAGCACGGCCGCCGTCGCCTTCAAACGCCGGTCCTGCTCGTCGAGATGTTTGCGCGCGGCTTCGCCGGTCAGCGCCTCGATGCGGCGCACGCCGGCGGCGACCGCGCTGTCCGACACGACACGCACCAGGCCGATATCGCCGGTCGCCCGGACATGCGTGCCACCGCAGAGCTCGACCGAATAGGGCCGGTTGGCCTTGGCGCCGTGCACCCCGGTGCCCATGGACACGACGCGCACTTCGTCACCATACTTCTCGCCAAACAGCGCCATGGCGCCTTCGGCAATGGCATCGTCGACCGACATCAGGCGCGTGGACACCGGGCTGTTCTGCACGACGATCTCGTTGGCCATGCGCTCGACCTCTTCGAGGTCCTCCGATGAAATGGGTTTGTTGTGCGAGATGTCGAAGCGCAGGCGCTCGGGCGCCACCAGCGAGCCCTTCTGCGCGACATGGCTGCCCAGCACCTCGCGCAGCGCCTCATGGATCAAATGCGTCGCGGAATGGTTGGCGCGCAACCTGGAGCGGCGCGCATGATCTACCTTCAGTTCGACGGCGGCGCCCGTCTTGACCGTGCCGCTGGCAACCTTGCCGATATGCACGAACAGCCCGTCGGCCTTTTTCTGCGTATCGGAAACCTCGATCGAGAAGCCCTCGCCTGAAATAACGCCGGTGTCGCCCATCTGGCCGCCGGACTCGGCATAGAACGGCGTCTGGTTGACGACGATCGCCACTGCGTCACCCTTGCCGGCGCTGTCGACGGTCTTGCCGTCCCTGACCAGCGCCTGGATGATGCCTTCGGCAGCTTCAGTCTCATATCCGAGGAACTCGGTGGCGCCGGCCTTCTCGCGCACGGAGAACCAGATGGTCTCGGTCGCCGCGTCGCCGGACCCAGCCCAGTGCTTGCGCGCCTCGGCCTTCTGCTGCTCCATCGCATTGGTGAAGCCGGCAAGATCGACAGAGATGCTGCGCTGGCGCAGCGCGTCCTGCGTCAGATCGAGCGGGAAGCCATAGGTGTCGTAGAGCTTGAAGGCCGTCTCGCCGTCCAGCATGTCGCCGGCATGAAGCGTTTCGGTCGCCTCCGAAAGCAGGCCGAGGCCGCGCACCAGCGTCTTGCGAAACCTGGTCTCCTCGAGCTTCAGCGTCTCGGTGATCAACTGTTCGCCGCGCAGCAGTTCCGGATAGGCCTGACCCATTTCGCGCACCAGCGCCGGCACCAGCTTCCACATCAGCGGTTCGTTGGCACCGAGCAACTGCGCATGACGCATGGCGCGGCGCATGATGCGACGCAGGACATAGCCACGGCCTTCGTTCGAAGGCAGCACGCCATCGGCGACCAGGAAGGAGGACGAGCGCAGATGATCGGCAATGACCCGGTAGGACGCGACAGTCTCCTTGTCGGGACCATGCCCGATCGCGGACGAGGCGGCGTCGATCAGGTGGCGGAACAGATCGGTCTCGAAGACGCTTTCCACCCCTTGCAGGATGGACGCCATGCGCTCCAGGCCCATGCCGGTGTCGATCGAGGGGCGCGGCAGGTCGATCCGCTCCTCCTTCGTCACCTGTTCATACTGCATGAACACCAGGTTCCAGAATTCCAGGAAACGGTCGCCATCTTCCTCCGGGCTGCCGGGAGGACCACCCCAGATGTGCTCGCCGCGGTCGATGAAGATCTCCGAACACGGACCGCACGGGCCGGTATCGCCCATCGCCCAGAAATTGTCCGATGTCGCGATGCGAATGATGCGGTCGTCGGAAAACCCGGCGATCTTCTTCCAGAAACCGGCCGCCTCGTCGTCCGTATGATAGACGGTGACCAGCAGCTTGTCCTTGTTCAGCCCGAACTCCCTGGTGATCAGGTTCCAGGCAAGCTCGATGGCTCGCTCCTTGAAATAGTCGCCAAAGGAAAAATTGCCGAGCATCTCGAAGAAGGTCAGATGGCGCGCAGTGTAGCCGACATTGTCGAGATCGTTGTGCTTGCCGCCGGCGCGCACGCTCTTCTGGGCTGTCGACGCGCGCGAATAGGGCCGCTTCTCCAAACCGGTGAAGACATTCTTGAACTGCACCATGCCGGCGTTGGTGAACATCAGTGTCGGATCGTTGCGCGGCACCAGCGGGCTCGACGCGACGATCTCGTGACCCTCCTTGCGGAAGTAGTCGAGAAATGTCGACCGGATCTCGTTCACGCCACTCATGAATGCTGCCTTTTCGGAAGAGCCGCCGGCAAACCGGCGGAAATGGGCTCTGCGTTTTTAGAAGATTAGGACTTGGCCTTTTAGCCGCCGCGCCTCACCCTGTCCAGAAACACGGAATTGGTCCAATCCACGGCCTTTGCCGGCCGTTCGAACCGGCCTGTTTTCGCTGCCGAAACGCAAAACCGCCGGCACTGGGCCGGCGGTTTCGAAACGCAATAACGCGGAACTCAATTACATAAGCCTGAGATAATAGAACGCGATTATGGCCGAACTCCGGCCGGCATCGCGCACGAAGCTGTTACATGGCGCCGGATTCTTCCTCGAAACCGTCGTCTTCGCCGCGCTCAGGGCCGCCATTCTCGAGGAATTTCTCGGCGATCAGCCCGGCATTCTGCCTGATCGACAACTCGATCTCGCGTGCCGTGTCGGGATTGTCACGAAGGAACAGCTTGGCATTTTCGCGGCCCTGGCCGAGACGCTGCGAATTATAAGAAAACCAGGCGCCAGACTTCTCGACAATACCGGCCTTGACCCCGAGATCGACCAGTTCGCCGGTTTTGGACACGCCCTCACCAAACATGATGTCGAATTCGACCACCTTGAAGGGCGGCGCCAGCTTGTTCTTGACCACCTTGACGCGGGTCTGGTTGCCGACAACCTCGTCGCGGTCCTTGATCGAGCCGATGCGGCGGATGTCAAGACGCACCGAAGCGTAGAATTTCAGCGCGTTGCCGCCCGTCGTGGTCTCGGGCGAACCAAACATGACGCCGATCTTCATGCGGATCTGGTTGATGAAGATGACCATGGTGTTGGAGCGCGAGATCGACGCGGTCAGCTTGCGCAGCGCCTGGCTCATCAAGCGGGCCTGCAGGCCGGGCAGCGAATCGCCCATCTCACCTTCAATTTCGGCGCGTGGCGTCAGCGCCGCGACCGAATCGACCACCAGCACGTCGATGGCGCCGGAGCGCACCAGCGTGTCGCAGATTTCCAGCGCCTGCTCACCGGTGTCGGGCTGCGAGATCAGGAGGTTTTCGAGATCAACGCCAAGCTTGCGGGCATAGACCGGATCGAGCGCATGCTCGGCATCGACGAAGGCGCAGATGCCGCCCTTCTTCTGGGCTTCCGCAACGGTGTGCAGCGCCAACGTCGTCTTGCCCGAGCTTTCCGGCCCGTAGATCTCGATGATGCGGCCGCGCGGCAAGCCACCAACACCAAGCGCGATGTCTAGGCCAAGCGAGCCGGTCGGCACCGTTTCAATCTCGACGACCTGATCGTTGGCGCCGAGCCGCATGATCGAGCCCTTGCCGAAAGCCCGCTCGATTTGCGACAGCGCCGCATCCAGAGCCTTTGATTTGTCCACTGCCTTGTCCTCTACCAGCCGCAAAGAATTCTGAGCCATGATACATCACCCCTTGGTCGTCAATGAAGGCCGGACAATCCGTAATCCCTGCCTATTTGTACCTTTTTTGTTCTCATTTGGCAAGAGGGGTCAAATATCTGAAAAACAAACAATATCCGGATTTGTTCTTTTTTTGTCCAAGGATTCGATCAGGGATGCACCACACGTTGGGCCAGACGGCTCGGTTGTTTCGATCTGCCGAATCGCCGCCTTGCATGCGAAGCTCCGTCGCGCAGCCTAGCGCTTGTGCGGCTGGAATAACAAAGGTCATATCGCCGACATGCTGAAATCCACGAAAATACTGGCCGTAGGCGGCGCCCATATCGACCGGCGCGGCCAGGTGTCCGGCGCTTACGTGCCGGCTGCCTCCAATCCCGGCACGATGCGCGAGGATGTCGGCGGCGGCGTCTTCAACGCTTTGCGCAGCGCCGTGCGGCGCGGCGTCTCCGCGTCGCTCATGTCGGTTCGCGGCGGCGATGCCGCTGCCGACACCGTTTCGCGAGCCATCGCCGAGGCAGGCATTACCGACCTGTCGGCGGTCTTCCTCGACCGCACGACGCCGAGCTACACGGCGCTGATCGACAGTGAGGGCGAGCTGATCGTCGGCTTTGCCGACATGGCGCTCTATGATTTGGCGTTTCCCAAGCAGATCAGGCGCTCCAAGGTGCGGGAGGTGATCGCTGGCGCCGATGCGATCCTGTGCGACGCCAATCTGCCCTCTTCGGCGCTGGAACGGCTGGTGGCGCTCGCCGCGGGCAAGCCGATTTTCGCCATTGCCATCTCGCCGGCCAAGGTGGTGCGGCTGATACCGGTGCTGAAGGAGCTCTCGCTCGTCTTCATGAACCGGCGCGAGGCCATGGTGCTGGCCGGCGTCGCCGCGACTGCCACGGAGCGCGAGGTCGTCGACGGGTTGCGATGCAGCGGCCTTGTCAGCGGCGTGGTGACGGCGGGCAGCGAGCCCATGCTGGGCTTCGATGAAGCCAGCGCCTTCTCGATCCTGCCGCCGCCGCCAAGAAAGGTCGCTGACGTCACCGGCGCTGGCGATGCGCTGGCGGGCGCTACGGTTGCTGCCTTGCTGCGTGGCCTGCCGCTGCGGGCAGCTCTGCGCGAAGGCATTGCCGGGGCGACGCTTGCCATCGAAAGCGCCAGCGCCGTTCCGGAGTTCACCGCGGCTGATTTCACTGAGGCATTGGCTCTTGTGCCGGATGCCAGGGAAGTGGCATGAGACCGGCGAATTCATAGTGCCGCGATGTTGCCTGGTGTCCCGACGGACGCGCCGCATTCCGGATTGGAGACCCTGATGACCCCTGAGACCGCCGGCCCCTTCATCGACATCCACGCGCCGGTGGCGCAGGCCCTGGCGGCCGGCCGGCCGGTGGTGGCGCTGGAAAGCACCATCATCACCCATGGCATGCCCTACCCCGACAATGGCGCCATGGCGGCCGATGTCGAAAAGATCATCACCGATGGCGGCGCCGTGCCGGCGACCATCGCCGTGGTTGGCGGCCGCATCAAGATCGGGCTTTCGGACGGCGAGCGCGAATCGCTGGCGATGACGGGCGACGCCATGAAGCTGTCGCGCGCCGATCTCGGTTTTGCCGTGGCGCAAGGGCGCACCGGTGGCACCACGGTCGCCGCCACGATGATCGCGGCGCATATGGTCGGCATAAAAGTGTTCGCCACCGGCGGCATTGGCGGCGTGCACAAGGGCGCCGAAAAGAGTTTTGACATTTCCGCCGATCTCGACGAGCTGGCGCGCACCCCGGTCATCGTCGTCTCGGCCGGCGCCAAGGCGATCCTCGACATCGAAAAGACGCTGGAGGTGCTGGAGACGCGCGGCGTGCCGGTGATCGGCCATGGCTGCGAGACGATGCCAGCCTTCTGGTCGCGACATTCGCCATTCCGCGCGCCGCTGACCTTGCACGAGCCGGAAGAGATCGCGCATTTCTACCAGACGAGGGCAGCGCTGGGGCTCGCCGGCGGCATGCTGATCGCCAATCCTGTGCCGGAAAACCATGAAATCCCGGCTGAGGAGATGGCGGGCTATATCGACGCCGCGCAGAAGGCCGCAGAAGCGCTCAACGTGACCGGCAAGGCGGTGACACCCTTCCTGCTGTCGAAAATCCTCGAACTGACCGGCGGCAGGAGCCTCAAGACCAACATCGCGCTGGTGGAAAACAACGCGCGGCTGGCGGCACGGATTGCGAAGGCGTTGTAGGCCAACGTCGGCGGGACAGCACCCCCCTCTGTCCTGCCGGACATCTCCCCCGCAAGGGGGGAGATCGAATGTCGTCAACGCCTCTGCCAATCTTCAACGTTGAAAAAAGCAGGCAGACGGTGAAACCGCCAATCTCCCCCCTTGCGGGGGAGATGGCCGGCAGGCCAGAGGGGGGTGGTGTCCCTCGACCGTCCCAAGGCTGGCATCACTTCCCCGCCCGCCGTCCAGCCGCATACGCCCGCCGTACCCAGGCCGCCATCTCGTCGGGATCATCGAAAGCGCTGTCGGGAACGCCCCAGTAGGGCATGGCGACCAGCTTGCCGTGGCGCGAGCCGGTATAGGTCCATTGCGTGCAGCCGGCGGCCTCGAACTCGGGCGCGCTTTGCTCGTCGGCCTTCAGCATCAACTCACCGCGCAGCACGATGGCGACGATGACACCGTCGAAATAGATGCCCTTGCCGCCGAACAGTTTGCGGATGCTGACAGGGCCGAGGCCCTCGAACAGTTCGGCGATGCGTTCATTGTCCATGCCGCGATCATGTCACCGGCGTTTGGCCTTGTCATCGCCGCAACCAAAATCATGCTGACAGGTTGTGTGAGGTCGATCGGAGTTTCCCGCCATGCCCGTCCTGCTCAAAGGGTCCTGCCGCTGCAATGCCGTGCGTTTCGAGGTGGAGAGCCACACGCCGGCGCCATTCATACTGTGCTACTGTTCGATCTGCCGCAAGCAGCAGGGCGGCGGCGGGTTTGCCATCAATCTCGGTGCGGACAACGAAACACTGAACATCAGGGGCAAGCGCAGCCTCGGCGTCTTTCGGGCGGAGATCGAGGACGACGAGCATCCGCATTGCGAAATCTCGACCGGCGAGCGCAATTTCTGCAAGAAATGCGGGGCGGCCCTTTGGCTCTACGATCCGACATGGCCGGAACTGGTGCATCCCTTCGCCTCGGCGATCGACAGCGATTTACCCATTCCGCCAAGCAAGGTGCACCTGATGCTGAAATACAAGGCGAACTGGGTGGAGCCGGAGGTTGGCAAGCATGACAAGGTCTTCGACGTCTATCCCGAGGAATCGATCGCCGACTGGCACAAGCGGACGGGCATGTGGGTGGATTAGCGTCCTTCACCCCGTTTACGGCGGGGCGGTTGCATATGGGTTTTTACGAAGAGGACCCCCACCCTAACCCTCCCCACAAGGGGGAGGGAACGCTGCCGCGCGCCATCCTTTTGGCGTCGAAACCTCGGGGATTTGCGGAATCAGCGCCTACCAAGTCTCCCTCCCCCTTGTGGGGAGGGATTAAGGGGGTATTCGTAGAGCGCAAGCCAGTCATATGCGATCACCCCTGCCGCTTACGGGGCTGGAAGATCAGGCCGAGGCGCGTGCTTCTGCCAGCGCCTTCAGGTCGGCCGGCTTGAGTTCGACGGATTCGCCGCAACCGCAAGCCGAACTCTGGTTCGGGTTGCGGAATGTGAAGCCGGTGCGAAGCGTCGTCTGCTCGAAATCCATCTCGGTGCCGAACAGGAATAGCGCTGCCTCGGGCGCCACATAGACATGCGCGCCATCGCGCTCGATATGGTCGTCCTTGGTGTTGGGCTCGGTCACCAGATCGACCGTATATTCCATCCCGGCGCAGCCGCCCTTCTTGATGCCGAGGCGGATGCCATGCGCGTTGTCGCGGGTGGCGACAATCTCGCGCACCCGGTCGGCGGCCTTTTCGGTCATCGTGATGACGGCGAAGCGTCCCATTCTTTTTCCTTCCATTCCATGCAGGTTCAAGGCCTGCCGAATGATTCCTCACCTAAAATGGTGAAGTTTTATCCCTGGTGCAAGTGCACCAGCCTCTGTCGGGCTAGTACCAACCCACCGCCACCTGCGCCTCTTCCGACATGCGGTCGGCCGACCATGGCGGGTCGAAAGTCATGTTGACCTCGACGCCGGACACGCCTTCGACGGCGCCGACGGCATTCTCCACCCAGCCGGGCATTTCGCCGGCGACAGGGCAGCCCGGAGCGGTCAGCGTCATGTCGATCTTGACCGAGCGATTGTCCTCGATGTCGATCTTATAGATCAGGCCGAGCTCGTAGATATCGGCTGGGATTTCCGGATCGTAGACGGTCTTCAGCGCCGAGACGATGTCGTCGGTCAGCCGCGCCAGCTCGTCGGCTGGAATGGCCGATCCCGAAACCAGCGCATTGGGCGCTGTTTCCGGAATGGTCTCGGCTGCGATGCTCACATCATCCATGGTCGTCACCCAAAAAAATCGTCATCCAAAGAATTTGCGCGCTTTTTCAAGCGCCTCGGCCAAAGCGTCGACTTCGGCCCTGGTATTATACATGCCGAACGATGCCCTGCATGTGGAGGTTACGCCGAAGCGTTTCAACAGCGGCTTGGCGCAATGGGTGCCGGCGCGGACAGCAACGCCCTGCCTGTCGATCACCATCGACACGTCATGCGCATGAATGCCTTGCAGCTCAAACGAGATGATGGCGCCCTTGCCGGGCGCATCGCCGAAGATGCGCAGCGAATTGATGGCGCGCAGCCGCTCATGCGCGTAGTTCTTGAGGTCTTCCTCATGGGCGGCAATGCGCTCGCGGCCGATTTTTTCCATATAGTCGAGCGCAGCACCCAGCCCGATCGCCTGGACGATCGGCGGCGTGCCGGCTTCGAAACGGTGCGGCGGCTCGTTGTAGGTGACGATGTCTTCCGTCACCTCTTCGATCATCTCGCCGCCGCCCATGAAGGGCCGCATGCCCTGGAGAATGTCCTTCTTGCCGTAGAGAACGCCGATGCCCGAGGGGCCGTAGACCTTGTGGCCGGTGAAGACGAAGAAGTCGCAGTCGAGATCCTGCACATCGATCGGCATATGCACGGCGCTCTGGCTGCCGTCTACAAGGACGGGAATTCCACGCGAATGCGCAATGCGCACGATCTCCTTGATCGGCGTCACCGTGCCCAGCGCATTCGACATCTGCGTGATGGCGACCAGCTTGGTGCGGTCGGTCAGCCGCTTCTCGAATTCGTCGATGTGGAATACGCCGAGATCGTCGACCGGCACCCAGACCAGTTTGGCGCCCTGCCGCTCGCGGATGAAATGCCACGGCACGATATTGGAGTGGTGCTCCATGATCGACAGCACGATCTCGTCGCCCTCGCCGATGTTGGGCATGCCATAGCCATAGGCGACCGTGTTGATGGCCGAAGTCGTATTCGAGGTGAAGACGATGTTGTCGGTGCTTGGCGCGTTGAGGAAGCGGCGCACCGTCTCACGGGCCTTTTCGTAGGCGTCGGTCGCGGCGTTCGAGAGAAAATGCAGGCCGCGGTGGACGTTGGCGTATTCCTGGGAATAGGCATGCTGGATTGTGTCCAGCACCACCTGCGGCTTCTGTGCCGAGGCGCCATTGTCGAGATAGACCAGCGGCTTGCCGTAGACTTCCCGCGACAGGATCGGGAAATCGCGGCGAATCGCTTCGACGTCGTAGAAATCTCCGCTCTTGCCCGGTGCGTTCATCAGATCACCCGTGTGCCACGAACCAGCCGTCGAGCCGCGCTTCCAGCGCCTCGACGATCGCCTCGTCCTCCAGTTCCTCGATCACCTCCGCGACGAAGGCCTTCACGAGCAGCCCCCGCGCGCTTTTCTCGTCGACGCCGCGCGCCATCAGGTAGAACAGATGGTCGTGGTCTATTTCGGTGACCGTCGCGCCGTGGCCGCAAATCACGTCGTCGGCGAAGATTTCAAGCTCCGGCTTGGTCGAGAACTCGCCATCGTCCGACAAAAGCAGCGTGTTGCAGGCCATCTTGGCGTTGGTCTTCTGCGCATATTGATGGACGTTGATGCGGCCCTGGAACACACCGCGCGCCTTGCCCGTCACCACATTGCGGATCACTTCCGTAGAGGTCGTGTGCGGCACGGCGTGGTCGAGCACCATGGTCACGTCGGTGTGGGTGTCGCCGGCCAGCAGGTTGATGCCGCGAAGCTTGAAATCGGCGCCTTCGCCAGTCGTCCTGACCATGATCTCCTGGCGCACGAGCTTGCCGCCGGCGTTCATGACGAACAGCGTCAGTTTCGCATTCTTGCCGATATGGGCCTTGAACTGCGCCAGATGCGTCGCCGTTTCCGGCTGCTCCTGGACGACCAGCCACGTTACCTCGGCGCCCTCGTCGAGCACGATCTGACTTACCGAGCTGCTCAAGGCAGCGCCATCACCCGTCTGCCGTTCGACGATGACGGCCTTGGCGCTGGCGCCGACGCGCACGGGCAGGCGCACATGCGTCTGGCCGCCAGCCTGCAGGTTCTGCAGTTCGATCGGCTTTTCCAGCTTCGTCCCATCGGCAATATCGATGAAATAACCATCGGCAACGAAAGCCGTGTTCAGCGCGCCGATGGCATCGTCGCTGCCATAGGGATCGAGCCCCGGTGCGATGCTGCCGTCGATCAGCTTTTCCGAAAGGCGCTGGAAGGTGACGCCTTCAAGGACAGGCACCTTGGCGTCGGACTTGCCGTTCAGGATCGACACCACGGCGGAACCTTCGACGATCGGTGCGATGGCTTTAGCCATGGCGGCCGGGTCGAAGTCCGGCACGGTATTCAGCAACCGGCGCAGGTCGGTATAGTGCCAGGATTCGACGCGCCGCGTCGGCAGACCGTGCTTGATCGTCTCGATGGCGTCGTCGCGCTTCAGCATCACCGCGCCGTCGCCCGGCAGCAGCGACAATCGGTCGCCGAACGCGTCGATCAACGCTGTCTCGGCCGGTGTCCGCTGCGGTTGTGCGTGCATATTCATCAAACTGCCCTCTGGCATCTCACGCTGCTTCGCCGATCACGCCGGCATAGCCATTGGCTTCCAAATCGAGCGCCAGCGACTTGTCGCCTGACTTGATGACCTGGCCCTTGTAGAGCACGTGCACGGTGTCGGGCACGATGTGCTCAAGCAGGCGCTGGTAGTGGGTGATGACCAGGAACGCCCGGTCCGGCGCCCGCAGCGCGTTGACGCCGTCGGACACGATCTTCAGCGCATCGATGTCGAGGCCGGAATCGGTCTCGTCGAGCACGCACAATTTCGGCTCCAGCAGCTTCATCTGCAGGATCTCGGCGCGCTTCTTCTCGCCGCCGGAGAAGCCGACATTGAGCGGCCGCTTGAGCATCGCCATGTCCATGCTGAGCGAGGCGGCGGCTTCCTTCACCCGCTTGAGGAATTCCGGGATCTTCAGCGGCTCCTCGCCACGTGTCTTGCGCTGCTCGTTCATCGCCACTTTCAGGAATTCCATGGTCGCGACGCCCGGTATCTCCATCGGATACTGGAAGGCGAGGAAGATGCCTGACGTGGCGCGCTCGGCCGGATCCATTTCGAGGATCGACTGGCCGTTGTAGAGGATGTCGCCTTCGGTCACTTCATAGTCCTCGCGGCCGGCGAGGATGTAGGACAGCGTCGATTTTCCCGAGCCGTTCGGCCCCATGATCGCGGCGACCTGGCCGGCTTTCACCGTCAGGTTCAAGCCGCGGATGATCTCGGTGCCGTCATCGACGATGCGGGCGTGCAGGTTTCTGATTTCAAGCATTTTTTCGTTTCCTGAATATATATCCGGTCAGCCGACCGAGCCCTCAAGGCTAATCCCGATCAGCTTCTGCGCTTCGACCGCGAATTCCATCGGCAGTTGCTGGATGACATCCTTGACGAAGCCGTTGACGATCAGCGCGATCGCTTCCTCTTCCGGGATGCCGCGCTGCATGACGTAGAATTTCTGGTCCTCGGAAATCTTCGACGTCGTCGCCTCGTGCTCGAACTGCGCCGTCGAATTCTTGGCTTCCATGTAAGGCACGGTGTGCGCGCCGCACTGGTCGCCGATCAGCAGACTGTCGCAGTTGGTGAAATTGCGGGCGTTGGTCGCTTTGCGATGCGCCGAGACCTGGCCGCGATAGGTGTTCTGCGAGTAGCCGGCGGCGATACCCTTGGAGATGATGCGGCTCGACGTGTTCTTGCCAAGATGGATCATCTTGGTGCCGCTATCGACCTGCTGATAACCGTTCGACACGGCGATCGAATAGAATTCGCCTTGGGAATCGTCGCCACGCAGGATGCAGCTCGGATATTTCCAGGTGATGGCCGAGCCGGTCTCCACCTGCGTCCACGAGATCTTCGAGCGGTCACCCCGGCAGTCGCCGCGCTTGGTGACGAAATTGTAGATGCCGCCCTTGCCCTCGGCGTCGCCGGGGTACCAGTTCTGCACCGTCGAATATTTGATCTCGGCATCGTCGAGCGCCACCAGCTCGACCACCGCGGCATGCAGCTGGTTCTCGTCGCGCTGCGGGGCCGTGCAGCCCTCGAGATAAGAGACGTAAGCCCCCTCCTCGGCGATGATCAATGTGCGCTCGAACTGGCCGGTGTTCTTCTCGTTCATGCGGAAATAAGTCGACAGCTCCATCGGGCAGCGCACGCCCTTGGGCACGAAGACGAAGGAGCCGTCGGTGAACACGGCGGAGTTCAGCGTCGCGTAGTAATTGTCGGAGGTCGGCACGACCGAACCGAGATACTTCTGCACCAGCTCCGGATGCTCGCGGATGGCTTCCGAGATCGAACAGAAAATGACGCCGGCCTGCGCCAGCTCCTTCTTGAAGGTGGTGACGACGGAGACGGAATCGAACACGGCGTCGACAGCGACGCGGCCCGATTTGTAGACGTTATCGCTGACCTCCTCGAGCTCCGAGGCATCGGTCTTCTGCACACCGGCAAGGATTTCCTGCTCCCGCAGCGGAATGCCGAGCTTTTCATAGACCTTCAAGAGTTCGGGATCGACATCGCTGAGCGAGGTCGGGCCGGGCGTGCTCTTGGGCGCCGCATAGAAATAGATGTCCTGGAAATCGATCTTCGGATAGTGGACGCGCGCCCAGGTCGGCTCGTCAAGCGTCAGCCAGCGGCGATACGCTTCCAGACGCCATTCCAGCATCCAGGACGGCTCGTCCTTCTTGGCCGAAATGAAACGGATGATGTCTTCGCTGAGGCCCTTGGGGGCCTTGTCCATCGCGATTTCGGTCTGGAATCCGTATTTGTATTGGTCGACGTCGATCTTTCGGACCCGATCGATCGTGTCCTGCACAGCAGGCATATGCGTTCTCCATCCACGCCGGGGTCAAGGCCCGACAGTTTTCAAACTATGGCACCGCCAAAACCGAACCCCAAGAGGTGCTCGCGGCGGCGTAAGTTTAATATAGTGCGCTTCGACCGGGAATTCACCCGGCCAGCATGAAACGCACGGCTCTACCAGGCCGAAAGGCCCAAATTCGTCCAACCGCTACGCGGCCCGTTCTCTATCCGCCCTACGTGCGGCAATACCCGCAAGCGCGGTGCGGAAAAGCTCAACGTCTTCCGCGCCGGTCGCCGGTCCGATGGACACCCGCAAGGCGCCGAGACTGTCGCCGTATCCCATGGCTTTCAGCACATGGCTCGGTCCGACCTTGCCAGACGAACAGGCAGAGCCGGCCGACAGCGCCACACCGGCCAGATCGAAGGCGATCTGCGCGGTTTCGGCTTTGACGCCCGCAATAGCGAAGAATGCCGTATTGGCAAGCCTTGGCGCACCGGTTCCGAAGATTTCCGCGTCCGGCACCAGCGTTTTCACGATGGCCTCGATCTCGTCGCGGCGCCGGCGCACCGCATCCATGGCCGGCAATCCGGCAAGGGCCTCGCGGGCGGCCGCGCCAAAACCGGCAATGGCAGCGAGGTTTTCAGTGCCGCCGCGATGGCCCTTTTCCTGGCCACCGCCAGTGACCAGCGGCTTCGGCATCATCAGATCCGAAGCCGCGACCATGGCGCCGACGCCCTTGGGACCGCCGATCTTGTGCGAGGACAGAATCAGATAATCGGCGTAACCAGCTGATAGATCGATCGAAACACGCCCGGCGGCCTGCACGGTGTCGACAATGAGGATACCGCCCGCCGCCTTGACAATCCCGGCGATGCGATCGATCGGCTGGATGACGCCGGTTTCGTTGTTGGCGGTGTGGATGGCGACCAGCGGCAGGCCTTCGCTCTTGTCATGACCGCCGAGCACCGATGCCAAGGCGCCGAGATCGGCGATGCCGTTGGCGTCGACACCGATCCGGGTAACCTGCGCTGCCGGGAAGTGTCCGCCATTCAACAGGCAGGGATGATCGGCCTCGGACACGTAAAGCCGGCTCATGCGCACGGTGCCGCGCCCCATCCGCCAGTCTGGTGACAGCAGCGTCGAGGCTGCTTCCGTCGCACCGGAGGTGAACACGATATGCTCCGCCTTGGCGTTGACGAGCGCCGCCACGTCACGCCTGGCGGTCTCGATCAGGCGGCGGGCCGCACGCCCCTCGGCGTGAACCGATGACGGATTGGCGGCGACGTCAAGCGCCGCGACCATAGCCTCGCGGGCCGCGGCAAGCAGCGGCGCACTGGCATTATAATCGAGATAGGCGCGTTTTGCGGCCATTTTCGTCCGTCAAGTCCCGTCAGAAGCCATTCCGATGTCGTATGGCGTTATTTCCTTGAAATTCCAAGGCGAGCCGTCCTATTTACGCGGCTTGCGGCGCGGGTGGCCGGGCTCGATGTCTTGCCACCCAGTTTTGAACAATTCTAAACTAGCTTCTAAGAAGACGCTCGCCCTGCGTCAAGGCCAGAGGAAACGTTCCAGGCACCGCGCGTTCGTATTACCAAGTGGAGTATTTTATGCCTGAGGTCATTTTCACCGGTCCTGCCGGCCGCCTGGAGGGTCGCTATCAGCCTTCCAAGGAAAAAAGCGCGCCGATTGCCATCGTCCTGCACCCGCATCCGCAATTCGGCGGCACGATGAACAACAAGATCGTCTACGACCTCTTCTACATGTTCCAGAAGCGGGATTTCACCACGCTGCGCTTCAATTTCCGCGGCATCGGCCGCAGTCAGGGCGAATTCGACCACGGCACCGGCGAGTTGTCGGATGCCGCCGCGGCGCTGGATTGGGTGCAGTCGCTGCATCCCGATTCCAAGAGCTGCTGGGTCGCCGGCTACTCCTTCGGCTCCTGGATCGGGATGCAGCTTCTGATGCGCCGGCCGGAGATCGAAGGCTTCATCTCGATCGCGCCGCAGCCCAACACCTATGATTTCTCGTTCCTGGCGCCCTGCCCGTCATCGGGCCTGATCATCCATGGCGATGCCGACAAGGTGGCGCCGCCGAAGGATGTGCAGGGCCTGGTCGACAAGCTGCACACGCAGAAGGGCATCACCATCACGCAAAAGACGTTGCCCGGCGCCAACCATTTCTTCGCCAACGATGCCGACCTGCTGCTCGAGGAATGCGCCGACTATCTCGACCGCCGGCTGGCCGGCGAATTGTCGGATCCGCGTCCGAAGCGGCTGAGATAAACAAGAAAAGAACGGACGGCGATGTACGAGCCTCCTCATTTCAGGGAAACGCGGCCGGAAATCCTGCACGGGCTGATCCGGACGCATCCGCTGGGCCTGTTGATTTCCAACGGGTCCGATGGGCCGGTCGCCAACGCTGTCCCGTTCCTGCTCGACGCGGAAATCGGGCCTAACGGCAGGCTGCGCGCCCATCTGGCGCGGGCCAACCCGCAATGGCGCCTGCTGGCCGACAATCCGGCTTCACCGGTATTGATCGTCTTCCAGGGCAGCGATGCCTATGTGACGCCGTCCTGGTACGAGACCAAGCGCGAGACCGGCAAGGTGGTGCCGACCTGGAATTATGCCATCGTGCAGGTTCGCGGCACAGTCAAGGTGATGGATGACCAGGATTGGCTGGCGCAGCAGATCGCCGATCTGACGGCGTCGCAGGAAGGCGCTCGCCAAGCGCCCTGGGCAGTGACCGACGCGCCGGAGCCGTTCATCCAGTCGCAGATCAAAGGCATTATCGGGCTGGAAATCGAGATCAGCGAAATCCACGGCAAGTGGAAGGTCAGCCAGAACCGGCCTGTGGCCGATCGCGTCGGCGTTGCCCAAGGGCTGGAAAGCGAAGACCACCAGTCGCCCGGCATGGCCGGCCTAGTCAGATCCTATGGCGGGCTGGACGGCAACTGAACTTCGGATGCTCAGGCAGCCTTCCTTGTCGGTCCGATCAGCCAAAACGTTGTCTTGCGGACCGGCAGTCCCGAAGGCATCGGCCGGAAGATGAAGCCGAGCCGGGCAAAGACCAGCCCGCAGGCCAGCGCGAAACCGCAGCCAAGGCCGAAGCCGGCGACGGTGTCGCTGGGATAGTGCGCGCCAACGAAGATACGGGTCGAGGCGATGCAGGCAGTGATCGCCAGGGCGATGTACCAGCGCCGCGGAAACAACAGCAAAGCGACCCCGAACACCGCGCCCATCGTCGTACCATGGCCGGATGGAAAGCCGGCGAAGCGCGCATCGAAAGCGAAGGGGTGAAGGGTAAGCACGCCAAAGTCCTCGTAATAGAGCGGGCGAGCCCGGCCAATCGCATATTTCAGCACATTGACGGCGATTCCCGACAGGCCGGTGGCGCACAGCACCAGAAAAGCCAGGCAGGTCCAGTTGTAGAGGAGCATCAGCGAGCGCCGGGAGAGGCTTCGCCAATCCGTCAGGTTCGCGGCGACAAGCAGAAGCGCCGACGGAATGAGATACCAGCCACCCAAGCCGAACTGGGTGAAAAAGTCGGCAGTCCGGGCAAATCCCGCCGACCACTTGCCGTGAAGCATTCCGGCCGGAGTGTCGAGACGAACAAACGCTGCCGCCGTCAGCAAAATCCAGACCAGCACCCAGACCGACCACAAAACGTTCGGGTATCTGGCCGGACGGGTGGCAAGGCGGCTTTTGGCGATCTGCATCGTATCGCGAAAATTGTCGAGCGACCGGCGCCCTACCCCAAGGAGCAGGCTCGAAACGGGCGGGCGTGATTTCACCAGCATAGGAAATTCGACCCCATTGTTGCCGTCATGGGCATCGGCGAGCCGTCACTGGGTTACACGATAGAGGCCGAGCGACAGCTTGTCTCCCGATGAATAGTTGAGGCCGTCGACCTCGGCAACGCGGTTCGCCGACTTGCCTTGCGCCGCCAGCAGCCCATTCAGTTTCTGCTCGTCGCCGACCTGCGCCAGCGCCAGGGCGCAGGCAGGATCGCCGAGCAGATGCTTGGCGACGCCATCGACATCGGTCAGGACGGTCTTGGTGCCGACCAGGAACACCAGGCTCGGCTCGTGATATTCCGCCGAAGCGAGCACCGTGGTGTCGCAAGGCCTGTTGGCCTGGAACGCCGCCTCGATCGCCGGGCTCAGCCAGATCGGCTTCAGCGAAGGCGCGATGACGCCGAACAACAGCCCATAGGTGATGCCCGCGCAAGCCGCGACGGCGCCGATGCGAGGAAGCGGAACCTGCAACTCCCGCGAGAAGGCAAGGTAGCCCGCCCCCAGTGCTGCCGCGGCGGCCGGAATGCTCCACCAGGAGAAGGTGCCGGTGAGGTAGATCGGCGCTCCGACGCAGACCGCCGCCAGGCCAAGGCTGACCACGGCAAGACCGAATGCGGTCGACCACCACAACCAATCCTGCCAGCGCCTGAGCGGCGCATTCGCCTCCTGCGGCGGCAAGGTCAGCAGCCAGCCGATCAGCAGCGCCATGCCGGGATAGGCCGGCAGGACATAGTGCGGCAGCTTGGTCGGGATCAGCTCGAACACCAGCCAGAACGGAATGTACCAGGCCAGGCAGAAACGCAACCGCGGATCGTCGCGCAGACGGTTGAGGGCCTGCAGCCCGGCGCCGACCGCGATCAGACCGAACGGCCACATGAACAAGGAATAGGTCAGCATGTAGAAGCCCGGCGGCAGGCCGTGCGATTCCTCGCCCGAGGCGACCTTGGCCATCATGTCCTTGCCGACGGCATCACTGAGAAAGGCGCAGCCGCTCTTCCAGGTGATGAGGGCCACCCAGGGCAACACGATGAGCACCACCAGAGCGACACCGCGCACGAGCTTCAGCTTCAGGAGCCAGCGCCAGTCGCGCTCGAAGGCAAACAGGGCGGCGACCGTCAGCACCGACAGGAGCGGAGCCACCGGCCCCTTGATAAGGATTCCGAGGCCTTGAGCCGCCCAGAAGATCCACGGCAAATGGGCGGCCACCGGTTCGTTGCGGCGCGATGCCAGATAAATCTGGGCGAGCGCGCCTTGCGCCGCCACGCAGCAGGCCAGCAGCATGGCGTCGGTCTTGGCGTCACGGCCCTCGAAGGCTGTGGCGAAGATAGCCGCCATTATCAGGCCGGCGGCGAGACCGGCATTGGCCCCGAACAGCTTGGTGCCTGTCCAGGCAATGCCGACGACGGCCAAGGCAATGCCAAGCATGGAGACGAGGCGGTAGACCCAGATCGGCGCCGCCGCCCCCTCGCCGCTCAGCGCCACGGCCGCCGATTGCAGCCAGTAGATGCCGATCGGCTTCTTGTAGCGCGAGGCATCCTGAAAACGGATGTCGACATAGTCGGAGGTTTCGACCATCTGCTTGGTGGCCTGGACAAAACGGGATTCGTCCCGGTCGACGGGTGGAAGGCTCGCCAGTCCGCTGAATGTCATCAGCACGCTGAACAGAAAGAGAAAGAGATAGTTCCTGTTCATCGCGGAGCTTTCCGGATCTGATCTGCGGGATGGCCCCGTCGCGGCGCCTCAGGCCCTGCCCCTGCGCGGCGCCTCAATACGCCAGCCCAAACGACGAAGCAAGGATTCGCAAACGCCATCCGCGTGGGCACCAAAACAGGAACCCGCTTTTGCTGATCGCTGGACCTTTGTCTGGCGCGCGATCAGACGCAAAACCGGAAACCACTTTTGCTGATCGCGCTTGGATGCTAAACGCCCGCGTTCATGCACATCCGAGCCACAGCGGCCGGCGCTTTCGGGAAAGAAACAATGTCCGCCTTCAAATCCGATTTCCTGCGCACGATGAGCGAGCGCGGTTTCATCCACCAGACTTCGGATGATGCCGGCCTCGACAATATCTTCGCCAAGGAGACGGTGACGGCCTATATCGGCTTCGACGCCACCGCCAAGAGCCTGCACGCCGGCTCGCTGATCCAGATCATGATGCTGCACTGGCTGCAGCAGACGGGTCATCGGCCGATCGCGTTGATGGGCGGCGGCACCTCGATGATCGGCGACCCGTCCTTCAAGGACGAGGCGCGCAAGCTTTTGACCCCGCAGGACATCGAAGACAATCTAGCCGGCATCCGCCGCAACTTCATGCCCTACCTCAAATTCGGCAGCGGTCCGAACGACGCCATCATGGTCAACAACGCCGACTGGCTGATGGAGATCAACTACGTCAATTTCCTCCGCGATGTCGGCCGTCACTTTTCCGTCAACCGCATGCTGGCGTTCGATTCCGTCAAGTTGCGGCTCGATCGCGAGCAGTCGCTGTCGTTCCTCGAATTCAACTACATGATCCTGCAGGCCTATGATTTCGTCGAGCTCTACAAGCGTCTCGGCTGCCGCCTGCAGATGGGCGGCTCCGACCAGTGGGGCAATATCATCAACGGCATCGATCTCGGCCGCCGCATGGAGGATGCGCAGCTCTATGCGCTGACGACGCCGCTGCTCACCACCTCGTCGGGCGCCAAGATGGGCAAGTCGGCTTCGGGCGCGGTCTGGCTCGATGCGGAGATGCTGAGCCCCTACGAATTCTGGCAGTACTGGCGCAACACCGAGGATGCCGACGTCGCCCGCTTCCTGAAGCTCTACACGACGCTGCCGCTGGACGAGGTGGCGCGGCTCGAACAGCTCGGCGGATCCGAGATCAATGAGGCCAAGAAGATCCTCGCCACCGAGATCACCGCCCTGCTGCACGGCCGTGCAGCCGCCGAGCAAGCCAGCGATACGGCGCGCAAGACGTTCGAGGAAGGCGCGCTCGCGGAGTCGCTACCGACCGTCGAGGTCGACAAAACGGCGCTTGAAACCGGCGTCGGTATCCTGTCGCTGCTGGTCACTGCCGGACTGGCGGCATCGAACGGCGAAGCGCGGCGGCATGTGCAGGGCGGTGCCGTGCGCCTGAACGACGAGCCGGTGAGCGACGAGCGCCGCCTGGTGACATCAAAGGATTTGAGTCCGGAAAACATCGCAAAGCTGTCTTTGGGAAAGAAAAAACACATTCTGGTGCGGCCAGTCTGAACTCGATCACCGGTACTCGAAGATCGACCTGAATATTCCAGGCGCGATCACCGACAGCGGATTGATGTCCAGCAGCGGCTTGTTGGCATTGCCCTTGAGCCGGTAAGTGACACCGATCAGGCCACGGTCGCGACCATTGCCGAGCAGCGCGCCAACGATGGGCAGTTCGCCGAAGATGCGATTGAGGCCATAGACCGGCATGAACGTGCCGGTCATGTCCATGTTGTTGTTCTGGTCGTAGAGCGTGCCCTGGAACGTCGTCCCGATGCGCGGTCCGCGCAGCACGCCATTGGCCAGTTTCAGATAGCCGCTGCCCTTGTCGATCTCGGCGTAGCCGCGTTCGAACTTCACCCGCGATGTGTCCAGCTTGCCCTTGACCGCCTGGTTGAGGCTGCGGTTGTCGCCGGCCGGCGTGGTCGAGACGATGGAGGCGAGTTTCGGTTCGTTGACGACGAAAAAGTTGCTGGTGTCGACCTTGCCCTTGAGCGATCCGTCGCTCGGCCCGGCCAGTGCGAGCGTGATCGCGCCGCCTTCCATATGCTCGTAGATGTTGAGGAATCTCAGGATGGCGCCGGCGTCCGCGGACTGCATGTTGAGCGCGCGCCGGCCGGCGCCAGTGGTGTTGCTGATCGATATGGCGGCGCCTGAACTTGCCGTGGCGCTGACCTTCAGCCCGTTCACCCGCGAGCCGGCCGCGCTGTAGTCGAGCTTCAGATTGGACAATTGCTCGTCGTGGAAACCGGTCAGCCGGTCGACATCGGCGCTGACGGAAATGGCATCGGAACCGGTGGTCTTGGTAGCCGTGTCGACGTCCGAAGTGAACTGCTTGATGAGCGAGCGGGCATCGAGCGCGTTGCCCGATATGTCGACCGCATAGCCCTTGCCGGACCGCTTCACCGACACGGCAACGTCGTCGCCCCTGTTCAAGGTGACCTTGCTGAACCGCGCCGACGACAAGGCGCCGTTGACCAGCACGATGCTGCCGTCGACGGAGAACGTCTTTCCGTCGAGGTCGAAATCGGACAGCGTCATGGTCTCGCCGGACCTGGTCATGACGAAGGTGACCTTGGCGGGAACCCCTGCCCCCTTGCTCCAGCCCGCCCAGGGAATGTCCAGCCTGGCATTGGTCAGATCGGCCGAGACGTTCTGATCGCCGCTGCCGTTCTTGTCGATCGCCACCTTCACCGTTCCGGCAAGCAGCGGCTTCAGGCCGGGCATGGCGGCGGCGCGGATCTTGTCGTCGAGCACCAGGGCCACCTTGCGGCTGCGCGCCGGCCCGTCATCCCTAAGCGGCTCTACCAGATCGAGTTCGGCCGGAATGCCGTTCAGCAACGCCTTGGCGGAGATCACCGCCTTCTCGGGATCGACCGTGATCGAACCGTCGGCATCCGTCACGATCTGGCCCTCGAAGGGCTTGGCCAAGGACATGCCGCTGTAGTCGAGCGACACCAGCCAATCGAGCTTCGAGGAGTCGACACCGGACTGCAGCGGAATATCCGCCTTGACGTGGCCGGTGACGCTGCCCGACAACTCTTCCGGCAGGATGCCGACATGGCGCATGGCGTTGATCGGCTCGTAGGATGCGAGTTCGGCAACGGCGGATGCGTCGCCGTCGACATCGATATCGAGCGCGCCGACGACCGGCGGGCGGTTGGCCGCCTTGACCGTCAGCGTGCCGTTGCTGGCCGCCACGGTGCGGCCGCTGGGCATGTAGACGGTGCCCGAGGATAGGGAGATATCGACATCGTTGCCGCGGAAACCGACGACGCCGACCGCGTCGCGTATCGGCGGGATGCGGCCGGCGGTGTCGAATCGCGATCCCTCGATCTGGAAGCGGCCGAACACCTCATCGGCCGAAAGCGGCACGCCGTTGCCGAGCCGGCCCGGCACCACCTGGAACTGAAGGTTGGCGTCGACGACACGGCCGCCGAACAGATTGGCCAGCACCCAGAGCCGGGCATTGCGCGCCGAAAACCACGGCCACAGCTGCTTGACGTGAGAGACCTGCATGTCGTGGATGTTGAACGCCAGATTGATCCCCGGCACTTTGCCGTCGACGAACGCCACGGCAGCGGTGCCAAGCACCTCGCCGGAGCCGGCGGACCGAAGCGCGATCTGCTCGGCGACCAGTTTGTGGCTCACCGTGTTATAGACGCCGGCAATCCGGGCGAGGAAGGTGAGCGCCGGCTCGGGCGACTCCGAAGGCGCAAGCGACGACCCGTCGCTGGTCAGGTCGTAGCGATAGGAGGGTTCTTCACCCACCGCTCCGCTTGCCGGCTTCGGCCCGATCGACCCGGCGAAATCGAATGTCGAGCGGCCGGTCTTCAGCAGCAATCTGTCGACCTGGATCTTGTTGCTGCCCGCAACCAGCGTCGCATTGATATCGACGTCCGCCGGCAGCAGTCCTCGCGTGCCGAGATCTAGGACTGAACCCGTCGACGACAAAGCGGCCGTCAGCCGCGATGCGTTCGCGCCGAACCCTTCCGATCCCGTCAGCTTCAGCGCGACGGTTCCCAGCTTGCCGGCAGCGGCCGCCATGTCGCCGGTATCGGCCACATCGACGCTCGCATCCAGTGCCGTGACGCGGTGCGCCGCGATATCGCGGGATGCGGAAGCGGCAACGGTAGCCGTCCTGCCGTCGATGTCCGCCGTGGACGAGAACTGCATGCCGCCCGGGCCTGACTGTACGACGGTGGCGTCGGTGATCTTGACGAGCTTGATCGCTCCGGTTTCGGGCAGCACGAATTCGACATTGCGAAGGTCGATCCGGCGCAGCGAATCCTCCCGCACGGCATCGAGTGCGTGGTTGATGTTTCCGAACACCGCGGCGGACAGCTTCTCCGGATCGATGAGGCCGTCCGCATTGCGCAGGCCGGCGATCCAGTCGCCGCCGGACGGCATCGCAGCCACGACGATGCGGGCATCCGAGATCCTGGCGCTGGTCAGCCGCACATCTCCCCACAGCAGCGGGAACAGACGCACGCCGAAGCGCACGCGGCCGGCATCGGCCATCGGCTTGCCGTCCGATGTCTTCAAGCTGACGTCGCTGACCTGGAGCGCGATGAAACTCGAACCGTCGAGCGTGATGCGGGCAGGCCCGACCGCGACATTGACATCGACGCCCGCCAGTTTCTCGAGCGCCGTTTCCGCCTCGGTGCGAAGCCGGTCGGCTCCGATGCCGGAGGCGCCAACCAGATAAACGAGCATGGCGGCCAGCAGCACGAAAGCGACCAGACCGGCGAACAGTCGCGACAGGATGCGAAAACCGCGTCCGATCGACGCCTGACCGAGCGGCGGCACACGGCAGGCGGACGGAAAGGTCCCCAGGTCGGTGATCTCATCACGCCTGAACCGGATCTTCTCGTGCTGCGGTCGCTCCTGATCCACGCAATTTTCCGTTGTACGAACTCGATCGTGGACGAATCCCCGTCCGACACTATATCGGTGTGGCTTCGCGCGTAACCTCAAACAAGGGCATCGGTATGGCTGACCTCGACGTAGGCGATCTCGCGCCGCAATTCGACCTGCCGCGGGACGGCGGCGGATCAGTCAGCCTTGCCGCATCGTCCGGCAAGCCCATCGTGCTCTATTTCTATCCGCAGGACGACACAACAAGCTGCACGCAGGAGGCGATCAGCTTCTCGCAGCTGAAGCCGGAGTTCGAGAAGGCCGGCGCCGCGGTGATCGGCCTGTCGCCCGACCCCGTCAAGAAGCACGACAAGTTCAAGTCGAAGTACAATCTGACCATCGACCTCGCCGCCGACGAGGAGCGCAAGGTGATCGAGGCCTACCATCTGTGGGTCGAGAAATCGATGTATGGCCGCAAGTATATGGGGGTCGAGCGCGCGACGTTCCTGATCGGCCGCGACGGGCGGATCGCCAGGATTTGGCGCAAGGTCCGCGTCAAGGGCCATGCGGAAGAGGTGCTTGAGGCCGTTCGTGCGCTTTGAGATTTTACCGGCGAGGCCGGGCCGGTTTCCCTTACAACCTTGCGCACGCCTGGCGGGCAACCGCTGCGGACAAGTCGGCGCTGCAAGCCTTTGTTAACCTTAATAATGTGTAGTCAAGCTGTCGTGGTGTCGTAAACGAAAGCTTGGTCCCGTGAACGCAACCGGTCAGTCCGCAGTATTCGGCAGGCGTAAGGAGCCCCATACGGTCATCATCGCCCGGGGCAACGAGATCAGGCATTTCACGATCCGGCCGTGGCTGGCGGCCGTTATCGGCTCGGCGCTGGCCGCCATTGCCATAGGCTACCTCATGGCCACCTCCTATCTCGTGCTGCGCGACGATTTGATCGGCGCCACCACGGCGCGCCAGGCGCGCATGCAGCAAGCATATGAAGATCGCATTTCGGCGCTTCGCGCCCAGGTCGACCGCATCACCAGCCGGCAGTTGCTCGACCAGCAACTGATGGAAACCAAGGTCAGCGAACTGCTTGAACGGCAGAGCCAGCTGAGCCAGCGTCACGGCCGCCTTGGCCCGCTGCTCGAACGCGCCGAGAGCGAAGTCGGCGCAGCGCCGGCCGAATATCCGGCAGCGGTTGCGAAGCCGGACAAACGCGCCGAAGTGACCGGCAGCATCAAGGAGCCCGCGCGGAATTATGCGGTCGCCAGCCTGAGCGCCGATCCCGGGGCCGGCGACACAAGGCCGTTCTCGCTGTGGTCGACCCGCTCCGATCCGCTGCCCAACGATTCAGCCGCCGATCGTGCCGACAAGCTCTTCGTCTCGATCAACCAATCGCTGAGATCCATCGAGAGCGATCAACTGACCCGCATAAGCACGCTTGCCGACAATGCCTACAAGAGCGCCGATGCCATCACCCAGGCGCTCGAGGCGGCCGGACTGCCCGTCGACAGCGACTTCGGCAAGGGCGACAGCGATGTCGGCGGACCGCTCATCCCGGTCGACAGTTCGATGATGTTCGACAGCAAGGTCAAGGAGTTGGACGAAGCGCTTGACGCGCTCGACCATCTCAAGAAGGAAGCGCGCCAACTGCCGCTGACCAACCCCGCGCCGGGCCACTCCGTCACCAGCCCGTTCGGCGTGCGCACCGACCCGATCCTCGGCACCGCAGCACTGCATTCCGGCATGGATTTCAGGGCGCCGATCGGCATGGCCGCCAAGGTCACCGCGCCCGGCACCGTCACCAAGGCCGGCTGGAACGGCGGCTATGGCCGCATGGTGGAAGTCGACCACGGCAATGGTTTTGCGACACGTTACGGGCATCTCAGCGAGATCGACGTCACCGTCGGCGAGAAACTGGACGCCGGCGCCGTCATCGGCAAGACCGGCAGCAGCGGCCGCTCGACCGGCCCGCATCTGCACTACGAAGTCCGTCACAATGGCGAAGCGATCGATCCCTTGCGCTTCCTCACGGTCGGCAAGAAGGTCGCCCAGTATCTGTAAGCGATCCTGGGCTCCTGCCCCATGCGCCGATGACCATCATGATGGCTGACTAAGGCGCTTCCATCGACAGAAACGCCGTCGCTGCCGCAACCAGGGTGGCCGCGCCGACCTTCAACGCGGCCTCGTCGACACGAAACCGGGCGTGATGGAGCGGAAAGACCGATCCGATCTCCTCGTTTCGGATTCCCAGCCGAAAATAGACCGAAGGACGTTTCTCGCTGTAGTAGCCAAAGTCGTCCGCGATCGTCCATCCGGGCGTGTTGAGGATGTTGTCGGCACCGATGCAGGCCTTGGCGCTGGCGGCAATCAGTTCAGTCATCTCGACATCGTTGACGACACCCGGTTCGCCCTTGTGGATGTCGACCTCGACACGCGCGCCGTGGCTTGTCGCTACCCCATCGGCTATCGTACGAACGCGGCGCCAGGCCCGCTCGCGGGTGGCGTCGCTGCCGCTGCGGATGGTGCCTTTCAACGTGACCTTGCCGGCGGTGACATTATAGGCGTTGCCGCCATTGATGGCCGTCACGGAAATCACCAGCGGATCGTACGGGTCGATCTCGCGCGAAACGATCTTCTGCAATTCGCTCACCAGGGAGCAAGCCACGGCCAACGCGTCGACACCTTCATGCGGTTTTGCCGCGTGCGACGCCGAGCCGATGACGGCCACATCGAAAGTGTCGCAGGCCAGAGTGTAGGGACCGGAGCCGACGGCGATCTTGCCGGTCGGTGTGTACGGATCGACGTGGACGCAGATGGCGGCGTCGATATCGTCGAGAAGCCCCTCTTCCACCACCCGCCTGCCGCCCGACGGTTCGTCCTCCTCCGCCGGCTGGAAGATCAGGCGAACGGTGCCGCCAAAACTGTCCCGCGACTGGTGAAGATGCGCGGCGACCGCGAAAGCCATCGATGCATGGGCGTCGTGGCCGCAGGCATGCATCACGCCTGGATTCGTCGATGCATAATCGACGCCGGACTCCTCCTCGATCGGCAAGGCATCGATGTCGGCGCGAATGGCGACCTTTCGATTTGACGGCTTGCCGGTGCCGGCAATATCGACGGCAAGGCCAAAGCCGGCGACGTCGCGAATGTCGGCAATTCCCTGATCCACCAGCATCTGCCTGAGATAACGCTGCGTGCCGGCCTCTTGGTTCGAGAGCTCGGGATTGCGGTGCAGATGGCGGCGGACCTCGATCATCCGATCGAGAATTCCGGCGGCGATATCGGTCGTCACGGTTTTCGCAACACCACCCGCCGTGGCCGAACCCTCAGGATTTGACATGGATCTCTCGCGGGAACTTCGTCAGGGTCTCATGGCCGGTTTCGGTGACCAGGATGGTCTCGCTGATCTCGATGCCCCAGCCGTCCATCCACATGCCGAGGATGGAATGAACGACATTGCCCGGTTCAAGCACGGTCTTGTCGCCCGGCCTGAGGCTGATCGTGTGCTCGCCCCAATCCGGCGGATAGGCAACCCCGATGGAGTAGCCGATGCGCGATTCCTTCTTCAGTCCGTAGCGCTGGATGACCTTGCGCCAGGCGGCTTCGACGGCTTCGGCTGATGTTCCCGGCCTGACCGCGTCGAGCACCGCATCCATGCCCTCGATCACCGCTTTTGCCGTGTCCGAAACGTTTGTCGGCGTCTTGCCAAGCTGCATGGTCCTGGCGAGGCCTGCGGCATAGCGGCGGCAGACGCCGGCAAGTTCCAGCGCAATCGTCTCGTTTTCCCCGAACCGCCTGTCGCTCCACATGATGTGCGGCGCCGAGGCATTCTCGCCACCGAGGATTGTCGGTGGAAGCGCGGTGATGTCGCCGGCAAAATCCGGGCTGCCCGCAATCTGCGCCGCCTGGATGGCGGCGATGGCGTCGCACTCGCGAACACCCGGTGCGATCACTTCGAAGGCCCGCGTGACGGCCGCTTCGGCCAGGGTCGATGCCTTGCGCAAATACGCGATCTCGGGCGCCGATTTGACCGCGCGGATCCAGTTCACCAGCAGGTCGGCATCGTGCCATTTTGCGTTGGGAAGTCCGGCGACAAGCCGGGCGTGCGCCTTGGGGGAAAAATAATAGGCTTCGAGTTCGATGCCGATACGGCGGCTCCCCCAGTCCCTGGCGACGATCCAGCTCGCGATCCAGTCCATGGGATGGCGATCGACGCGCTGGACATGGTCTTCCGGAAAGCCGACCACGTTTTCCGGCTTCATCCAGGCGGTCAGAAGACCGCCGGCCGCATCCATGGAGCGCCCGATCCAGACCGGCTCGACCTCCTCGATTGGAACCAGCACCACCTGCGGCGTGTAGAACGACCAGCCGTCATAGCCGGTGATATAATGCTGGTTGGCAACGTCGTTGACGACAAGGAGCTCGAGACCGCGCTTCGCCATCTCGGTGCGTATCTTGCGAAGCCGCTGTTGGTACTCGTCGCGGGCAAACGGCAATTCGATCATCTTTGCTCCATGCTTTGTCGGATCAACGGTCGCGGGGTTCGCTCACCATTGAAGGGTTTCGATCAGGCGGCAATCAGCCAGGGCGGCGTGTGAGCAGGTCCTGAACCGAATACGTCCTCCACGCCCTGCTTTTGGCCCGGGCTTCGTTATCTGACTATTTTTGAATTCCATTTGACTGAATAAATAAGCGGTGCCAAGTTACGCTCTCCTAAGAGGCGCAAGGCATGGCACTGCGGGGGACCAATCAGGAGTTCGGGCGGCCGTACAACCGGCGCATCGTTCTTGAGTCCATCCGCCTGCATGGGCCGATCGCCCGCGGCGAGATCGCCCGGCGCGTCGGCCTCACCGTCCAGACGGTGTCGACCATCGTTCGTGAGCTGGAAGATCAGGGCTACATCCTGTCGCTGCGCGAAGAGCCGAAGGGGCGCGGTCTGCCGCCGGCAACGCTCCGGATCAACCCCGATGGCGGCTATGCCGTCGGCATCCACATCACTCCGCTTGGTATCAGCGCCGCCTTGATCAATCTGAGCGGCGACGTGATCGAGAGCATCTACCGCGAGGCGCCGAATGCGACGCCGGACCACGCCTTCGAGCTGATCGGGGCGATGGTGGTGGAATTGACCAGACTACGGGCTGGCGGACGAGTGCTGGGCGTCGGCATGGCCCTGCCCGGCCCATTCGACGTGGAGTCCATGAGTTTCGTCGGGCCGACCACCATGACCGGCTGGAAGGATGTAGCGCTGCGCGAACGGCTGGCGGCCTCCACCGGGTTGCCGGCCTTCTTTGAAACCGATATGGCCGCGGCCGCCATGGGCGAGCGCCTCTACGGCCTCGGCGCCCAGTTTTCCGAATATTACTATCTCTATTTCGGTGTCGGCCTTGGCGGCGTCATGGTTCATGACGGCAGCGCCTTGCGCGGCGCCTGGGGAAATGCCGGCGAAATCGGGCACATTCCCGTCATTCCGGGCGGCCAGGCTTGCCCGTGCGGCAACAGCGGCTGTCTCGAAAGATATTTGTCGCTCGAAGCGCTCCGGCGCTGGAACGGCAGCGAGGCGGATTGGGTCGCCGAAGTCGCGCCGATCTTTCACAACGCCGTCGCCGTCATCGAGAACCTGTTCGACCCGGAGACGGTCATCCTCGGCGGGCTGGCGTCCACCGACCTGCTCGAAATGCTGGCTGGTTCGGCCGGAGGCCTGCACAACTCCGTCTCGGCCCGCAAGGACCGCACGACGCCGAGGGTTGTGGTCGCACGCGGCGGACAGCATTCCGTGCTGCGCGGCGCCGCCGCCCTTGCGGTTTCCGGGGTGCTGTCACCTCGCTTCGGGCAGATGTTCGCGGCCGAACGCGAACGCGAGCGCGACCTTCTCAAAGGCAGGGAGATTGCGGCATGAGTGAACCCCTGCTGGTGCTCGACAACGTCACCAAGAACTATGGCGCGATCGAAGCGCTGAAGGGCATCAGCTTCTCGATCGGCAAGGGCGAGGTCGTGGCGCTGCTGGGCGACAACGGCGCCGGCAAATCGACGCTGGTCAAGATTATCGCCGGCGGACTGGAGCCGACCTCCGGCCGAATGCTGTTCGAGGGCAAGGAGTTCCTTGCCCGGTCGCCCGCAGAGGCCAAGGCAGCCGGCATCGAGACCGTCTACCAGGATCTCTCGCTGTGCACCAATGTCGACGTGGTCGCCAATTTCTTCATGGGCCGTGAGATCACGCGCAAGTTTCTCGGCATTCCCGTGCTCGACGAGCGCGCCATGGAAGCCGTCGTCGGAAAGGCGCTGGCCAATGCCGGCACCCGCATTCCCTCGCTGCGGGCCAATGTCGAGCATCTCTCGGGCGGCCAGCGGCAAGCCATCGAGCTCAACCGCTTCGTGCACTGGGGCGGCAAGCTGGTGCTGCTCGACGAACCGTTCGCCGCCCTCGGTGTCGAACAGACGCGGCGCGGTCTCGACATGATCCGCCAGGTGGCGAACCAGGGCATCGGCGTCGTCATCATCACCCATATCATGCAGCAGGCTTTTCAGGTCGCCGACCGGATCGTGGTGATCCGCCAAGGCGTCGTGGCCGGCGATGTCGCACGCAATAAAACAAGTCCCGATGCGGTGATCAACATGATCACCGGTGAGACGCTTGCCGGTGCCGGACCGACAGGCTGAGGGACAAAGAGGGGTCCGGCTTAAGAGGAGCGAACGACATGAAGCGAATACTTCTTGCTGTCTTCGGTATCCTTGCACTGGCCTTTGCCACGCTCACGCCGGCATTCGCCCAGTCCAAGGGTATCGTCTACTATATGGTGCCGACCCTGCTGGACGAGTTTCAGACCGGCTCGGTGAGCGCGCTGGAACTGTTCCTGAAGCAGACCGGCTACGAGATGAAGACGCTGAACGCCGACAACAAGACCGACGCCCAGCAATCGCAGATGAACGATGTCATCGCGCTGAAGCCGGCGGCCATCATCCTGGCGGCAGTTGACTTCAATGCACTGAAACCGTCGATCGAGGCAGCCCGCGCCGCCGGCATCCCGGTGGTCGAGTTCGACCGCCAGATCACCTCGACGCCATCCGACTTCACCTCTGTCGCCGGAACGGTCGAGATCGGCTACGTCGCCGCGGACCAGGCCGAGAAGCTGCTGAAAGCCAAGAACGGCTCGGTGAAGGGCAAGGTTCTGCAGGTGCTCGGCGATCCCGGCGATCCCTATACGCTCGACATCCAGAAGGGCTTCGAGGAGAAGATGAAGGCGTTTCCGGACGTCAAGATCATCTCGCTTCCGGCCATGCAATGGGAAGCCAGCAATGCCGGCACAATCGTTGCCGACCAGATGTTGGCAAACCCCGACATCGACCTGATCTTCAGCCATGCCGCGCACCTTTCGGTCGCCGCCGTCGCCTCGCTCGAGGCAGCCGGCAAGAAGCCGGGCGACGTCATGCTGATGAGCTCGAACGGCGCTCCGGTCGGCCTCGACCTGATCCGCAAGGGCTGGCTCAACGCCGAAATCGAGCAGCCGCTCTACGCGCAGGCCGCGGCTGTCGCCATGTTCATGGACAAGATCGTCAAGAAGCAAGAGATCAAGCCCGGTGAATACGACGTGCTCGGCTTGAAATCGACCGTGACCAAGGAAGCCTGGGGTCCGAACATCAAGATCCCCGGTGCCGCCATCACCAAGGAAAACGTCGACAATCCGGCCTTCTGGGGCAACCAGAAGCCGCCGACGGACACCGTCAAGTCGGTCGAATAGTCATTGAAAGCGCTCCGGGCCGTAACGGCCCGGAGCCTGCCCCTTCACACCGCCGCGTCCGAAAGGATGCCGTGGCGAATTTGAATCCGCGCCTTAACCCGACGAAATCGAGTTGATTTCGCGGGGCGCCAACCGGATCAGCCCATGAACCCGCGCACACGCAAAGCCCTGGAGTTCGTACTCGACAACCTCGTCTGGTTCATGCTGCTGTTCGTGCTGGTGGTCTTCTCCATCTTCGTCCCGAACTACTTTCAGCTCGGCATTTTCGCCAACATCATCGAGGCTTCCAGCGTGCTCGGCGTCATGTCGATCGGCCTGGCGCTGGTGATCATCGCCGGCCACATGGATCTGTCGGTCGAATCCGTCGCAGCGCTCAGCGCCATGGCGGTCGGCATCCTGTTTTGCTCGTCGGGCATCGGCATGGGCGTGCAGCTGCATCCCGAATGGCTGATGGTTCCGGTTTCGCTGCTGCTGGCGCTGGCAGTCGGCGGCCTCATCGGCGCCTTCAACGGCTATCTGGTGGTCAAGGTGAAGATGAGCGCCTTCATCATTACCTTGGCGTCCTACATCTGGGTGCGCGGCCTCGTGCTGGTCGTGTCAGGCGGCCGCTCGGCACAGGACCTGGCGCCGGCCATCCGCTGGTTCGGCATCCAGCGCCTGATCGGCTTGCCGCTGACCGCCTGGATCGCGGTTGGCTGCTTCGTCGTCTTTTCGCTGATCATGGCCAAGACGCCGTTCGGCCGGCATCTGGTGATGATCGGCGGCAACGAGACGGCGACCTTCCGCGCCGGCATCCGCGTCAACCGCAATCTCATCATCGCCTTCGTTCTCGCCGGCGCCATTGCCGGCCTTGCCGGCTGGCTGCTGGCGATCCGCACCTCGGGCGCCACCGCCAATCTCGGCGTCGGCCTGCTGTTCAACGCGTTCGCCGCGGTCGTCATCGGCGGGGTCAGCCTGAAAGGCGGTGTCGGCACCCTCCCCGGCGTCTATGCCGGCGTGCTTTTGCTCTCGGCCATCAACACGGCGATCAATTTGATGGGCCTGCCGGCCAATTTCACCCAGGTGATCCACGGCCTGCTGGTGCTGGCGGCCGTGCTGCTCGACGCCTTCAAGCAAACCATTCGCCAAAGACTCGCATGACAGGACGGCTCGCATGACCAATCGGTTACAAGACAAGGTAGCGCTGATCATCGGCAGCGCCCGCGGCATCGGCAAGGGCATCGCGCTACGCTTTGCCGAGGAAGGCGCGAGGCTGGTGCTCGCCGACACCGAGGTCGAGGCCGGGCAAGCCACCGCTGGCGAGTTGGGCGTCCCCTTCATCCGCACCGACATCTCGCAAATGAGCGACGCCGAGGCCGCCGTGGCGCTGGCGCTCAAACTCCATGGCCGCCTCGACGTCATCGTGCAGAATGCCGGCATCTATCCCTGGCAGCTGATCGAGAACACCAGCACTGATGACTGGGACCGCGTCATGGCGGTCAATCTGCGCGGCACCTTCAATGCCAGCCGCGCGGCCCTGGTGCCGATGAAGGCGCAAGGCTTCGGCCGCATGCTCTACACCTCGTCCATTACCGGCCCGCATGTCACCAGCCCGGGCCATGGCCACTATTCGGCCAGCAAGGCCGGCATCAACGGCTTCATCCGCGCCGCCGCACTGGAATTCTCCGGCTACGGCATCACCGTCAACGGCGTCGAGCCCGGCAACATCCTGACCGAAGCCATCGAGCTGCATCGCGGCGCGGCTTACATCAAGAACATGGAGGACTCCATTCCGCTCGGCCGCCTCGGCAGCCCGCGCGACGTCGCCAACGCCTTCCTGTTCCTCGCCTCCGACGATGCCAGCTACATCACCGGCACGACCATTGTTGTCGATGGCGGACAGCTGCTGCCCGAGGGCAATGATTTCCGTCTGTTGCCGCCTTGAGTGCAGCACGAACCAGACGACTCGGGTCCGTGTCTGGCAACAGTTTGAATGGACTATGGAATGGTGGGCGATGACGGGCTCGAACCGCCGACATCTTCGGTGTAAACGAAGCGCTCTACCAACTGAGCTAATCGCCCGCTCCGGGCCGGACCTTTAAGCGGTCAGGGTCCGCTTCGCAAGGCCAAATGAATGCAGGACGCCCTGGTTGGATGCCGGTTTTGCCAACAAAACGCCGGCTGTCAAAAAACCTTCTCCTGTTTGCTGTTATGCTGTCCTGTCACGCTTGACACCCGGTGGCGAACCCCTTATCCAGCGCCCCAACGACGAACACGGCTGACACGTGTTCGCCATGCGCGGGTGTAGCTCAGTTGGTTAGAGTGCCGGCCTGTCACGCCGGAGGTCGCGGGTTCGAGCCCCGTCACTCGCGCCATTTCTCTCAAGGGTATCAAGCCCTTGGCTTCAGAGAAATGTCGACATTGATTGTCAAAAAATCATCTTGGATGAGGCAACTCGGATTGTCTCGGATCTGAGTTTGATCTCCCAAGCATAGACCCAGGAACCGCCTCTGCAACGTCGGCATTGACGACGCCGCGCTCTGGTCGCGTCAACCGGCGCAAGCAAGGCGCCGCCCAAATCCTGTCAGTCGCACGCCGGCGCGCACCCGCACGTCTGGCCATCCCCTGTCTCCGATCCCATCCAACCGCCCCCGAAAAAGTCATCATGGCTGCACGAACCTGTGAGCTCGATCAGGACATCCATCGAAAATTGTGAGAGGAAGGTCGATCTGAAGGCAGTCAAACAGCGGGGACTTTGTTCATGAGCGATCACACCAGCCTGAATCTTCTGGAGACCACACTTGCCGCCGCCCAGCAGGATCAACGGACTCTGGACGAGCAGCGGCAAAGCACCACGCCTCTTGTGGACGGCATGTCCTTTTTCGACAGCATCCGGCACAATGACGACCGCGGCAGCGTCACGGAGATCTATGACCCGCGCTGGGGTTGGCATGCCGACCCGCTGGTCTTTTCCTACATGTTCACAATTCGCCCTGGCTTGGTGAAAGGGTGGGGCCTGCACAAGCTGCACGAGGACCGCTATTTTGTGATCAGCGGCGAGATGGAACTGGTCCTTTATGACCCTCGCCCCGAATCCAGCACATACGGCAAGATTTCGAAGGTTTACCTCTCCAGCAATCATCCACGCCTGGTCAATATTCCGAAATTTGTCTGGCATGCCGACCGAAACATCGGAACATCCGACGTGGTCGCCATCAACTTCCCAACGATACAATACGATCACGCAAATCCCGATAAGTATCGCCTGCCGATCGATACCGATCTCATCCCCCATGATTTCGGCAGCGCGAAGGGATGGTGAGCAAGCCCCGCTTTTCCATCCTCATGCCGACGCACTCGCGCGTGGATGTCATCGGTGTGGCTATCCAATCGGTGCTGGACCAGACCGTCGACGATTTTGAATTGCTGGTCGTCGGCGACGGCTGCGCGGCCGGCACGGCCGAGGTGGTCGAAGCCTTCCATGACAGCCGCATTCGTTTCTTCGATCTCCCCAAGGCGCCGAACTTCGGCTACGCGAACCGCAACATCGTGCTGCGTGAGGCACGCGGCGAGCTGATTGGCTTTGCCGCCGATGACGACCTCCTGTTTCCGGATCATTTTGAGATCCTGGCGGATGGCCTCAAAACTGGAGCTGCCATCGCGTACAGTCAGGCGCTGTGGGTTTCCACCGATGGCATCGCAGCCCCCTTCCTGACCAATCTGGACCTGGCCGACGAGTTCAGGGGGTTCACTGAGGTCGGCAACACGATACCCGCCAGTTGCTTCCTGTATCGGGCCGATTGCCTGCCGTCGCGAGATGTCTGGCCCGAAGACGTCGCATCGGCCGGGGACTGGCAATTGTGGCGGCGAATCATGCGCGAGAATCCGCGAAACCCCTTCACCTATTGCCGCGTTCCAACCGTCCTGCATTTCAGCGCCGCATGGAAAAAATCACGGCACTCCGCAGTATCCCAACTCGCCACACTGCTTGATATCGCCGACAGAGCCGGCTGGTGGCCTTCGGCCTTGCGAGTCTGGATACCGAACGCCAGCAAGGAACAATCCGAATACTCGCGCCTCATGCGCGTTGATCCCAGGGCCTGGAGCGAGCAGATGCGCCGTGCCGTCGGGGATCTGGTAGCGCGCCTTGCCTGGGAGGATGTGCAGACGATCCGACCGATGCTTGCAAGCGCTGAAGCCGAGAAGGCGACATTGCATTCTGAAATCTCAAGGTTGCGCAGTGCGCTTGAGGCGGCTCACCAAAGCAGCGTCGGGCTGCAGAGCGCCGCTTCGGATGCCAGGAACGAGAAGGACGAGATCGAACAAAGGTTGCAAGCGTGCCAGATGCAAGTCGCGGCCTTGCATCAGTCCAGAAGCTGGCGCTTCACAGGCCCGCTGCGCAATATCTCCACAAGCTTGCGTTCGAAAAAACCATAGGGCCTCAAGAACTGGCCGGAGGCGGCGTCAGCGGCCAGTCAGCCAAGCCGATCTTATCCCCCAGCCAGCAGCGCCTCGACCTCCCGAAGCGTCGGCATTGACGGCGCGGTCCCTGGCCGGGTCACCGAAATGCCAGCGACGGCACAGGCGAAGCGCACCGCTTGCAGCGGCTCCACGCCCCTCGAAAGTGCTGCGGCAAGCCCGCCATTGAAGGCATCGCCTGCCCCCGTGGTTTCGGCCACCGGCCCGGCACTGACGGCTGGAACATGGTCCGAGCGGGTCTTAGAGTGCAAAAGCGCGCCCTTGTCGCCGAGCGTGACGATGACCGTGCCGACCCCCTTTTCGAGCAGGCTGTCCGCGGCGCGCCGCGCCTCGTCGACCGAGGACACCTTCATCCCGGTCAGTTCCTCCGTCTCGGTCTCGTTGGGTGTGAGGTAGTCGCAGAGCGTGTAGATGCGGTCGGGAAGCTTTGCCGCGGGGGCCGGATTGAGGATCGTCGTCACCCCTGCCCCACGCGCGATCTCCAGCGCCCGCATGGCTGCTTCGATCGGCTGTTCGAGTTGGGTGACAAAGACGCCGGCACCGCCGATCAGCCCGGCATTGGCCTCGATATCGGCTGACGAGATCAGCATGGCGGCACCGGGGCTGACGATGATGGCGTTGTTGCCGGTGGTCTCCTCGACGAAGATGTAGGCGGCACCGGTGTAGCTTTCCGGCGTGTCGATGACGGCATTCTTGACGCCCGCCTGCGCCCAGGTCTGCCTGGCCATGTCGGCGAAGGGATCGACGCCGAGGCGGGTGAGGAAGGTGACGTCGGCGCCGAGCTTCCCGGCGGCCACGGCCTGGTTCGAGCCCTTGCCGCCCGGCCCCAGCGTGAAGGATGTGCCGAGGATGGTTTCGCCCATGCGCGGCTGCCGCTGCGCCCTGTAGGCGGTGTCGGCGACGAACACACCCAGGATGACGACCGGCTTCATGACGACCGGCTTGCCCGAAGCCATGCCGCTACTCCGCATCCGGCGGCACGACGCCCTTGCGGAAGGCGAAGCAGCCGTAGAAGCGGCGCTCACCTGTCTGGATCACGCAATAGGCCTGTTTGGCGCGCTCGTAGAAAGCATAACGCTCGACCGCGATCATCGGCCACGACTTGCCCTCGGCGTTGTCGACCTCCTTCTGCACTTCGCTTTGCACGGGCGGAATCTCGTCCGGCTTGCCGACAATCTCCATGCGTGCGGCCGAATCATCGACGAATGTGTCGAGCGGGTAGAGCGACAGCACCGCCTTGACCACTTGCGCCGCCGAGGCATCGATGCGCAGCACGCGGCCGAGCGCCGTCTGGCGCGCCACCGAATCGGACGGAAAATTGGTGTCGGCGATGATCAGATCATCGCCATGCCCCATTGCCCGCAATGCCTGCAGCACGTCGGCATTGAGCAGCGGGTTGATGCCTTTGAGCATGGTATTCCTCGTGAGTTGGGATCAGAGACGCTTGCCGGTCTCTGCGTCGAAAAGGTGGATCTGATCGAGCCGGGGCTTCAGGGTCAGCGTGTCGCCGGGCTTGAAGTCGTGCCGCTCACGAAACAGCGCCACCATCTCGCCGTCGCCGAAGCGCAGGAACACCAGCGTTTCCGAGCCGGTCGGCTCGACCACCGAAATCTTCGCTGGCACGCCATCGGGATGGATCTCGAGATGCTCCGGGCGCACGCCATAGACGACAGCCTGGCCATCCTGCGCTGCATTGCCTGGTGCAATCGGGAACAGCGTGCCTGCAATGTCGACACCGGGCCTGGCACCCTTGCGCATGACGCCCTTGAGCAGGTTCATCGAGGGCGAACCGATGAAGCCGGCGACAAACAGGTTGGCCGGTCTGTCGAACAGTTCGAGCGGCGCGCCGACCTGCTCGATGCGGCCGTCGCGCATGACGACGATCTTGTCGGCCATGGTCATGGCTTCGATCTGGTCGTGGGTGACGTAGATGGTAGTGGTCTTCAGCCGCTGGTGCAGCTCCTTGATCTCGGTGCGCATCTGCACGCGCAGCTTGGCGTCGAGATTGGAGAGCGGCTCGTCGAACAGGAACACTTGCGGATTGCGCACGATGGCGCGGCCCATGGCCACGCGCTGGCGCTGGCCGCCGGAAAGCTGGCGGGGATAGCGCTTCAGATAAGGGTTGAGGTCGAGGATATCGGCGGCGCGCTTGACCCGCTCGGCGACCACGGCCGGATCGGTTTTCCTGAGCTTGAGGGCAAAGGCCATGTTCTGCTCGACCGTCTTGTGCGGATAGAGCGCATAGTTCTGGAACACCATGGCGATGTCGCGCTTGGCCGGCGGCAGATGATTGACGACGCGGTCGCCGATGGCGATCGTGCCGGCGGAGACGGTCTCCAACCCAGCCACCATCCTGAGCAACGTGGACTTGCCGCAACCCGAAGGGCCAACCAGCACCACGAACTGTCCGTCTGCGATATCGACGCTGACTTCGTGCAGAACCTTGACCGTTCCAAAGGCCTTGGCCACCTTGCTGATCGCGACTTGCGCCATATCTCCCCCATCGGCTCCATTAGCCGTAGGCGCAGAAGCTACCCAACGCGACCTGCCAGGGCAAGTCGGTCTCTTATAGATAAAAACCCGCTCTCGTTGACACGGCGTTTGGTTGTGAGAATAGTGGCAGGCGCTGGTCAAAATGTCGGTACCCGATCCGCAGGGAATTTCAATCGACGCAGGGTGGGGTCCTGCCTAATTCGTTTCCGAACCGGGGAGCATCCTTGGCGCTCCAGCGTCCGACAGTTGGCCGATTTATTCACACTGATGTTCTGGGAGGAAATAGGCGATGAGAACGGGTCTTTACGAGAAACTGGTTCGTGCCGGCGCCACAAGGCGCGACATATTGAAGGGCGCGGCCAGCATGGCCGCGATCGCAGCCGCATCCGGCGCCGGACTTGGCGCCTTGACGCGACCGGCCTCCGCGGCAAGCGAATTGCGCTCCAAAATCCTGCAGATCCCCGGCGTCGGCAAAGGCCAGCCGACGGACGCCGATTTCCAGAAGGTCGGTGAACTCTGCCTCGAGGCGACCAAGGCCAACGTCAAGGAAGGCGAATTCGCCGGCGTCGAGCTGACCTTCATGGGTCTCAACAACCAGAACCTGCACAATGTGCTGTTCCGCGGCTTCCTGAAGCCATGGGAGACCTATACCGGCGCCAAGATCAACTGGATCGACCTGGCGCAGGCCGACTACAACGCCCGCCTGCAGCAGTCGATCGCCACCGGCACCGTCGATTTCGACATCATCGAGATGGGCGCGCCGTTCGAAGGCGATGTCTGCGGCAAGGGCCTGACCTCGGAAATGCCGGATTGGGTCAAGGACCAGATCGACATGAAGGACGTCGTGGCCTATCTGCAGCCGCCGGTCGGCACCTGGGACGGCAAGCAATACCGCGTGACCGTCGACGGCGACGCGCACAATTTCAACTACCGCACCGACGTGTTTACCGATGCCGACCTCGCCAAGGCCTGGAAGGACGGCGGCGGCGAAGGTGAATGGGGCGTGCCGAAGACCTGGCAGCAGGTCCAGGCGGTGACGAAGTTCCTCAAGGGAAAGAAACTCAAGGACCAGGACGTCTTTGGCTATCTCGACGCGCCCAAGGCGTGGGGTGGTTTCGGCTTCTATTTCCTCGGCAGCCGCGCTAGCGCCTATGCCAAGCATCCGGACGACAAGGCCTGGCTGTTCGACGCCGACACGATGAAGCCGCGCGTCAACAATCCGGCCTGGGTGCGCGCCATCCAGGACGTCATCGACGCGCTGCCGTCCGAACCCGCCGACCAGATCAACGCCGATCCGAACACGACCGCCTTCCAGCAGTTCCTGGCCGGCACCGGCTCGATGGTCACCTGGTGGGGCGACGTCGGCTCCAACGTCAAGACCAACGACTCTTCCGTCGTCGGCGACGTCACCGGCTTCTCGATCCTGCCTGGCTCGGACGATGTCTACAATGCGAAGACCGGCGCCTGGGACAAGCTCGCCAGCGGCCCGAACTATGCGCCCAACTGCGCCTATCTCGGCTGGGGCGTCTATGTCATGGCCCGCGTCGATGCCGACGAAAAGAAGAAGAAGGCGGCATGGTCCGCCGCCGCTCATCTCGGCGGCAAGGACCTGTCGATCTGGACGGCGATGTATCCATCGGGCTTCCAGCCTTACCGCAACTCGCATTTCGACATTCCCGAATGGGTGGCGGCCGGCTACGACGAGGCGTTCATCACCTCCTACCTCAAGTCGGAATCCGACAGCTACAACCATCCGAACGCGGCGATCGAGCCACGCATCCCCGGCATCTTCCAGTACTACAGCGCCGCCGAGGACATCCTGGCCAACACTTTCGCCGGCAAGATGAAGGCGCAGGAAGGCGCCGACGCCATTGCGGCGGCCTGGGAGAAGCTGACCGACCAGATCGGCCGCGACAACCAGATCAAGCTCTACAAAGCTTCGCTCGGCATGTAGGCTGGCCTATGAACCGTGGGGGGGGGGGCCCCCCCCCCCCCGAGTGAGACGCGACCGGGGCCCCGCGGGCAGGATAACGAGGGGTATTTTTTGTGGGCAAGCGAAGCACGCGCACCCCAGGCCCGCGGCCGCCCGCCCCACCGCGGCGGT
>NZ_JAMYOM010000041.1:0-46398 GCF_040319805.1 Mesorhizobium sp. M0848 | reverse complement strand
CTCCAACTTCCCATCCATCACGCTGGTGTTCCCAAATGGCATCGCGAACCTCCCGGCGCAAAGCACGCCAAACTGTTCGCGATGTTCTCGCACACCTGTTCGCGATGTCTCCGGTCCAAACAGGGGGGAGATAGGCAGCTTCCGCGCTCCGCTCTCCTTGCATGGTGATTGGCGAAAGCCAAGGTGACGTCCGATCTCCCCCCTTGCGGGGGAGATGCCCGGTAGGGCAGAGGGGGGTGCTGTCCCGCCGACCTTTACTGGCTACGCCAGTCCCTTAAGCCGGTAAAGCGCCTCCAGCGCCTCGCGCGGCGTCATCTCGTCGGGATTGATCGCGCCGAGCGCGTCGCCGAGCGCATCGTTTTTCGCCGGCTTTGGCGCTTCGCGCTTCACCGCCACCGAAAACAGCGGCAGGTCATCCACCAGCCGGTTGGTCTTGCCGGAGACTTCGCCTTCTTCGAGCTGATGCAGCACTTCCTTAGCCCGGTCGACCACCGCCTCCGGCAGGCCGGCCAGCCGCGCCACCTGCACGCCGTAGGAGCGGTCGGCGGCACCCTTGCCGACCTCGTGCAGGAAGACGACGTCGTTTTCCCATTCCTTGACCCGCATGGTGACGTTGGAGAGCCGCGCCAGCTTGCCGGCCAGCGAGGTCATTTCGTGAAAGTGAGTAGCGAAGATCGCCCGGCAGCGGTTCTTCTCGTGCAGGTATTCGACCGCCGCCCAGGCGATCGACAGGCCGTCGAAAGTGGCGGTGCCGCGGCCGATCTCGTCGAGGATCACCAGCGCGCGTTCGCCGGCCTGGTTGAGGATCGCCGCCGTCTCGACCATCTCGACCATGAAGGTCGAGCGGCCGCGCGCCAGATCGTCCGAGGCGCCGACACGCGAGAACAGCCGGTCGACGACGCCGATATGGGCCGATGTCGCCGGCACGAACGAGCCGGTCTGGGCGAGGATGGCGATCAGTGCGTTCTGCCTGAGGAACGTCGACTTGCCGCCCATATTGGGGCCGGTCAGAAGCCAGATCGCGCCATTCTTGGCGCTGCCCTCCGGCGACAGGTCGCAATCATTGGCGACGAACGGGCCTTCGCCCGAACGGCGCAAGGCCTGCTCGACCACCGGATGCCGGCCCCCCAAAATGTCGAAAGCAAGGCTCGAATCCACCACCGGCCGGCACCAGGCTTCGCTTTCCGAGAGAAGCGCAAGTGCCGCCGAGACATCGAGCACGGCCAGCGCGTCCGCACCGGCGCGGATCTTCTCCGCTTCGCCGACCGCTTCCGCCGTCAGCGCGTCGAAGGCGGCAAGCTCGATGCTGAGCGCCCGGTCGGCGGCATTGGCGATCTTGGTCTCGAGTTCGGCAAGCTCGGTCGTGGTGAAGCGCATGGCGTTTGCCATGGTCTGGCGGTGGATGAAGCGCGCCTTGGCGCCGTCGCTGCCGGTCATGATCGCGTGGTGATTGGCGGTCACCTCGATGTAGTAGCCAAGCACATTGTTGTGGCGGATCTTCAGCGAGCGGATGCCGGTCTCGTCGATCAGCGAGCGCTCCAGCCCGGCGATCACTTTGCGCGACTCATCGCGCAGCGCCCGCATCTCGTCGAGATCGGCATGGTAGCCGCCGCGCACGAAGCCGCTGTCACGCTTGAGCAGCGGCAGCTCGTCGCCGAGCGCCTGCGTCAGATGCTGCGAAAGCGCTTGGGGCAGTGCATGGATGGCGGCGAGTGCGGCCGTCAATTCCTGCGGCAGGGCGGTCGCCGCGAAAATCTCGGCGATCGCGCCTGCCGCCTCGAAGGCGGCGCGCAGCGCGCCGAGGTCGCGCGGCCCGCCCCGGTTGAGCGCCAGCCTAGACAGCGCGCGCGGCATGTCGGCGACGCTCTTCAGGCTCGACCGCACCGCCTGGCAGAGCCGGGTCTCGGAACGGAAGAACGAAACCGAGTCCAGCCTGCCGCCGATCGCCACCGGGTCGGTCAGCGGCGCCATCAGCCGGTCGGCGAGCAGCCTTGCGCCGCCGCCGGTGACCGTGCGGTCGATCGCCTTGAACAGCGAGCCTTCGCGGCTGCCCGACAGCGTGCGTAAGAGTTCGAGATTGCCGCGTGTTGCCGGGTCGATGAACAGGGTCGATCCCTGCTCCTCGCGCTCCGGCCGCGACAGCGGCGGACGCTCGGCTTTCTGCGTCTTCTCGACATAGGCGATGGCGCCCGAGATCGCCGATAGCTCGGCGCGCGAAAAGGCGCCAAAGCTATCCGGCGTCGCCACATCGAAGAAACGGGCGATGCGTCCCGTGGCCGAGGCCGAATCAAACAGCGACGGCGGTTGCGGGCTGGCGACGCGGCCGAGCACGTCGAACACCGGCTTCAGCTCCGGATCATGGAACACCGGCTCGGCGACGATCAGCTCGCGCGGATCGACGCGGAAAATGTCGGCCAAAAGCCGGTCGGCGGTGGTGTCGGTGACGCGGAAGGCGCCGGTCGAGATGTCGATCCAGGCCAGCGCAAAGGAGTGGTCCGCTCCGCCTTTCACCCGCCCCAGCGCCATCAGGAAACTCGATTCCGACGGCGCCAGCAATTTGTCCTCGGTGATGGTGCCCGGTGTCACCAGCCGCACCACGTCGCGGCGCACCACCGATTTGCCGCCGCGTTTCTTGGCCTCGGCCGGATCCTCGATCTGTTCGCAGACGGCAACGCGGAAACCCTGGCCGATCAGCTTTTGCAGATAATCGTCGGCGGCATGCACCGGCACGCCGCACATCGGAATGTCGAGCCCTTGATACTTGCCGCGTTTGGTCAGCACGATGCCCAACGCCCGGCTCGCCTTCTCGGCATCGTCGAAGAACAGCTCGTAGAAATCGCCCATGCGATAGAACAGCAGCGAATCGGGGTTCGCCGCCTTGATCTCGATGAATTGCTCGATCATCGGCGTGGCGCCGGCGTGGGCGGTCGGCACCGGCGTCATCGCCTCGGGGGCGTCTGGCTCGTTCGGGCTGTGCATGTTCATGCGCGGCACGCTAGCAGATGTGATGATGCGGTTTAATGCCAGAGCTTCGAAAAACAGGGGACGACGGGACGGCAGCTTGTCCGCAATTGCCGATGCGGACGGCGATTCCAGCGCGCTGGCGGTTTACACGCGGCGGCGCGTGGTCTTAATTCGGTCCGACACAAAGCACCCGCTTCAACGAGGTGCTGCACCGGTGAGGAAATCAGAAACATCATGGCCAGGAAAACCGAGAACAACGGTCCGTCCGTCAGTGCGCAGGAAGCGCTCGAATTCCACGCCATGGGTCGCCCCGGCAAGCTGGAGGTCGTTGCCACCAAGCCGATGGCGACGCAACGCGACCTCAGCCTCGCCTATTCGCCTGGCGTCGCGGTTCCTGTTCTGGCCATCGCCGAAGACCCCTCGCGCGCCTTCGACTACACGACGCGCGGCAATATGGTCGCCGTCATCTCCAACGGCACCGCCATTCTCGGCCTTGGCAATCTCGGCGCGCTGGCCTCCAAGCCGGTGATGGAGGGCAAGGCGGTGCTGTTCAAGCGCTTCGCCGATGTCGATTCCATCGACCTCGAGGTCGATACCGAGGACGCCGACGAGTTCATCAACTGTGTGCGTTTCCTCGGGCCCTCTTTCGGCGGCATCAATCTCGAGGACATCAAGGCGCCGGAATGCTTCATCATCGAGCAGCGCCTGCGCGAATTGATGGACATCCCGGTCTTCCATGACGACCAGCACGGCACTGCGATCATCTCGGCCGCCGGCCTGATCAACGCGCTGGAAATCACCGGCCGCGACATGAAGACCACAAAAATGGTCTGCAACGGCGCCGGTGCAGCCGGCATCGCCTGTATCGAGCTGATGAAGGCGATGGGTTTTGCGCCGGAAAACATCACTTTGTGCGACACCAAGGGCGTGGTCTTTCAAGGCCGCACCGAAGGCATGAACCAGTGGAAGTCGGCGCATGCGGTCAAGACCGAGGCGCGCAGCCTCGCCGAGGCACTCGATGGCGCCGACGTCTTCCTCGGCCTCTCCGCCAAGGGCGCGCTGACCACCGCCATGGTGCAGTCGATGGCCAAGAACCCGATCATCTTCGCCATGGCCAATCCCGATCCGGAAATCACGCCGGAGGAGGTCGCCGAGATCCGCACCGACGCCATCATGGCCACCGGTCGTTCTGATTACCCCAACCAGGTCAACAACGTGCTCGGCTTTCCCTACATCTTCCGCGGCGCGCTGGATGTCAGGGCAACCACCATCAATGACGACATGAAGATCGCCGCCGCCCAGGCGCTGGCGGCATTGGCACGCCAGGATGTGCCCGACGACGTCGCCGCCGCCTATCAGGGCAACCGGCCGAAATTCGGCCCCAACTACATCATCCCGGTGCCGTTCGACCCGCGCCTGATCTCGGCCATCCCGATTGCGGTGGCCAAGGCGGCGATGGATTCCGGCGTCGCCCGCAAGCCGATCCTCGATCTCGACCGTTATGCGCAGGAGCTGTCGGCCCGCCGCGACCCGATCGCCTCGACCCTGCAGCGCATCTACGACCGCGTGCGGCGCCAGCCCAAGCGCATCGTCTTCGCCGAGGGCGAAGAGGAGCAGGTCATGCGCGCCGCCGTCTCCTATGTGAATCAGCGGCTCGGCACCGCCATCCTGCTCGGACGCGACGACGTCATCAAGGAAAACGCCAAGCACGCCGGCATCGACCTCAACAAGCAAGGCATCGAGATCATCAATGCAAGGCTGTCGCGCCGCAACGGCATCTACACCGACTATCTCTACGAGCGCATGCAGCGCAAAGGCTTCCTGTTCCGCGACTGCCAGCGGCTGATCAACAACGACCGCAACCATTTTGCCGCCTGCATGGTGGCGCTGGGCGACGCCGACGGCATCGTGACGGGCGTCACCCGCAACTATTCGACAGCACTCGACGACATCCGCCGCGTCATCGACGCCAAGCCCGGCCATCGCGTCATCGGCGTCTCGATCGTGCTGGCGCGGGGCAAGACCGTGCTGGTCGCCGACACCGCCGTGCACGATATGCCGAACGCCGAGCAGATCGCCGACATCGCCGAGGAGGCCGCAGGCTTTGCCCGCCGCATGGGTTATGAGCCGAGGCTCGCCATGCTCGCTTATTCGACCTTCGGCCATCCGCAGGGCGAGCGCTCCGAGCGCGTCCAGGAAGCGGTGCGCATCCTCGACAAGCGCCGCGTCGACTTCGAGTATGACGGCGAAATGGCCGCCGACGTCGCCCTCAACGCCCGCGCCATGGCGCAATATCCGTTCATAAGGCTGACCGGCCCGGCCAATGTGTTGATCATGCCGGCGTTCCACTCGGCCTCGATCTCGACCAAGATGCTGCAGGAACTCGGCGGCTCCACGGTCATCGGTCCTCTGCTGGTCGGCCTGAACAAGCCGGTTCAGATCGTGTCGCTCAACGCCAAGGACAGCGACATCGTCAACATGGCGGCGATCGCGGCGTATACGGCGGGGACTTGAGGGGCGAGCCTGAGCGGTGAGGTCGCGAGGCGTTCAGCGCGGCGCGAATACGCGCGCGGCCTCAACGACCTCGTCGACCTGATCCTGCCGAAGCAGGTCGACGGGAATGCGGCCGTCGAGCTGCGCCGAGGGCCGCGTCAGCCACAGCCATGCGAGCCTTGGATTGGTGATCAGCGACAGCACGTCGCGAATGCCTGCAACCGGCCGGCCGTCGACGAACTGCGCCAGCGGGAAGACATGTTTGCGGCCGCCCTTGCGCAAGGCGATGACCTCACCCCGTCTCTGCCAACGGTGCAGGGTCGAGCGGGCGATGCGCAAATGCTCTTCCAGATAGGTCGAGCCGGCGACGCGGCCCGCCCAGTCCTCGATCAGCATCGATTCGAGATCGTCGGACTTTGGCAGCGAGGGGGGCTCGACATCGGTCAACGGGGTCATCGGCGGATTGATCACGCCGGCAATACCGGCTTCGCTGCGGCGCGCGGCTTCCGCCGCCAGCGCGCGCACGAATTTCGAGGCCAGGCCGGGCAGGTCGGCATGGATGGCGTCGATGGCGCGCTGGTGCTTCGGCGACAGCAAGGTGACGGCGGACGCTATGCTGCCGGCGATCTTGCCGACCGAGACCATGGTTGGCTTGTTGATGGCCTCATCATAGTGGGCAAGCGCGCGTTCGACCTCCTCCGCGACCATCTCCGCGAAGTCGTCCTGCCTGAGGGCCTGGATCTGAAATCTGTTCATGCATCTGTCTTCCGGGCCGCGCTCCCCTCAGCTGCGGCCGATTGTTGAATCTCTAGAGCGGAAAGCGGAAATCGCGGCGGCAATGAATCCGGCCGCCCGACAGCATGCTGTCTAGCATTTCTTGACACCCCAACTGACTGAGGGCGCACCGAAATGTCAGTCGCGGGACGCCCAGATTGCGTGTAGGTGCGATGTATGACAGCCGCGCGACGGTGAGAAGCGGACGGCCAAGCTGCCGATCTCCCCCCTCGTGGGGGAGATGCCCGGCAGGGCAGAGGGGCGCGCGAAGGATCGCTACGGAACGATGTTTTGCGCCCGCGCTCCAGGTCCTTCTGACGACGTCAACGTCGCGCAAGAATCCAGGAATTCATGCCGTCTATTTCGGGGTCGGCGGCAGTGTAAAGCCTTGAAGATGCTGGCGGGACGGTGCCCCCCTCTGGCCTGCCGGCCATCTCCCCCACGAGGGGGGAGATCGGCAGCTTGATGGCTGCTAAAGCAACCCCGCCTGCTCAGCCTCTCGGCGCAGATTCTGCCGTGGCCTGGGGCCGATCTGCTGGATCACCAGTCCGGCCGCCAGTGAGCCAAGGTCGCCGCAGGTCTGCAGGTCGCGGCCTTGCGTGTAGCCATGCAGGAAGCCCGCGGCATAGAGATCGCCGGCGCCGGTCGTGTCGACCAGTTCCTTGATGGCGGTCGCCTTGATCACCACGGTTTCGTCGCCGCGTACGATCACCGAGCCTTTTTCCGAGCGGGTGACGGCGGCGATCCGGCAATCCTTGCGGATCTGGGCCAGCGCCTCGTCGAACGACGACGTCTGGTAGAGCGACTTGATCTCGTGGCTGTTGGCAAAGACGATATCGACCGTGCCCGAGCGCATCAGGTCGAGGAATTCGTCGCGGTAGCGGTCGACGCAAAACGAATCCGACAGTGTCATGGAGACTTCGCGGCCTGCCGCGTGCGCCAGCTTCGCCGTCTGGCGGATTGCCTCCTTGGCGCGCGGCGGGTCCCACAGATACCCTTCGAAATAGGTGACCTTGGCGCCAGACGCCTTGTCGGCTTCGACATCCTCAGGGCCAAGCTCGACGCAGGCGCCGAGATAGGTGTTCATCGAGCGCTCGCCGTCGGGCGTGACGAAGATCATCGAGCGCGCCGTCGGCGGCTCACCCTTGAGCGGCGTGGTGTCGAAGGCGACGCCCTGCGCATGGATGTCGTGGGCGTAGATTTCGCCGAGCGCATCGTTGGAGACCTTGCCGAAGAAGGCGGCGCGGCCGCCGAAGCTGGCGACACCGGCCGCCGTGTTGCCGGCACTGCCGCCGGACGCCTCGATCGCCGGACCCATGCGGCTGTAGAGCAGTTCGGCGCGTTGTGTGTCGATGAGGTTCATCGCGCCCTTGATGATGCCGTTGGTCTCGAGGAATTCCTCGTCGCACTGGGCGATGATGTCGACAATGGCATTGCCGATGCAAAGCACGTCATAATCCGGCATCAAAATCTCCGCCAAAACCCGAGCCGGCTTCTTGCCACGCCGGTCCGGCGCGGGTCTAGCGATTTGAAACCGGTTTGCCTAGGGCGTGAGACGCAACTTTGGCGGAACAGGCAAAAGGCGCATCAGCCGGGAGGCGCTATGACAATTCGACCGTGGCCGAAGCATTTCGTCGCCGCACCGCCTACAAGCCTGGTTCAGCCGATCCCGTTTCGAAGGCGAGCCAGCCCCATGTCTACAAAGAAGATCTCGACAAAGAACGAGCCTGCAAAGAACGACATGACCACCGACCTGACACTGCTCGTCGTGCTGGCAGTGCTCTGGGGCGCCTCCTACACCTTCATCAAGATCGGCGTCGAAACCATCCCGCCGGTCACCTTCATAGCCGCCCGCACCCTGATCGCCGGCGGTATCCTGTTCGCCATCATCCGCTGGCGCGGGCTCGCCATGCCGGGCGATGCGGCAAGCTGGCGCCGCTTTGCCTTCCAGGCATGCCTCAACAGCGTCATACCATTCACCCTGATCGCCGCCGCCGAGCGCTCGGTCGATGCAGGCCTCGCCACCATCCTGAACGCGACCTCACCGATCTTCACCTTCCTGTTCACCGCGCTCATCACCCGCCATGAGCCGGTCACGGTGCGCAAGCTGATTGGCGTCGGCGCCGGTATAGCTGGAATATGCCTGATCATCGGAACCCAGGCGCTTGATGGCATCGGTCACCAATTGTGGGCGCAGCTTGCCATCGTCGCAGCGACAATCTGCTATGCCGGTGCGGCCATTTTCGGCCGTGGCTTCAAGGGCCTCGACCCGATGCTGCCGGCCGCCGGATCGATGCTGTGCGGCGCAATCATCCTGGTGCCGCTCAGTCTTGTGTTCGACCAGCCGTGGACGCTGGCGCCGTCGACCGCATCGATCCTGGCCTTGCTCGGCCTGTCGGTGTTTTCGACCGCACTGGCTTTCGTCATCTATTTCCGCCTCATCCACACGCTGGGCTCGGTCGGCACCACTTCGCAGGCCTATCTGCGCGTGCCGATCGGCGTCGGCATCGGCGCCGTCTTCCTCGGTGAAAGCCTTGGTTCGACGGCATGGCTGGGCATGGCGTTTGTCGTGGCTGGGGTCGCTGCCATGGCCATCCCGGTTCGCAGGCCGGCGCTTGCGCGGTAGGCGCCCGCCGCTTGTGCTGGCGACCTGCACTGCTTATCTCGGGGGCGTCCGTCTTTCGGCGGTATCCGCTAACCCTTGGTTGAAGCACGGTGATTTTCGACGCTGCCCGCACTGCGGCCCTTGAGCTGCTCTCGCCTCCGTTTCGTGCCGTGTTCCTCAAGACGCTGGGCTTGACCCTGCTGGCGCTGGTGGCGCTGTGGTTCGGTCTGACCAGCCTTGTCGAGTGGCTGGCCCTGCCATGGTTGCAGACGCTGTTGCCCGGCATGCCGTCCTGGGCCGGCTGGCTGGGCGGCATCATCGCGGCAATAGCGCTTGCCTTCGGTATGGCGTTGCTCATCGCGCCGGTAACGGCTGTTGTCGCCGGCCTGTTCCTCGACGATATCGCCGAGGTGGTCGAGCGCACCGACTATCCCGGCGATCCATCCGGCCGCGCCATGCCAGCGCTGCGCTCGCTGGTGCTATCGATGCGATTTCTCGGCGTCGTCATTCTTGGCAACATCGTCGCCCTGCTGCTTCTCTTGGTGCCGGGCGTCAACATCGCCGCCTTCTTCATCGTCAACGGCTATCTGCTCGGGCGCGAGTTCTTCGAATTCGCTGCCATGCGCTTTCGCGACGAAGAAGAGGCCAGAGCCTTGCGCAGACACTATGCCGGCACGGTGTTTCTCGCCGGCCTGCTCATCGCTGCCTTCCTCGCCGTGCCGCTGCTCAATCTGGTGACGCCGCTCTTCGCCGCCGCCATGATGGTGCATCTGCACAAGGCGATTTCGGTGCGGGAAGTGGCTCGCTCCTCACGCGGCTGAGCATTTTCGTCAGCGCAACAGGAAACCGCGTCCCAGTTCGTCGTCGGCCTCGACAATGAACTCGGCCCGCCCGGAATAGTAGGCGCGGCCGCCGACGCGGGCGATGATCGCCTCGTGCGGGCCAGCCTTCGCCGTCCGCACCACGGACCCGGAAAAACGCGAGCCGGCGATGCTCTCGAACATGCGTGTCTGCCCGATCGCGATCTCGCCCTTGGCATGCATGGCCGCCAACCGCGCGGTCACGCCGGAGCCGGTCGGCGAGCGGTCGACCTCGGCCTCGGCGAAGACGCAGATGTTCTTAGTCACCTCGCTGGAAAACGCGTCGCGGCCATCGGTCAGGATGGTGCCGTAGAGGAAGGCAAGGTCGGCATGGTCGGGATGCGACAGCGGCAATTCGGCCTTGAGCCTGTCCGTCAGCGCGGTTGCCGCATCGACGAAATCGCGCACCCGGCTTCTGCCGAATTCAAGCCCGAATTGGTGACAATCGGCCAGCGCGTAGAAGGCGCCGCCATAGGCGACGTCGAAGCCGATCGTGCCATGACCCGCCAGCTCTATCGTCTGCCCGCCGGCGAACAGGAAGGCCGGCACGCTTTCGAACGACACCGCACCGGCCTTGCCGTCCCTGACCTCGACCGAGGCGACGACCAGCCCGCACGGCGCCTCGATATTGACTGTCGTGATTGGTTCCTGTTTCGCCACCAATCCCTCATCTACGGCGTAGCGGCCGAGCGCGACGATGGCGTGGCCGCACATCGTCGAGTAACCCTCATTGTGCATGAACAGCACGGCGAGGTCGGCGCCGGGCAGGTCCGGCTCGACCAGCAAGGCGCCATACATGTCGTAATGGCCGCGCGGCTCGAACATCAGGATTTTCCTGAGATGATCGAGATGGTCGCGCACATAGGCGCGCTTTTCTAGGATCGTGCCCTTGGGAATACCGGGATAGCCGCCGGTGACGATCCTGAGCGGCTCGCCGCCTGTATGCATGTCGACGACGGTCAGCGTCATGCGATGGGCCCCGTTCAAGCTGAAGACTTGCCGAAGAGGGCCTGCAATTTGCCGAACGGCATGGCGGCGCGGGTGAAGCCGAAGGTGCCGTCCTGCTGGATCTCGCGTGCCGCCGTTTCCAGCATGCCATAGGCGAAATTGGTCAGCCACGGCCCGAGCGAGATGCGCTTGACGCCGGCCATGGCGAGGTCGGCGATGGTGAAGCCAGGCTTTGCCATGACATTGACCGGCTTGCTGACCGCCGAGCAGAGCGTGCGGATCATCTCGACGTCGCCGATGCCTGGCGCATAGAGCACGTCGGCGCCGGCCTTCTCGAACGCCTGCAGCCGCTTGATGGTATCGTCGAGGTCGGACTTGCCCCACAGGAAATTCTCGGCCCGCGCCGTGAAGACGAAATCGCGCTTCAGCGCCCGCGCCGCCTCCACCGCCGCCGCAACGCGCTCGACAGCGTGCGCGAAATCATAGATTGGCTTGTCGGGGTCGCCGGTGTGGTCTTCGATCGAGCAGCCGGCAAGACCGGCCGCTTCGGCCGCGAAGATGGTTTCGGCGGCCTGCTCGGCGCTGTCGCCCTTGCCTTTCTCGAGGTCGGCCGAGACCGGCAGGCTGGTCGCCCCCGACACCTCGCGGCAATGGTGGATCATCTGGTCGAAGGTCACCGCGCCGTCCGGCAAGCCGCACGAAAAGGCAAAGCCGGCGCTGGTTGTCGCCAGCGCCGTGAAGCCGAACGAGCCGAGCAGCTTCGTCGTGCCGATATCCCAGGGATTGGGCATGACGAAGGTCGAGGCATGCAGGTCGCGGAAGATCTTGCCCTTGTCCATGGTAGTACCCCCATATGCGGTGTGGCTAAGTGGATTTTATCCTGCCCCATTTGGCCGGGCAAACGAATGCGGTTGGTTCAGAAGCGTTTGGCGTTCTCTCCTGCCAATTTGTCCAGCGTGTCGGAATCCTTGATGTAGCGCGATGTCTTCTTGTCCCAGTGATAGATGACGGAAATCGCGTGGGACTCTGGTCGGGGCGGAGTGTCGTCGCAGCTTTCGCCGTTGAGCACCGTGGCATCGGTCACCGTCACTTTGATGGCAGCATAGGACTTCCCCTCCGCGATGGCCTGAAAAGCTACATCCTGCTTGCGGCTGTAGGCGCACAGGTTTTCGTCGAACGTATAGATCATGTCGATCAGTTCGAATTTGTCGTCGCGGACCATGATCAGCGGCGTGATCACATAGTTCTGGCTCGAGTTGAAATGCGCGCTCATGGTGATCAGGACGTCATCGTTGGCGCTGACCGAAAGCTTGCCCGGTTCGCGGAAGTAGGTGCCGCGGTCGAGCGCGACATTGACGGCGTCGAGCAATTTTGGCTTGGCCGTGACGTCGTAGAGCGCCAGCACCGCATAGCCTTCGGCGCTGTCGGGAGAGTCACCGAGGTCGAACAGCATGGCCAGCCGGTCCTTGCCGCCGGCCTTGATCGCAAGCACCGCGGCATTGGAAAAGCCCGAAGTTTCGGGCGGCGAACCGCCGCCGTCCGGTCGCTCGATATGTCGCATCTCGATCGGTAACCCGCCCCTGTAGAAGCCGTCCTGGTCCGCGGCGAGATCTGGAATGACCATCCTCGCGAGGTCGAGATAGGTGGCATCCGTGCGGCCGGGCAAAGCACTGCCGAGTTCCGGGAAGCCGACGGCTTGCGCGCCGGCCGCAGTCCACAAAAACGGCAGCAGCGTCAAGGTAAGGAAGAAGCGGAACAGGGCGGGTTTCATGCGTGGCCTCGAATTGGCGGGGCCAAGCTAGCACGGACGATCGAGGCGTACAGCCGCGGGCTGCAGATCAGCTTAGTGGATCGGCACCAGCCCGGCCAGTTCGCGCATGTCGTCGAACAGGATGCCGCCGGCCTGGATCAGGCCAGCGCGGTCGGAATAGGGATCGGCATGATAGGAAAACACCCGCATGCCGGCGGCGATCCCGGCCTGCGTGCCGGCGACGCTGTCCTCGATGACGATGCAGTCGGCGGGCGCGAAGCCCATGGTCTTGACCGCATGCAGGAACAGGTCCGGGAACGGCTTGCCACGGCTGACCATGGTCGAGGAAAACATCGCGTGTTCGAACAGCGGCAACAGCCCGGTCTGGCCGAGCGTGATGTGCATCTTCGACACTCGGGCCGAGGTGGCGACGCAATAGGCGATACCGGCTGAACGCACGGCTTCGACGAACTCGCGGACGTAGGGGATCGCTTCGACGCCGTGGGCAAACAGATCCGGCAGGCCGGCGTTCCAGCGATCGACGAAATCGACGCCGAGCCTGACGCTGGTCTCTGCTTCGATCTCTTTCTGCACCGACGCCATGCTGCGGCCGGAGAAATTCTTGCGGCAATATTCGAAGCTTGTCGGATAGCCGGCAGCGGTCAGCCATTCGGCGAGGCGCCGATTGGCGAGGTTCTCGGTGTCGACCAGGATCCCGTCGCAGTCGAAGATGACAAGTTTAGGCAGTTCAGGCATCAGGCGGTGCCGGTCGACCCGAACCCGCCCGCGCCGCGCGCCGTGCCGCCAGATAGGTTGCGCTCTTCCACGGCGGCTTGCGTCACCGCGGCAAAAACGATCTGGGCGATGCGCATGCCGCGCGTCACCGCGAAGTCCTCGTCGCCGAGATTGATCAGCAGCACCTTCACCTCGCCGCGATAATCGCTGTCGATGGTGCCGGGCGTGTTGAGGACAGTCAGGCCGTGCTTGAAAGCAAGTCCGGAGCGCGGCCGCACCTGGCCCTCCATGCCTTCCGGAATTTCCAGGATCAGCCCGGTCGGCACCAAAGTACGCTTGCCAGGCAGGATCAGCAGCGGCCGGTCGTCGGGCACGGCGGCGCGCAGATCCATGCCGGCAGCACCGGTGCTTTCATAAGCAGGAAGGGGAAGTCCTTCAGCATGCGGCAACCTGACGAAGCCGACGGTCGGACCGATGACGGAGGGAGTTTGAAGGGCTGCGCGCATAAAATCGATCCTATCGGCGCGAACGGCGATTCGGTCAACTCGACTGTAATTCTATCAACGGCTTTCTTTTGGGCGGCACTGTGACCACCCAACGCTTCGTCATCCACGGGCGAAGCAAGGAGCGAAGCGACGCAGCGCAGAACATAGGATCCATGCCGCGACTTTAAAGCGTTGCTGCGGTGCAGAATTCTGCTCCGCTGCACTCCTCGGCCAAGGTCACGGCATGGATCCTCGGGTCTTCGCGACGGAACTTCGCTCCTGCTCCGCCCGTGGACGACGAAGTTGGGAGGCTTCAGCTAATCTACCTCAGTTCCATCGGAACGACGGTGGTCTCCTTGATCTCCTCCATCACGAAGGACGCGGACACATCCGACAGCGCCACCTTGGCGATCAGCCGCTGGTAGAGCCGGTCATAGGCCTTCACGTCGGCGACGCGGGCGCGCAAGACATAGTCGAGGTCGCCCGACATGCGGTAGACGCCGGTGATCTCGGGAAAGCCGGTCACTGCCGCGCGGAATTTCTGCAGCCACTCCGGGTCGTGGTTGGACGTGCGGATCAGGATGAAGACGGAAAGGCCAAGTCCGAGCTTTTCGGCATCGACCAGCGCCACGCGGCCGGTGATGACGCCATCCTCCTCCAGCCGCTTCACCCGGCGCCAGCAGGCATTGCGCGACAGCGCCACCCGTTCCGACAGCTGGTCGACCGACAGCGTGCCGTCGCGTTGCAATTCGGCAAGCAATTTCCGGTCGATTTCGTCGATTTCCAACGCCATGTGGGATGTTTGTCCCATCAACGGGTCAAATACAAGGATATTTTGAGACCGATGAACCGGCGAAGCGTGTCAGGATACTCATATCAGGAACTTCAAGCGCTGAAGGGGACCAGCATGTCGGTCGCAAGGATTTTCACCTCTCATCCGGCCAAGGTCGGCGAAACCTATTTCACTCATATGGCCTTTGCCGGCTGGTTCTCGTCGCGGCTGCTGATGGCGGCTGGCGCCGCGCTCGTTCACGCTTTCTTGCCATTTCTGTTTGAGACTACCGCCAGCCGAATCGTTCGTGAGCTTTACGAGCGGACGCACAACAGAGGCACACACGCGATCAAGGAGCCTGCGGCTCTTATGGATCGCGCCTAGAGGGCGACAGAAGCGATGTGCCGGTGGGCGGCCTATCTCGGTGAAGCAGTCTTTCTCGAAGACATGCTCACCGCGCCCTGTCACTCGCTGATCGCCCAGAGCCATTGCGCCCAGGAAGCGAAATCGCCGACCAATGGTGACGGTTTTGGCCTTGCCTGGTATGGCGACCGCCCGGAGCCGGGTCTCTACCGAGACATCCTGCCGGCATGGTCGGATCCCAATCTGAAGAGCCTGTGCCGGCAGATCAAATCCGGCCTGTTCCTCGCCCATGTGCGGGCGTCCACCGGCGGCGCCACCAGCCGCATGAATTGCCATCCGTTCATCTCCAGCTCTTGGTCGTTCATGCACAACGGCCAGATCGGCGGCTTCGAAAAAATCCGCCGCGCGCTGGAGAATTCGCTGTCCGACGCTGTCTTCGACCAGCGCGAAGGCACCACCGATTCCGAATTGTTTTTCCTGCTGATGATCGACGAGGGATTGACCGGCGATCCGCAAGGCGCCGTCTCCCGCGCCACCAGCCGCGTGCTCGAAGCCTCGCGCCGCGCCGGCCTCGAACCGGCGCTGAAACTCACCGCCGCCTTCTCCGACGGGCAGGCGCTGCATGCGGTGCGCTACGCCACCGACGCTCACGCACCGACGCTCTACACGTCTGTCCTGCGCAAGGGCGGCGGCCGCTGCATCGTTTCCGAGCCGTTCGACCGCGAGGGCGGCGACTGGCAGGCGATCCCGCCGTCGAATTTTGTGACGATCACTGGCGATGGCATGGTCATTCGCCCTTTCGCACCCGCATCGGCCAGGCTGGCACTGGCCGTCTAGTTGCAAAAGTGCGGCAACGCCGCGGGACAGCCCCCCCTCTGTCCTGCCGGACATCTCCCCCACACGGGGGGAGATTGGCACCTGCGACTGCCGCGCTATTCCTTGCAACGTCCGAGATTAGCGAAAGCTGTCGTGACATCCAATCTCCCCACCTGTGGGGGAGATGTCCGGCAGGACAGAGGGGGGCGCCGTAGAGTGCAGACTTGGACAGTCCAGTCTGCACAATTTCGATCAAACGCAGCCAATCCTCGAATGCTCAACTCCATTTGAAGCAGCGCCGCTGTCCGCCATCCGATCAGGCGAACGCGGCCAAGCCGGAGCATTGTCAATGGACCTCGTCTTTTCCTCAACCATCGAGCTGGCCACTGCCATCGCCGCGCGGAAGATCTCCGCCGTCGAGGCACTCGACGCGCATCTGGCGCAGATCGATGCGCACAACGATGCGGTCAACGCCGTCATCTCGCTCGACAGGGAAGGGGCTCGCGAGTGCGCCAAGAAGGCCGACGCGGCCCAGGCGCGCGGCGAGGCCCTCGGCCCGCTGCACGGCGTACCGTTCACGCTGAAGGACATGCACGATACATCCGGCATGAAGACCACGGTCGGCTTTCCGCCCTTTGCCGACTATGTCGCCAAACAGGACAGTCCGGTCGTCGCCCGCTTGCGTGCGGCTGGCGGCGTGCTGATGGCCAAGACCAATGTCGCGACCATGCTTTCGGACTGGCAGTCGAACAATCCGCTGTTTGGTCGCACCAGCAATCCCTGGAATCTCCAGCGCACGGCGGGCGGTTCCAGCGGCGGCGCGGCGGCTGCACTTTGCTCGGGGATGACGCCGTTCGATGTCGGCACCGACATGCAGGACTCAATCCGGCTGCCGGCCAGTTTCTGCGGTGTCTATGGCCTGAAGCCGACGGAGCACCGCGTCTCGCTGGCCGGCGTCTTTCCCGATCCCGGCGGTACTGCGCGCAGCGTGCGGCTGATGTCCTGCCTTGGGCCGCTGGCGCGCAGTGTGGAAGATTTGGCGCTGATCTATCAAATCATTGCCGGTCCTAATGGAAGCGACACCGATCTTGCGCCGGTGCCGGTCGAGGATATGCCAAGCCTCGACCTCAAGACATTGCGCATTGCCTTCGCGCCGTTCTTTCCCGGGTTTCCAGTGGCGGGCGACGTCAGCGCCGCGGTCGAAAGTCTCGCAAGGCAGTTACAATCCGCAGGAGCGGTCGTCGAAGAAGCAAAACTGCCGAAACTCGACCTGCATGACGATCTGGAGCAGGGCGGCGCGCTGATCGGCATGATGCTGGAGGCCGCTCAGCCTGAGCCGCCGGAGGAACCGACACCGGTCTCGCGCTGGTTCGAGGCACTCGCCCGCCGCGACAAATCCATTCTCGCCTGGGACCGGTTTTTCGAGGCCTACGACGCGTTGATCTGCCCGGTCGCCATGACCACCGCCTTCCCGCATTGCGAGCCGGGCACGCCGATCAAGGTCGACGGCAAGGAGCAGAGCTACTGGATGCTGCCGGCCTATGGCGCCGTGTTCAACTACAGCGGCCATCCAGCGCTTTCCATGCCGTGCGGACTGGACAGCACCGGCCTGCCGATCGGCCTGCAACTGGTCGGCAAACGCTGGTCGGAGTCACGGCTGCTCGGCATCGCCAAGGCAATCGAACCACTCACCGGCGGCTTTCGCCGTCCGCCCGCCTATTGAGCGAAGCGCGACAATCCATAAGGGGCAAGTAAGGGGTCGCGCTCGCCGTCGAGAATTTCCCTTGTGGCGAACAGGCTGACGGCCGGCGCCAGCGTGATGCCGGAATGCATAACGGCGACATAGACACCGTCCACGCCCTCGGCGCGGCTGATGATCGGAAAGCCGTCGATCGGCGTCGGCCGGTAGCCGACCGTGTGGAAATCGAGTTCCAACCCGTCGCTGTCGCGCAGCATGGCTTTCATGGCCGCAAACAGCGCGTGGGCGGTGGCTTCGGCATTCATACCCGGATCGGCGCCGCCAAAATCCGAGCCGGCGATGATGCGGCCTTCCGCCGTCTGGCGCATGTGCAGCCGCTCGGCCAGAACCAGACCGTTGAGCAGCTTTTTGTAAGGCCGTGAGTGGACGATCAGGCCGGGCGGCGTTTCGATCGGCAGGTTGATCCCGGCGGTCGCGGCGATCTCCGGCGAGCCGACGCCGGCCGCGACCACCACCTCGTCTGATGCAATCAATCCGTGCGAAGTGTCGACACCGGTGATCCTGCCGCCGGTCTGGACCAGGGCCGTCACCGTGCTGGAGATGGTCTTCGCGCCATGTCGCTTCGCGTCTGCCAATAGGGCATGGGCGGCGGCCACGGGCTCTGCGACACCTTCCTCAGCCACATGCAGGGCAAAGTCGGGAAGCTCGGCGAGATTGGGCTCGATGCGCGCGGCACCGGCGCGGTCGACGCGTTCGATGCCGTAGCCCCAGGCGGAATGCTCCGTGGCGTAGATTTCCATGTCGGTGGCCGACAGATCCCAGCACAGGCCACCGCACCAGCTGAGCGGCAGGCCGGGTAGGTCCTGCGCCAGCCGCGACCATTCGGCCATCGCGCGGGTGCGCAGCCGGAAATAGGGCTCCGGATTGCCCCAGCTGGCATTGATCCAGGCAAACGAGTTTGGGGTGGCGATTCCACCGACGGGGCTGTCGGAAATGACCGTGACCTGTGCTCCCGCCTTGCTCAGATGCCAGGCGATGGACGCGCCGATGATGCCGGCGCCGATGACGATCACTTGTTTCGCCGCAGTCATGTCTTGCTCCTCTGCCTCGCCATCCGGAGGGATGTTCATCCAGTGCCATCCCGGCAGCCGCTTGCCAACATCGCGCAGCGCAAAATATGCGGCAATGCACTGGCCGGAGCCACAGCACGACTGAGCTGTATGCTCTGATGGTGAGGCGGCGATCAGCAGCTTCCGAGCCGTCGGACCGGTCGACAGCCCGGCACTGCGCTGCTAGAAGCCCGGCCTGTCACACGGAAATCCCAGAGAATGCCCGAAGCAATAGAAGAAGAAGTGGCGCGCCGCCGCACCTTCGCGATCATCGCGCACCCGGACGCCGGCAAGACCACGCTCACCGAAAAGCTGCTGCTGTTCGGCGGCGCCATCCAGCTTGCCGGCGAGGTCAAGGCCAAGAAGGACAAGATTCAGACGCGGTCCGACTGGATGAAGATCGAGCGTGAGCGCGGCATCTCGGTCGTCACCTCGGTGATGACCTTCGAGTATGAAGACAATGTCTTCAACCTGCTCGACACGCCCGGCCACGAGGATTTCGCCGACGACACCTACCGCACGCTGTCGGCGGTCGACTCGGCGGTCATGGTCATCGATGCCGCCAAGGGCATCGAGCCGCGCACACTGAAGCTGTTCGAAGTCTGCCGGCTGCGCGACATTCCGATCATCACCTTCATCAACAAGATGGACCGCGAAAGCCGCGATCCGTTCGAGATTTTGGACGAGATCGAGCAGAAGCTGGCGCTGGATACTGCCCCCGTCACCTGGCCGATCGGCCGCGGCAAGAATTTTGCCGGCACCTATCATCTGGCGCTGAATGCCGTGCGCAGGGGCGACGCGGAGAAAGAACGCACGCCGGTTAATGGTCCCGATTCCAACCGCGTTGCTGGCCTTTTGCCAGAAAACGAACGCGAAGCCTTCATCGAGGAACTGGAGCTCGCGCGGGAAGCGTGCAGACCCCTTGATATAGAAGCCTTCCGAGAGGGCCATCTGACGCCGGTCTATTTCGGCTCGGCGCTGCGCAATTATGGCGTGCGCGACCTGATCGAGGCGCTTGGCGCTTTTGGACCGCCGCCGCGCGCGCAGGAGGCCGACACCCGCAAGGTCGAGGCAACCGAGGAGAAGATGACGTCCTTCGTCTTCAAGATCCAGGCCAACATGGATCCCAACCACCGCGACCGCATTGCCTTCGTCCGCGTCTGTTCGGGCAAGCTCGAGCGCGGCATGAAGGCCAAGCTGGTGCGTACGGGAAAGCCTATGTCGCTGTCGGCGCCGCAATTCTTCTTTGCCCGCACCCGCGTCACCGCCGACGAGGCGTTCGCCGGCGATGTCGTCGGCATTCCCAACCACGGCACGCTGCGTATTGGCGATACGCTGACCGAGGGCGAGGAAATCCTGTTCCGCGGCGTGCCGAATTTCGCACCGGAAATCCTGCGCCGCGTTCGCCTCGGCGACGCGATGAAAGCGAAAAAACTCAAGGAAGCGCTGCACCAGATGGCCGAAGAGGGCGTCGTGCAGCTGTTTTCGCCGGAGGACGGCTCGCCTGCCATCGTCGGCGTCGTCGGCGCCCTGCAGCTCGACGTGTTGAAGGAGCGGCTGAACTTCGAATACACGCTGCCGGTCGAATTCGAGATGTCGCGGTTTTCGGTCTGCCGCTGGATATCGGCCGACGACAAAGCCGAGACGCTTCGCTTCATCGAGGCGCATCGCGGCGACATCGCCCGCGACCTCGACAATGATCCAGTGTTCCTCGCCCAGCACGCTTTCTCGCTGAACTACGAAGCGGAACGCTGGAAGGCGATCAGATTTGCCACGATCAAGGACTATCAGGTCCGCGACAGAGCGGCGTAAGTCGCGCTTTTTCCTCCTCTCCGCTCACGGGGAGAAGGTGCCCGAAGGACGGATGAGGGGCGGCGCGACCTGGGGCTGATAGACTCCAACTTCCCCCGGCCCGTCGCAGGCTCCGGGCGTTCGAAGCTCGAAAAGCCAAGCATTTGGCTTTCCGTCCGCTACGCGGACCGCTTCTCACCCTCTGGCCGCTTCCTCGATCCTTGCGATGTCGATCTTGCTCATCTGCATCATCGCCGACATCACGCGGCCGGCCTTGGCCCGGTCCGGATCCAGCAGCAGGTGCGGCAGCTGCTCCGGCACAACTTGCCAGGAGACGCCGAATTTATCCTTCAGCCAGCTGCATTGCGACGGTTGGCCGCCACCTTCGATGAGCTTGTCCCAGAAGTCATCCACCTCTTCCTGCGTCTTGCAGTCGATCGACTGCGACATCGCCTCGGTGTGCTTGAACTGCGGTCCACCATTGAGCGCCTGGAACTGCACCCCGTCGAGTTCGAACGTGGTCACCAGCACCTTGCCTTCATCGGCGTGGCCTTCGGGCCAGCGCATTACGCTCAGCACCTTCGAATTCTTGAAGATGGAGACGTAGAAATTCATGGCCTCTTCGGCCTGGCCGTCGAACCACAGGCAGGTGGTGATCTTTTGCATGTCGTGCTCCTCGGGTTGTTTTGGTTGCGTTACGGCGAAACGGCTGACTCCGAACGCGGTGCCATTTCCATGCCGTCTGCCCAAGGACGGGCATGCAGTGCGCCATCCGACAGTGCCACGCATTTTTTTGAGAGAATCTGGCGCATTGCAAAATTGTGGCCAGACCGAGCTTGCGCGTCTATAACGCCTGCGGTCCGAATTCAGCTCCGCCGCGCCATGCCTGGCTGTGGCCAGCCACCAAGGAAAAAACATGCCTGCCTATCGCTCCCGCACCACCACCCATGGCCGCAACATGGCCGGCGCTCGCGGCCTCTGGCGCGCCACCGGCATGAAGGACAGCGATTTCGGCAAGCCGATCATCGCGGTGGTCAACTCCTTCACCCAGTTCGTGCCGGGCCATGTCCATCTGAAGGATCTCGGCCAGTTGGTCGCGCGCGAGATCGAGAAGGCCGGCGGCGTCGCCAAGGAATTCAACACCATCGCCGTCGACGACGGCATCGCCATGGGCCATGACGGCATGCTCTATTCGCTGCCGTCGCGCGAGCTGATCGCCGATTCCGTCGAATACATGGTCAACGCTCACTGTGCCGACGCCATGGTCTGCATCTCCAATTGCGACAAGATCACGCCCGGCATGCTGATGGCATCGTTGCGCCTCAACATCCCTACCGTCTTCGTTTCCGGCGGCCCGATGGAAGCCGGCAAGGTGGTGCTCGCCGGCAAGACGCAGGCTCTCGACCTGGTCGATGCCATGGTGGCGGCCGCCGACGACAGAATTTCCGACGAGGACGTCAAGGTCATCGAGCGCTCGGCCTGCCCGACCTGCGGCTCCTGCTCGGGCATGTTCACCGCCAATTCGATGAATTGCCTGACCGAGGCGCTTGGCCTTTCATTGCCCGGCAACGGCTCGACGCTGGCCACGCATGCCGACCGCAAGCGGCTGTTCGTCGAGGCCGGCCACCTGATCGTCGATCTCGCCCAGCGCTATTACGAGCAGGACGACGAAACCGCGCTGCCACGCAACATCGCCTCCAAAGGTGCGTTCGAGAACGCTATGACGCTCGACATCGCCATGGGCGGCTCGACCAACACCGTGCTGCACATTCTCGCCGCCGCGCATGAGGGCGAAATCGATTTCGATCAGGACGACATCGACGCGCTGTCGCGCAAGGTGCCGGTGCTGTGCAAGGTTGCTCCGGCCAAGTCCGACGTGCACATGGAAGACGTGCACCGCGCCGGCGGCATCATGGCCATCCTCGGCCAGCTCGACAATGCCGGCCTGCTCAACCGCGACCTGCCGACGGTGCACACGCGAACGCTGGGCGAAGCGCTCGACCATTGGGATATTTCTCGCACGACCAGCCAGAGTGTGCGCGATTTCTTCCTCGCCGCCCCTGGTGGCGTGCCGACACAGGTCGCTTTCAGCCAGGACCGCCGCTGGGACGAACTCGATCTCGACCGCGAGAAAGGCGTCATCCGCTCGACCGAACATCCCTTTTCCAAGGATGGCGGCCTCGCCGTGCTGAAAGGCAATCTGGCGCTCGACGGCTGCATCGTGAAGACGGCCGGCGTCGATGAATCGATCCTGAAGTTCACCGGCCCGGCCCGCGTGTTCGAAAGCCAGGATTCCAGCGTCAAGGCGATCCTGTCGAACGAGATCAAGGCCGGCGATGTGGTCGTCATCCGCTATGAAGGGCCGCGCGGCGGCCCAGGCATGCAGGAAATGCTTTATCCAACCAGCTATCTGAAGTCGAAAGGGCTCGGCAAGGCCTGCGCTCTGGTCACCGACGGCCGCTTCTCCGGCGGCACCTCGGGCCTGTCGATCGGCCACGCATCGCCGGAAGCCGCCGAAGGCGGGCTGATCGGGCTCGTGCAGGAGGGCGATACGATCGAGATCGACATCCCCAACCGCAGCATCCGCCTGGCTGTCGACGATGCCGAACTGGCAGCGCGCCGTGCTGCTATGGAGGCCAGGGGCGCCCTGGCCTGGAAGCCCGAGGAAAAGCGCAAGCGCAAGGTGACGACCGCCTTGCGCGCCTATGCCGCGATGGCGACCAGCGCGGCCAAGGGCGCGGTCAGGTTTGTGCCGGAATAAGGTTCGCGCCCAGGCCCCCTCATCCGGCCGCTACGCGGCCACCTTCTCCCCGCAGGGGAGAAGAGGCTGGCGCCGGCGCTGACGATCTCTTCTCCCCTCGGGGAGAAGGTGGCCCGAAGGGCCGGATAAGGGGGGCTGGCTCCAACATCCGGAACACCATCACGGCATCAACTGATACTCATAAAGCTTCTGGTAAAGCCCGCCCTGCTTGAGCAAGGTCTTGTGCGGGCCGCTTTCCACCACCTTGCCGGCTTCGAGCACCACGATCGTGTCTGCCTGGTGCACGGTTGACAGACGGTGCGCGATAACGACCGTCGTGCGGCCTTCCGTCAATTGCTGCAGCGCGTCTCGGAACAGTGCTTCCGATTCGGCATCGAGCGCGCTGGTCGCTTCGTCCAGAAGCAGGATCTCGGCATTGCGCAGCATGGCGCGTGCGATCGAGATCCGTTGGCGTTGGCCGCCCGACAGCAGGCCGCCATTCTCGCCGACATCCGTCTCGTAGCCTTTCGCCTGCGCGCTGATGAAGTCATGGGCGTTGGCCGCCTTGGCGGCGGCGATCACCTCTTCGTCGGTCGCACCCTCGCGCCCAAGCCGGATGTTGTGCATGATGGTGCCGGCAAACAGGAACGTGTCCTGGCTGACATAGGCGATCTTTTCCCGCAGCGATGCGAGCGTCGCATGGGAAATATCCTGACCATCGAACAGCACCTTGCCGCTCTTCGGGTCGTACATGCGCATGATCAGGTTTAGAATCGTCGACTTGCCGCCGCCGGAAGGCCCGACCAGCGCCGTCATCTTGCCGGGCGCAAGCGTCAGATCGAACCTGTCCAGCACCGGCGGCCCGTTCTGATAAGCGAAGTCGACGGCGTCGAACCGGATCTCGCCCGGTCCGGCCAGAAGCGGCTTCGCGTCCGGCTTCTCGACCAGAGTCAGCGGCTGGTCGGCGAGCTCGAACATCATGCGCACGCCGACAATGCCGCTTTCCAGCGATATGCGCACGCGCGCAAGGCGCTTTGCCGGCTCATAGGCAAACAGCAGCGCCCCGATGAAGGCCATGATGTTTCCCGGCATCTGGCCGCCCTGCAAGACCAGGAAGCCGCTGACGAAGATGGCCCCGGCAATTGCCAGCCCGGCCAGCGTCTCCATCACCGGGCTTGTCGCAGCCTCCAGCGTCGCGATGTTGTTGGCCCGGTTCTCGACGTCCGACACAGCCTTGTACATGCGGTTGCGCATTGCGCCTTCGAGGTTGAAGGATTTGACGACGCGGACGCCGATTGCCGTTTCCTGCATCACCTGCACGATCTGGCCGACCGAGCGAAACTCCATCGCGGCGAACTTGCGAACACGTTTGAGGATGCGGTTGACCCCGTAGATAGCCAAGGGGCCGACGACGAAGCAGATTATAGACAAGGCTGGCTGCTGCCAGACCATGACTCCTACCAGCACAACCAGCGACAACAGGTCGCGCACATAGGACGTGACAACGAGGTCGAGCACGTTGCGCGCCGCCTGCGCATTGTTGGTCATGCGTGTGATCAGGTCGGACGAGGAGGTCGAATGGTAGAATTCGATGCCTTGCGCCAGGATTCGATCGTAGATCTTGCGCTGGCGATCGGCGATGATGGCGTTGCCGACCCGGCTCATGAAATAAGCCTGGATGAAGTTGGCGAGACCCTTGAGAATGAAGATCGTGGCGACCCCCGCCGCAATCAGGTTGACGCGGTCAATCCGCTTGAAGACCACGAATTCGTCGGTGATCTCTTTGAGAATCCAGGCGCTGGCGCCGGTCGTGGCGGCCACCACAAGCATCGACAAGATCGCGGCGCCGTAGCCAAACCTGTGCTGATAAAAGGATTCCCGGATCAACCTCGCAACGAGGCGCTGGTTTTCCGTCGAGCGGAAGAAACGAAACAAACGGCGGATCCTTGAAACCGGGACAACGAAGGCGGCTTATAGAGGGAGTTGCGGCCGGATGGAACCATCCGCGGCCGCCGCGGACAAACCGCTGTTGCAAGCGGCATCGACGGGATGCGATTTTCAGCCTCGGCTATATCAGATGATTCTTTTGACGGGATGACGACAGATGGATTTCGACCTTATCGTTCGCGGCGGCACGCTGCCTGATGGCAGGGTTGCCGACATAGGCATCAGCGGCGAGACGATCGCGGCGATCGAGCCCATTATGCAGGGTTCCGCGCGAACCGAGGTCGACGCCCGCGGCAATCTGGTCTCGCCGCCCTTCGTCGATCCGCATTTCCACATGGACGCGACGCTCTCATACGGCATTCCACGCATCAACGCGTCGGGTACGCTGCTCGAAGGCATTTCGCTATGGGGCGAGTTGAAGCCGCTTTTGACGCATGAGGCGGTGCGTGATCGCGCATTGGCCTATTGCGACTGGGCGGTGTCGATGGGCCTGCTCGCCATCCGCACCCATGTCGATGTCTGCGATGACAGGCTGCTGGCGGTCGAGGCGCTGCTCGAGGTCAAGAAGACGGTCGCTCCCTATATCGACCTGCAACTGGTCGCTTTCCCGCAGGACGGGTTTTATCGCGCTCCATCTGCGCGTGAAAACACCATTCGCGCGCTCGACATGGGCGTCGACATTGTCGGCGGCATCCCGCATTTCGAGCGCACCATGGCCGACGGCACGCGCTCGGTAACGGAGCTGTGCGAGATCGCGGCCAGGCGCGGCCTGATGGTCGACCTGCATTGCGACGAGACCGACGACCCGCTGTCGCGTCACATCGAACAGCTTGCCTATGAGACGCAGCGCCTTGGTCTGCAAAACAGGGTGGCCGGCTCGCATCTCACATCGATGCATTCGATGGACAATTACTACGTCTCGAAGCTGCTGCCGCTGATCGCCGAGGCCGGCGTCTCGGTCATTCCCAATCCGCTGATCAACATCATGCTGCAGGGCCGCCACGACACCTTCCCGAAGCGCCGCGGCCTGACTCGGGTCAAGGAGATGCTGGCGCTCGGCATTCGCGTCGGCTGGGGCCAGGATTGCGTGCTCGATCCCTGGTATTCGCTTGGCACCGCCGACATGCTCGATGTCGCCTTCATGGGTCTGCACGTTGCTCAGATGTCGAGCCCGGCCGAGATGGCGCGCTGCTTCGACATGGTCACCAACGTCAATGCCGCGATCATGGGCCTCGATCATCTCGGCCTGGCGGTCGGCAAGCGCGCCAGCCTTGTCGTCCTCGATGCCGGCAATCCGGTCGAAGCCCTGCGCTTGCGCGCCGAGCGCCTGTGCGTCATCGCCAGGGGCAAGGTGGTGGCGGAGCGGACGAAGCAGGAAACCAGGCTGTCCATCGACGGAAGGCCGGGAATGGTGAACCGGCGGCACATATCCAGCTAGATACAGCCGATTCCTGGCGCTGGTCTTACCCATTGCCCGAATTCTCCTCGTCAAAGCCGCCGCTTCCGTCTACGACGCGGCTTACTAGGGAGGAATCGGGATCGGCATGACGCAGCCCGTGGCGCAGAATTCGACGATCAGGAATGTGCTTCTGGCCGGCATTCTGCTGATGCTGGCCGGCGACTTCCTGTTTGCGCTGAACGACGCCATGGGCAAGTGGCTGGTCGCCAGCTTCTCCGTCGGTCAGGTGGTGCTGATCCGCTCCATCGGCGCCTTTTTCGTGCTTGGCCCGATGATTGCCCATCAAGGCACGGCCAAGCTGTTTCGCATGGAGCGCTTGGAGCTGCAGCTGCTGCGCGTTGTCATGACCACGCTCGACACCGCGCTCTTTTATGCCGCCGTGGTCTATCTGCCGCTTGCCGATGTCATGAGTTTCTACATGGCCGGGCCGATCTACGTTGCGGCGCTCTCGCACCTCTTGCTTGGCGAAAAGGTCGGTTGGCGCCGCTGGATGGCGATCCTGCTCGGCTTCTGCGGCGTTTTGATCATGCTGAAACCGTCCTCGGCGGCGTTCTCGCTGTCGTCGGGCTTTGCGCTGGTGGGCAGCATCTCCTTCGCCTTCGCCATCATCCTCAACCGCCGGCTGCGCGGCACCAGCGACACCAATCTGGTGACATGGCAGACTATCGGCACGCTGCTGGTCGGGGGTGTGCTGACCATCGGCGCCTGGCAGACGCCGTCGGCGCTCGATCTCGGCGCCATGCTGCTGCTCGGCATCGTCTCCTGCGGCGCGCATCTGATGATCACCAGGGCGCTCAAGCTGGCGCCGGCTTCGACATTGGCGCCGCTGCACTACACGCTGCTGCTGTGGGCGGTGGTGTTCGGACTGGCATTCTTCGGCGACGTGCCAGGCCCGCGCATACTGATCGGCTCGGGCATCGTCGTTCTGGCCGGCCTGTTCATCTTCCACCGCCAGAAAGTGGTCGAGACTGCGGTGCCGCCCGAAAACGTGCCGAAGGGCGTGAATTAGTAGGCTCAGCCCTGACGTATCGCCGCCAGGTGCCGTGAAAACTCCGTCGTCTCCATCAGCGCCTTGCAGCGCGCGAACCGACCGTCGGCATAGGCGCGAAAATCATCGACCGGATTGTTGTTGGCGAGCTGGATCAGCCCCCACAGCGTCCACAACAGGTCGCACATCGCCTTGTAGATGACGATGCGGCCGCGCTCCGCCGGCTTGGCCTCGCCGCCGAAATAGGCGCGCATCATCTCCTCATCCTGCCCCGTGTCGAATTTGCCTTCCACGCTGAGGTCGCCAAGGTCCCAGAGTGGGTCATTCATGCCCGAATACTCCCAGTCGACGATCCACATCCGCTCGCCGGTATCGAGAAAGTTCTCGCACAGCGGATCGCAGTGGCAGGCAACGAGCGGCAGCGGATAGGCGGCCAGCGCCGAGCGCACGCTCTCGGCGTCGCGCACCACGTCATGATAACCGGCGGGCAGGGCGACCTCCTTGGTGGACAGCACCTTGAGGTAATCGTCGATCATCGCGAACAATTCGAAGCGGAAGGGAAACACCGCGCCTGAATCGTGCAGCTTGCGAAAGGCCTCGCCGGCGCGGGCCGGACTGCCCGGACGTGTCCGGAATTTCTCCGGCGACATCGTTTCGGCGCCGGCGATGTAGCGTGTCACCATCACCCCGGTGCCGGGGTCGACATGCAGCACCTCGGGACTGACCCCTGCCTTTGCCGCTTCGCGTGCAGCCACTGCTTCGTTGGCCCGGTTGATGTATTCCTCGGTGCCCTTGCCGGGAATGCGCAGGCAGAAGTCGCCGGCCTTGAAGACGAGGTTGGTGAGGCCGCCCAGCCGTTCCAGCGGCCCGCTGTAGCCGGCCAGCATGGGAATGGCGTCCAGTGCCGCACGCGCCTCGTCAGTCACCATGCCTGCGCCCCCACGCCGTTATTTGTCGCAGCGACGGTTCCACAATTTTCGCGCTTTGGCTATCATCACTGCGAGATCAAAAATTGGCGGACTGGATAAAAGTGGCGGACAGCAAACATCATGGCGCGCTCGGCGCGGCCTACGCGGCAAAGCGGCCCGAAGAGGTGGCCGCACTCTATGATCGCTGGTCGGAAACCTATGACGCCGACATGTCGGCCGCCGGCTATCGCCATCCGACGATCTGCCTTGCCTTGCTGGCCCGCCATCTGCCGCGCGGTTCAGCACCGCTGCTCGATGCCGGGGCCGGCACCGGGCTCATCGGCGAATGGCTTGATATTGCTGGTTACCCGCAAGTCGAGGCACTCGATATTTCACAAGGCATGCTGGATCAGGCGGCCCGCAAGGGCGTCTATTCCGCGCTCCATTGCCTGGCGCTCGGCGGTCATCTGCCCTTTGCCGATGATGCCTATGCCGGGATCATCTCGGCCGGCGTCTTCACCTCGGGCCATGTCGGCGTCGAGGGGCTGGACGAGCTAATCCGCATCTGCCGCCCGGGCGGCGTGATCGTGCTGACGGTCAAGAACACGCTGTGGGATGCCGGCTTTGCCACGCGTGTCGGCGAGATCGAGGCGCAAGGCCTCGTCACCCGCGTCGAGGAAACGCGCCCTTACGTCTCCATGCCGGGCGAAGCCGACACCGTGCCCAGCCGCGGTCTCGCACTGCGCGTGACCTGACCTACGCTTTGACCCTGGCGCCTGCCGGGTCGTACATCGGCTCGAGATGGATCTTGGCCGGTGTCCTCTCCATCGCAACCACCAGTTCATAGTCGCCCGAGACCAGAAAATCGTCGCTCACCCCGTCGGCGTTGCGCACATAGCCGTAGCCGATGGTCTTGCCCAGCGTGTAGCCATAACCACCGCTGCTGAGATAACCGACCGGATCGCCATTGCGCAGTATGGTTTCGCGACCGAGCAGCACGATCTCGGGGTCGTCGACCGTGAAGCCGGCAAAGCGTTTCTTCAGTGCCGCGCCGCTGGTCTTCTCCAGCGCGCGCCGTCCAACGAAATCGGTGTTCTTGCGCAGCTTGACCGCCCAACCGAGCCCGGCTTCCTGCGGCGTGTCGTTGGGGGTGATGTCGGAGCCCCAGGCGCGATAGCCTTTTTCCAGCCTTAGCGATTCCAGCGCCCGATAGCCGACCGGGCGGATGTCATGCTTCTCGCCTGCCGCCAGCAGCGCGTCGAAGACTTCGCCGGTGGCCGCGATCGGCACATGCAGTTCCCAGCCGAGTTCGCCGACATAGGTGACGCGCAGCGCCCGAACCGTGTGGCCGGCGATGGCAATCTCATGCACATGGCCGAACGGGAAGCCGGCATTCGACACGTCGGTTCCGGTCGCCGCCGAGAGCACGTCGCGCGCCCGAGGACCCATCAGCGACAGCGTGCCGAAATCCTCGGTGACGTCGACAAGCCTGGCGTCGAGCCCTTCGCCGATATGATCGCTGATCCATGAGAAATCATGCGTGCGGAAACCTGTGCCGGTGACGATGTAGAATTTCTCCTCGGCCAGCCTCGCCACAGTGAGATCAGCCTCGATACCGCCGCGCGTGTTGAGAAGCTGCGTGTAGGTCAGCCGGCCGACCGGTTTGCTGACGTCGTTGGCGCAGATCCAGTCCAGCGCCTTCAGCGCATCGGGCCCGCTCAACTCGTATTTGGCGAAGGAGGATTGATCGAATATGCCAACCTTTTCGCGCACATGACGGTGTTCGTCGCCGACCGCCGCGAACCAGTTCTGCTGGCCCATCGAATAGATGTCCTGCGGCTCGACGCCTTCGGGCGCGAACCAGTTCGGCCGCTCCCAGCCGAGCTTCGAGCCGAACACAGCATTATGCTGTTTCAGCCTGTCGTAGAGCGGCGAGAGGATACGGGGCCTCCCGCTGGCATACTCCTCATGCGGGAAGCCGATCGTATAGTGCTTGCCATAGGCCTCCAGCGTGCGGTCGCGGACCCACTGACGGTCGCGGTGCAGGTTGGAAAAGCGCCTGATGTCGACCACCCAAAGGTCGAGCGGCGCTTCGCCGTCGACCACCCACTGCGCCAGCACCCAGCCGGCGCCGCCGCCCGAGGCGATGCCGAAGGCGTTGAAGCCGGCGCCGACGAACATGTTGGCACATTCGGGCGCTGTGCCGAGAATGAAATTGCCGTCCGGCGTAAAACTCTCCGGCCCGTTGATCATCTGCTTGACGCCGACGGTTTCCAGCGCCGGCACGCGCGCGATCGCTTGGCTCATGTGCTGCTCGAAATGGTCGTAGTCGTCGTCGAACAGCCTGAACTCCCAATCATTGGGTACGTCGCCGCCGGGGAGACCAGTCGCCCAGGCCTGCGGGTTCGGCTCATAGCCGCCCATCACCAGCCCGCCGACTTCCTCCTTGAAATAGGTGCGTCGGTCAGGGTCGCGGATGGTCGGCGCGTCGGTCGCCAGACCGTCGATCTTCTCGGTGATGATGTACTGGTGCTTCACCGGCTGAAGCGGCACGTTGATGCCGGCCATGGCCCCCACTTGCCGCGCCCATTGGCCCGCACAGTTGACCACCTTGTCGCAGGCGATGTCGCCCTTGCTGGTCTTCACCGCCGTGATGCGGCCGTCCTTCATTTCGAAGCCGGTGACACGGACATCCTCGAACAGTTTGGCGCCATGCATGCGCGCGCCCTTGGCCAGCGACTGCGTGATGTCGGAGGGGCTCGCCTGGCCATCGGTCGGCAGCCAGGAGGCGCCGACGAGATCGCCGGTCTCCAGCAGCGGCCACATTCTTTTCACCTCGTCCGGCGACAGCAATTGCATGTCCATGCCGAAGCTTTTTGCTGTTGTCGCCAGCCTTTTGTACTCCGTCCAGCGGTCGGCATTGGTGGCGAGCCTGAGGCAGCCGGTCATCTTCCAGCCGGTGGCGAGACCGGTCTCGGCCTCCAGTCCCTTGTAGAGGTCGACGGAGTATTTCAGCACGCGGGTGATAGACGCCGACGAGCGCAATTGCCCGACAAGGCCGGCCGCATGCCAGGTCGAACCCGAGGTCAGCTTGCCCTGCTCCAGCAGCACCACGTCAGCCTTATGGTCGCGCGCCAGATGATAGGCCGTCGAACAGCCGATGATGCCGCCGCCGATGACGACGATGGCGGCCTGGCTCGGCAATGTCATGATTTCTGTATCCCGTATTTTGTCCGGTAGTTTTCAAGTGCCGCGTCGAGCCGGACGAGGTTTTCCTCGGTGTAGGCGACGTAGTCGATGCCTGGCGCGTCGAGATAGAGCTCGGAGACCATGCTCCACATCGCCTCGCGCAGCAGCGAGGCGCATTGCATGGCCGCGTGCGAACGGCGGATCGCATCGTCCGGCTCCTTCATGAAGTAGGCTGTCAGGAAGGCGAAGGATTCCTCGTCGCTCATGCCGGCGTTGGAGGCGGCGCCTGCGAGGTCGAACATCGCCGTGTTGAAACCGGCATATTCGAAGTCGATCAGCCACAGCCTGTTGCCGTCATCGAGAATGTTGGCCGGCAGCAGATCATTGTGGCCAAAGACGATCGGCAGCAGCTTCTGCGCGCGCTCCAGTTCGTCGGCCAGTGTCAAAAGGCGCGGCAAGTCGCTGCGCTTGCGGCTCCCGCCCTCTTCAAGCGTGCGCGCATAGTCGCGGATGACATGGAACACCCAGAACATGAAGCCGGCGCCGGAAACGTGATTGGGCATCTCCCGGTGGAAGGCGCGCATCAGAGCCGCGACGCGGCCGAGATTGGCGCGCACGTCTTCCGCCAGATAGGTTTTCGCACCGAGAAATTCCGTTACCAGTATGCCCGGTTCGGCATGGTGGACGGCTGGCGCGAAACCGGCGGCATGCGCCGCCCGCGCGGTCATAACCTCGCGCTCGCGAAAGACATGGTGGAACGGATAGTCCTTGCCGAAGCGCACGACATGTCGTCCGGCCGCGTCCGTGACCACATAATTCGCGTTGCTCAGGCCGCCGGGCAGCGGTGCGATCTCGATGCCACCGGTCCAGCAGGGCAGGGCGCGGATGCGATCTTCGGCGGTCACGGAATCATCCCTGGTTTGCTGGGCTTCGACAAGGCGCCGTGAACAGCGCAACGACGGCGGGGAGAAACGTAAATACTCTCGTCGGTGCGGGACGCCAGGATCGGTATCCCGCACCGCACCGACGAGCCCCTTGGCCAGGTTTTTGAGCCCGGCATCCGCCCCCGCGGATCTGAAAATTCCTTGTACAGGCACGTTCCAAACGGCCTGACCACTGAGTTGCGTCTCTGCCCCCAGTCGCAGATCTGAAGCCTGTTGATGTCTTTGATTTCACGCCCGGGTTGCCCGCTTGTCAATAAAAAGGTGTGACTTTTTTTGGGTATTTTGCCCGAAAGCATAAGGTAGTTCCTTTAAAAGCACTTGAATTACCTTAGAATCGGTCAGGAGCATCAGTTCGGGAAACCAGATGGCCCAGTCCAAACGACACGGCGAGATCCTGCGTCTCCTGCAGGAAGAGGGCACCGTCACCATCGCCAGTCTGGCCGACCGGCTGGGCGTGTCGCTCGAGACAGTGCGCCGCGACGTCAAGCCACTGACTGGTGATGGCTCTGTCCTCAAGATGCATGGCGCCATCGGCCTGCCGTCGATGATCGGCGAAGCGCCGTTCGAGCGGCGTATGCGTGAGAACGCCGACGCCAAGCGCGTCATTGCCCGCATGGTCGCCGCCACCATACGCGACGGCGAATCGATCATGCTCGACACCGGCACGACGACCTCGTTCCTTGCGCGTGAACTGCTTGGCCACCGGCGCCTGACGGTCGTCACCAATTCCTCGGATATTGCCCGCACGCTGGCCACCATCAACGGCAACAAGGTCTATATGGCGGGCGGCGAGCTGCGCAGCGATTCCGGCGCTGCTTTCGGCGCCTCGGCAATCGATTTTGTCAGTCGTTTTTCGGTCAGCCACGCCATCATTTCCACCGGCGGCGTCGACGCGGTGATGGGCGTCATGGATTTTGATCTGGATGAAGCCGAGTTCGCCCGCATGGTGCTGTCGCGCGGCCAGCGGTCCCTGGTCATCACCGATCACTCGAAATTCGGCCGTCTTGGTCTGGTCCAGGTCTGCGGCTTCGACAGCTTTTCCGAACTCGCCACCGATCGCTCGCCGCCGCACGACCTGGCCGCCGCCCTTGCGCAGGCCGGCGCGCGGCTTAGCATCGCCGACGAGGAAGCCGGGTTTTAGCTAAACACCAGCGACTGGTGGGCGCAGACGCCCGCAAAGGTGCCAGCCGATACCGCAAAGGCGATGTTGTGCATCGAACGTGCCGCGTCGCCGGCGGCGTAGACGCCGGGCACGGTCGTCTGCTGCCTGTCATCGACGGTGATTATCGGACCGAGAAGGCCTTCGGTGAAGCCGCAGCCGAGCTGTTCGGCCAGCGGGCTGGCCATGGTGTTGCGCGGCGCGGTGAACATCGCCCTGACGCCGGCCTTTCGGCTATCGTCGAGGTGGACGATCAACCCGCCGGAGCCGTCTTCCCGCAGCTCGGCAACGCTGGTGGGCTCAAACCGCACCTTTCGGCTCTCCAGCGCGCGCATCTGCTCTGTGTCAGGCTCGAACAGGCCGTTGCCGAACAGCGTGACATCGCCCCAATCGGCGATCAATTGCGCCTGATGCAGGGACATCGGGCCGGTTGCGAGCACGCCGAGCGGCCCGCCGGAAACCTCGTAGCCGTGGCAATAGGGGCAGTGCAGCACTTTTCTGCCCCAGAGCTCGGCAAGACCGGCAACCTCCGGCAGGATATCGCGCACCCCGGTGGCCAGCACCAGCCGTGTGGCGCCGAATGTCTCGCCGCCGTCGGTGGCGATTTCGAAATCGCTGCTGTCAGCAGCAACGGCCTTGTCCGCACGCCTGTCGACAACCCTGGCTGTCGGATAGGCCAGCAGCTGCCGCCTTGCGTCATCCAGGATTGCGCCGGGCGCGCGCCCGTCATGTCCGAGGAAGCCGTGCGAATGCTCGGCAAAGCGGTTGCGCGGCTGGCCGGCGTCGATCACCAGCACCTTGCGTCCAGCGCGCGCCACCTGGATGGCGGCGGACAGGCCGGCAAAGCTGCCGCCGACGACGGCAAGATCATACTGCATGGCTGGAGACTCCAATGAGGTCAAAACGGCGGCGGAAATCGGCGGTCAGGTCGGCCAGCGTGATGCGGCTCAGTTTCTCCGCCAGCAGCTTTTCGGCGGCGATGCGAAAATCGTCGAGCACGGCGATCACCGCCTGCTCGACGAGGCAGCCGGGGCTTTCCGGCTCGGTGCTGAACGGCAGCAGCGTCTCGCCAAGCGCTGCGCTGATCTCGGCCAGGGAGATTTTCTCGGGCGCCCGTCCGAGCAGCCAGCCGCCACCGTGCCCGCGTGACGAGGTGACGATGCCGGCATCGCGCAAGCCTGCGATGGTGCGGCGGACCACGACCGGATTGGTGTGGATGAAGGTGGCAAGCTGCTCGGAGGTCAGCGCCTGTTCGGGCTTCTCGGCCATGTGGACGAGAATGTGCAAGGTCGAGGACAGTCGGCTGTTGCGCTTCATGTAACTTAGTTAGTTACGATTGGCGAAGCCGTCAAGTGTTCGCCGGTTGCCACTTCCCAGCATCGCGTCCGCCGTGTTTAGTCCGGCCATGGCTTTCACCATCCGCCAGTTGCAGTTCTTCATCGCCGTCGCCGAGCAAGGCACGGTCTCGGGCGCCGCGCAGAACCTGTCAATCTCGCAATCGTCGGTCACCGAAGCGATCAAGGAGCTCGAAAGCGATCTCGGCGTCGAACTGTTCGAACGCCATCCGCGTGGCCTCAACATCACCCACAAGGGCCACCAGTTCCTGCGCCACGCGACGAAGATTCTCGCGGACGTTTCCGACGCGCGCCGCTCTTTCTCGGGCGAGCAGACGGTGGCGGCCGGCCGGCTGCAGCTCGGCGTCACCTCACTGGTCGCCGGCTATGTGCTGTCGGATCTGCTCGCCCGCTACCGCCGCGCCTATCCCGGTGTCGAGGTCTCTGCCATCGAGGACAATGGCGATTATCTCGAACACCTCCTGATCGGCGGCAAGCTCGACATTGCCGTCATGGTCACCTCCAATTTGCGCGACCGCACCGCGTTGCAGTCGGAAATCCTCGAAGTCTCGGCCTATCGGCTGTGGCTGCCGCTCGGTCATCCGCTCGTCGGCGCCGACATCATCGGCATTGGCGACATTGCCTCCGAAACGCTGATCATGCTGACCGTCGACGAGATCGAGGAGAATACCGGCAAGCTGCTGACGGCGATCGGCGCCAAGCCGCATGTCGCCTTCCGCACCCGTTCCGTGGAGGCCGTGCGCAGTCTGGTCGCCACCGGCGCCGGTGTGGCGCTGCTGCCCGACCTCGTCTACCGGCCCTGGTCGCTGGAAGGCGACCGCATCGAATCGCGCGACATTTCCGGCTCCTTGCCGGTGGTCCAGGTCGGCATGGTCTGGCGGCGCGGCTCCGGTCTGCCGCAGGCGGCGCGCGATTTCATCGGCCTTGCCCAGTCGCAACGGACGGTCCGCCAGCGTCCCTGAGAGATCGACTGCCCACCTATCGGAAAAACCGATATCGCCCTTCTGATAAATGAATTTGCGAAACCGGAGTTTTCAAAGCACTTTCGGTCCAGGGACCAAAGCCGCCATCAGAGCGGCATCAAGCCCAACGGACGAACTGACAGTTTTCAGTCCGCGCGTGACCCCTAGCGAAGACCGAAACCGGCTTTCAGGGTCAGGCGCCTAAATGGGAGATCGACAATGAATTCATTCCTGAAGTCATGCACTGCTCTGACGGTCGCGCTGACCTTTTCCGGTCAGGCCGTCGCCCAGGTCAAGGAACTTGGCAAGGGCGAAGGCCAGGTCAACATCGTTGCCTGGCCGGGCTATATCGAGCGCGGCGAAACCGACAAGGGCTATGACTGGGTGACCTCCTTCGAGAAGGAGACCGGCTGCAAGGTCAACGTCAAGACCGCCAACACCTCCGACGAGATGGTCTCGCTGATGAATGAGGGCGGCTTCGACCTCGTCACCGCTTCAGGCGATGCCTCGCTGCGCCTCGTTGCCGGCAAGCGCGTGCAGCCGATCAACACCGATCTCATCCCGAGCTGGAAGACGGTCGACGAGCGCCTCAAGGACGCGCCGTGGTTCACCGTCGGCGGCGCCCATTACGGCGTTCCTTACCAGTGGGGCCCGAACGTCCTCATGTACAACACCGACGTGTTCAAGGAGGCTCCCAAGAGCTGGAACATCGTCTTCGAGGAAATGAAGCTGCCTGACGGCAAGTCCAACAAGGGCCGCGTCCAAGCCTATGACGGGCCGATCCACATCGCGGATGCCGCCAACTATCTGATGTTCCACAAGCCGGAACTCGGCATCAAGGACCCCTACGAACTGAACGAGGATCAGTACAAGGCTGCGCTGGAATTGCTGCGCGTCCAGCGCACGCTGGTCGGCCGCTATTGGCACGACGCCGCCATTCAGGTCGACGATTTCCAGAACGAAGGCGTCGTCGCTTCCGGCTCGTGGCCGTATCAGGTCAACACGCTGGTCGCCGCCAAGAAGCCGGTCGCGTCCACCATCCCGGAGGAGGGCGCCACCGGTTGGGCCGACACCACGATGATGGAAGCCGATTCGGCCAACCCAAACTGCGCCTATATGTGGATGGAACATTCGCTGTCGCCCAAGGTGCAGGGCGATGTCTCGGCCTGGTTCGGTTCGCTGCCCGTCGTGCCCGCCGCCTGCAAGGGCAACGAGCTTTTGACCGACGAAGGCTGCAAGACCAACGGCTACGAGAATTTCGACAAGATCAAGTTCTGGAAGACGCCGGTGTCGAAATGCACCACCCAGAACGACCAGTGCGTGCCCTACTACCGCTGGGTGTCGGACTATATCGGCGTCATCGGCGGGCGGTGATTTTTCTTACCCTCCCTCTCGTGGGGAGGGTCGACGCATAGCGTCGGGGTGGGGTCGGCTCGGCGTTTTTCGAGGCACCCCCACCCGCGGCTTCGCCGCGACCTCTCCATAAGGGGGGAGGTAGGACGTCGCGCGACATCAGCACACCAAACCGGCAACGGACTGACAGCCCATGACCTCCGCCGTCTCCTTCCAGAAAGCCTCGCGCCATTTCGGCAGCGTGCGCGCCGTCGACGCGGTCGATCTCGATATCGCGCCGGGGGAATTCTTCGCCATGCTCGGGCCGTCCGGTTCCGGCAAGACCACTTGCCTGCGCCTCATCGCCGGCTTCGAGCAGCCGACATCGGGCTCGATCTCGATCTTCGGCGAACGCGCCGAGGGCGTTCCGCCCTATCGCCGCAACGTCAACACCGTGTTTCAGGACTATGCGCTGTTCCCGCATCTGAACGTGCTCGACAACGTCGCCTACGGGCTGATGGTCAAGGGCGTCGGCAAGGCTCAGCGGCACAAGGCGGCGGAAGAGGCGCTGTCACTGGTGCGGCTGCCCGGCTATGGCGCCCGCCGCCCCGGCCAGCTTTCCGGCGGCCAGCGCCAGCGCGTCGCGCTCGCCCGTGCGCTGGTCAACCAGCCAAAGGTGCTGCTGCTCGACGAGCCGCTCGGCGCGCTCGACCTCAAATTGCGCGAGAACATGCAGGAGGAGCTGAAGTCGCTGCAGAAGGCGCTCGGCATCACCTTCGTCTTCGTCACCCACGACCAGGGCGAAGCACTGTCGATGGCCGACCGCGTCGCCGTTTTCAACGACGGCAAGATCATGCAGGTCGGCACGCCGGAGGATATCTACCAGCGGCCGAAGACGCGTTTTGTTGCCGATTTTGTCGGCTCATCGAATGTACTGCCACCGGATTTCGTCCAGCGTTATTCCGGCCAGCATCGCTGGGGGAGTCTCCGCCCTGAATCCATTCGCGTCGGCCGCGCGGCCAGCGGGGGCACAAGTGGTGAAGGCGTGTCCGCCCGCCTCGTCTCGACCAACTATCTCGGCGCCACGACAAAACTGGCGCTCGACGCCGACGGCCTTCGACTGCACGCCATCATGCCGGCCGGCACGGCCTTGCCTGGGGAAGGCGAGGCGGTCGTGCTGACTTTCAACCGCGAGCACCTGCATCTGATGGACGAGCCGGCATGATGAAGGTTTGCGCATTGCACCCCCCTCTGTCCTGCCGGACATCTCCCCCGCAAGGGGGGAGATTGGCTGTTACCACTGGCTTCGCCAGCTTCCAACGCTGCAGAGCCGGTGAGGCGGACAAGCTGCTGATCTCCCCCCTTGCGGGGGAGATGTCCGGCAGGACAGAGGGGGGTGTGAAGGATCTCGGCCTCTCATACATCCTCCATGAGTACAGAGCTCCATCATGACGACCGCCGCGCTCAGCTCCAATCCCGCGCCCGCCATCCTGCCGGGCAGCGGCGGCCTGCGTGGCGCGCTGTCGGACCTTTTCTGGCGCAAGCCGAAGGTCCTGCTGTTGCTCATGCTGCTGCCGCCGGTGCTTTGGCTGGGCATCGTCTATATCGGCTCGCTGTTTGCGCTCCTGGCGCAGAGCTTTTTCTCCATCGACGAGTTTTCCGGTCTCATCAACCGTGAGTTCACGCTCAAGACCTATGGTGACCTGTTCCAGGCCGCCAATCTCGATATCATCCTGCGCACGGTGACGATGGCGGCTCTGGTCACGCTGGCCTCGGCCGTCATCGCTTTCCCCATCGCCTACTACGCGGCGCGCTATGCGCGCGGTCGCTGGAAGGCCTTGTTCTATCTCGGCATCATGCTGCCGCTGTGGTCGAGCTATCTGGTCAAGATCTACGCCTGGAAGCTCATCCTGGCCAAGGAAGGCATCCTCACCTGGCTCCTCGCCAAGCTGCATTTATTGTGGGTGCTCGACGCCTGGCTGTCGCTGCCGATCGTCGGCGGCAATTCGCTGTCGGTATCGTTCACCGGCACCTTCATCGTCTTCGTCTATGTCTGGCTACCGTTCATGATCCTGCCGGTACAGGCGGCGCTCGAGCGCGTGCCCGGCAATCTCGTCGAGGCCTCGTCCGATTTGGGCGCTTCGCCCGGCCAGACCTTCCGCAACGTGCTGTTCCCGCTGGCGCTGCCGGGCATCGTCGCCGGTTCGATCTTCACCTTCTCGCTGACGCTCGGCGACTATATCATCCCGCAGATCATCGGCACCTCGCGGCTGTTCATCGGCCAAGCCGTCTATTCGCAGCAAGGCACCGCCGGCAACATCCCGCTCGCCGCCGCCTTCACCGTGGTGCCGATCGTCATCATGGGCTTCTATCTCTGGGGCGCCAAGCGCATGGGGGCCTTCGATGCGCTCTGATGGTTCCCAGTCGGCGCCGCTCGGCCTGAAGATCGCCGCCGCCTGCGGCCTGCTGTTCCTGCATCTGCCGATCCTGCTGATCTTCGTCTATGCCTTCACCACCGAGGAGAAGAGCTTTGTCTGGCCACCCCCCGGCCTGACGACGCAATGGTTCGCCGTCACCTGGAACCGGCCGGATGTCTGGCAGGCATTGTCGCTGTCGGTCAGGGTTGCCGCGATCTCGACGGCGATCGCGCTCGTCCTCGGCACGCTCTGTTCGGCGGCGGTTTCGCGGACAAAATTCTTCGGCCGCGAAACCATCTCGCTGCTGGTCATCCTGCCGATCGCGCTGCCCGGCATCATCACCGGCATCGCGCTGCGCTCGGCCTTTTCGCTGGCAGATATCCCGTTCTCGTTCTGGACGATCGTGCTCGGCCACGCCACCTTCTGCGTCGTCGTCGTCTACAACAATGCCGTCGCCCGCTTTCGCCGCACCTCCGGATCGATGATCGAGGCGTCGATGGATCTCGGCGCCGACGGTTTTCAGACCTTCCGACATGTCGTGCTGCCCAACATTGCCACGGCGCTGCTTGCCGGCGGCATGCTGGCCTTCGCGCTGTCCTTCGACGAGGTCATCGTCACCACCTTCACCGCCGGCCAGCAGCAGACATTGCCGATCTGGATGCTGGAAGAGCTGATCCGTCCGCGCCAGCGCCCGGTGACCAATGTCGTCGCCATGGTCGTGGTGCTGGTGACGCTGCTGCCGATCGTTGCCGCCTATTACCTCACCCGCGACGGCGACCAGATTGCGGGCAGTGGAAAATGAAATCAGCGAATAGGGAGTGACGAATAGCGAATAGGGAAGATCGACAGTCAAACCCTACTCGCTATTCGCTACTCGCTACTCGCTCCTGTTAAGGAGAAACCTTATGGACACCCAGATGCTGATCGGCTCGAGATTCGAGAAGGGCACCGAAACCGAGGAGCCGATCCTCAATCCAAAGACCGGGGCGACCATCCTCAGCCTGCCCGAGGCCAGCCAGGCACAGATTGAGGCGGCGATCACTGCCGCCGAACAAGCGTTCGTCTTGTGGTCGCGCACCACGCCGGCGCAGCGCTCCGGCTATTTGCTGAAGATCGCCGACCGCATCGAGGCCGATGCCAAGGAATTCGCCACGCTCGAGGCGCTCAATTGCGGCAAGCCGATCAACGCCGTGCTCAATGATGAAATCCCGGCCATCGTCGACTGCTACCGCTTCTTCGCCGGTGCCGTCCGTTCGATGCCCGGCGTCGTCGCCGGCGAATACATTCCCGGCCATACTTCGATGGTCCGCCGCGACGCCATCGGCATCGTCGCTTCCATCGCGCCGTGGAACTATCCGCTGATGATGATGGCCTGGAAGTTGGCGCCGGCAATCGCCGGCGGCAACACCGTCGTCTTCAAGCCTTCCGAGCAGACACCGCTGACGGCGCTGAAGCTGGCAAAAATCCTTGCGGAAATCCTGCCGGAAGGCGTGGTCAATGTCGTGCTCGGCCGCGGCGACAGCGTCGGCAACACGCTGATCAACCATCCCAAGGTCAACATGATCTCGATCACCGGCGATGTCGCCACCGGCAAGAAAGTGCTGCAGGCGGCCGCCAAGTCGGTCAAGCGCACGCATCTCGAGCTCGGCGGCAAGGCGCCGGTCATCGTCTTCGACGACGCCGATCTTGGCGCCGTGGTCAACGGCCTGCGCGCCTTCGGCTATTACAATGCCGGCCAGGACTGCACCGCCGCCTGCCGTATCTACGCCGGCAGGAAGATCTATGACAAACTCGTCGCCGATCTCTCCTCGGCCGTCTCGACCATCAAGTACAATCGTCCCGACGACACCGAAAACGAGATCGGCCCACTCATCTCCCGCCGCCAGCGCGACCGCGTCTCCAGCTTCGTCGAGCGCGCCTCGGAACTGAACCACATCGAGATCACCACCGGCGGCAAGCCGGGCGAGGGTTCCGGCTTCTACTACCAGCCGACAGTCGTTGCCGGCGCGCTGCAGGAAGACGAAATCGTGCGCCGCGAAGTGTTCGGCCCGGTCGTCTCGGTTACTCGTTTTTCGGAGGTCGACGAGGCGGTGAACTGGGCCAATGACAGCGACTACGGCCTGGCGTCCTCGGTATGGACCAAGGATGTCTCGCGCGCCATGGCGACGGCCGCCCGCCTGCAATATGGCTGCACATGGATCAACACCCACTTCATGCTGACCAACGAGATGCCGCATGGCGGGCTGAAGCAGTCCGGCTACGGCAAGGACATGTCGCTCTATGCGCTGGAGGACTACACCGCCGTGCGGCATGTGATGGTGGCGCATGGTTGAGAAGTGGTCCGCGTAGCAAACGAAAAGCCAATTGCTTGGCTTTTCGAGCTTCGAACGCCCTGCGCCTGCGAAGGGCCGGGCGTGGCTATTTTCTCTTCTCCCCGTTCACGGGGAGAAGAGTCGCTACTCCACAACGCGATAAATATTCCATAGGCTGGTGCCCGACACGACATAGGGCTCGATCTCCTTGCCCCATTTCGCGTGCGCGTCGATCTTGCCGATCTTGGCGAAGAACGCCTCCAACTGGGCCAGGCTTTCGACCTGGTGATGGGACTCGACCGTCGCCTCCCGCGCGCCGATAGAACCGGTCATGATCTGGAACTCCAGCTCGGCGAGGCCGACCTGCGAGCCGATCTCGCGTTCCCATTTCTTCAACAGGTCGAGCACGGTCTGCTTGTGTCCGAACTTGGCGTCGATCTGCCATCTGGCGCTGAACATCGTCTTCTCCTCCAGGTTTGCGGCCCAGGCCGCGGTTGATCCACCGGCTGTTGCCTACTCGTCCCAGGCCTGCACGACGGTCTGCCTTGCGATCCGCCCGTTCTTCAGCTCCAGCATCGCCGCGCAGAACACCTTGGTTCCGTCCGGATAGGCGCAGGCCTGGGTGAAGGCGAGGCTGTCGCCGTCGGCGATGGTGGTGTCGACCTTGTGGGTCATCGCCCGGCTGCAGATGTCGTCCCAGAATGTGGTGATCGCGGCGCGCCCGCGGATTTCACGCGGCTTGCTCGGCGGGTTGTTGCGGTCGATCACCCGCACCAGCGCGTCATCGGCATAGAAGCTCGACAGCATCTTGCCGTCACGGGTCTCGATGGCCTTCTTGATCGCCGCGCCATCCACTGTTTGGGTCTTGGTCAGCATTTCATCCTCCATTGGCCCGTCTTCCGGGCGGTTGATGGTCGAAGTGCTGCCCGGCGCTTGTCGCCAGGCAGTGGTTTTTACTGCGACTTCGCCTTGACGGCCGCGAACACGTCGTCGGCCTGCTTCTTGAAGGTCGTCAGATCGACCTGGCTGCCGTTGAGCATCGTCGACCAGTGGCGCACGATCGCGGACATCGCCACCGCCTCCTTGATCTCCTCGTCGCTGGCGCCGTTGAGCCTGGCCGCCTCGGTGTGGAAATAGATGCAATACTGGCACGGGATCTGCGCCGCGACGGCGAGGCCCAGCAGTTCCTTGGTCTTGCCGTCAAGCGCCGTCTTCGGGTTGAGCTGCACGCCCTTGATCTCGGCCCAGGCGCCGGCGACGGCCACATCCGGCAACGTCTTGAACATGTCCGGCACCGAGCCGAGCGTCGCCTCAATGTCCTTGTAGGTCGCCGCCGCGGACGCATCCTCGGCCTTTGCCGGAGCGATGGCGAACAGCGCTCCAATGCCTGCCGCTATCACAAGCGATTTGAGTGTTTGGTTCGACGTCAGCATTTCCTCCTCCGTTCGCAGCACCTTTCCGGCGACATCCGCCTGGCCTGCATGGGAGAATTGATAGCGCCTAGCCGCCCTTGGCCGCTTCGCCCGAAAGCGCCATGGCTCTCATGGCCCGTGCGGGCCAGGGTGCCTGACTGAGAACGCCGCCGCCGCCGCCCGCGACGGCAGGTCCAGCTTGAGCAGTATGTTGGCGACATGGCGCTTGACCGTGTGTTCGCTCAGCCTCAATTCGGCGGCGATCGCGGCATTGCTCTTGCCGTCGGCGACGAGGCTCACCACCTCGGTTTCGCGCGCCGTCAATGCGGCAGGCTCGGCAGCCTTGGGTTTGGGCCGGCAGGCGGGTTCCAGGTGTTGTTCGGACGTCGCATGGACCAGCGCCAACGGCTCCTCCAACTCGTCGACGCTGATGCGCCCGGCGTCGGTGAAATGCAGGCCCGACCCAGCCGCTAGATCGGCGATCAGACGCGACGCGATAATGTCGCCGCGGCCGGCATGGGCGGCTAGTTGCATCGCCACCCGCGCCGTCATCCCAACGGGCGGACCGCGCACTTCGATCTCGCCGACATGCGCCCCTTGCGCGCTTGCCACGCCGATTTCCTGCGCCGCCTCGCGCAGCGCCGCCGCGCAGCGAATGGCGCGTGCCGGGCCATCGAAGCGCGAAATCATCAACTCGCCCTGCAGGCCCACAGAGCGCCCGCCATGGCGCCCGACCAGCAGCTGCCAGGTTTCCTGAAAGCGTTGGCTGCGTTCGCTCCACATGCGGTCGCCGAGCCGCGCCGTGTCGTAGATGCGTGTCACCAGCAGCGCCGCCAGCACACGGTCCACTTCGCCTACGGCGCGCTCGCCGGTCAGGAATTCCTCGATCAAGTCGGCCACCCCATCGACATCGCCGGTCCAGATCGGATGATCGCGTCCCGGAATCTCGACGAGCCGGGCATCGGGAATCTTTTGCGCAAGGAAGCGGCTGGCATCGGGGTCGACCCGCGCATCGTTGCGGCGATGTATCACAAGCGTCGGCGCGCTGATCACGCTCAGGATATGGCGGATGTCGACGTCGGCGTTCATGCGCCACAGCGCCGCCGCCGAAGTCGGGCTCGCCGATAATCGTTCGAAACGTGCCCACCACTGAGCGAAATGCGCGTCGTCGACCCGGCTCGGCGCGAAATGGGGCAGCGTGGCGCCGGTGCCCCAGGCTGTCTCCGCCATCTCGATGAAAGCGTCGAGGCGTTCGCGCGACATCACCCATTTGTGGAAATGCGCATAGCCGCCATAGAGCGCCAGAGCTCGCGTCCGCTCCGGATAGGTGGCGGCGAACAGCATCGCCATCGGCGCGCCTTCGGAGGAGCCGAGCAGGGCTGCACGGCCGCTGCCGGCGGCGTCCATAACCGCGCGCACATCGTCCATCCGCGTTTCGAGACTGGGCAGGTTATGCGCGTCGACGCGGTCGGAAAGACCGGTGCCGCGCTTGTCGAACAGGATCAGCCGCGAGAATGCCGAAAGCCGCTTCAAGAGCCTGGTATAGCCCTCGTCTTCCCAGTGCAGGTCGAGGTTGGAAATGAAACCCGGCACGAAGACGAGATCGAACGATCCCTGCCCGACCACCTGATAGGCGATCCGCACATCGCCGCTACGGGCGTATCGCGTCTCGATCGGCCTCACGAGATTTCCACCCCGGCCTGACGATTTCTGGTCGTCAAACCATAGCAGAACAGCGCAGATTGCCGCAGCTAAACTTTAGCGATGGAGAATATAAGCCGGCGCGGCTTGGCGACTATTCCTGCGAGGCGGCGACATCGGCAGGGGAGGGCTCGAGTCCGAGTTTGAGGTCGGCCGCAGCCGGCGTGATCGGCCGCCTGATCCTGGCGGAGGCGGCCACCACCAACTCGTTGAAGTTCCCGGTGCCGTCGTCCAGCATTTCGAAGAACTGCCGCCGCATCCTCGGCTCCCAGAACTTGTTGATGTGCTCGGCGACGCCGGCAATGCCTTCCTCGCGCGGCTTGGAATGGAAGAAATCGGCGATCTGGTTTGCCATGCGCACCAGCTTGTCGGCGGTGCTCATAATGTGTTCTTCGTCATGCGACATGCTTGGCAACTCCGCAAACCACCCGGTCGGGGTGGGTGAAAATATCAAAATCGTCGCCGCGAACCAGCGCCACCAGCGTCATGCCGGCCTCTTGCGCCGTGCGGATGGCAAGTGCGGTCGGCGCCGAGACGGCGATGATGAAGGCCGAGCCGATAGAAGCCGTCTTCTGCACCATTTCAACCGAAACCCTGGATGTCACCACGACAGCACCGGATGCGCCGTCGATGCGGGCTTTGGCCAGCGCGCCGGCCAGCTTATCGAGCGCATTGTGACGGCCGACATCTTCGCGCGCCATGACGATGCCCTTGCCAGGTACATAGAAGCCGGCGGCGTGCACGGCTCCGGTCTCGGTGTGCAGCGGCTGCACTTTCGACAGAAGCTTGACCGAACGGACAATGTCGTCGGCATCAAGCGTAAGCTTTGAAGCACCAACCGCATCGACCGAGCGCATTGCTTCCTCGATCGATTCGATGCCGCAGAGCCCGCAGCCGACCGGGCCGGCGAGCCTTCGCCGCCGCGCTTCAAAACGAGTGTTGGCTCGGTCCTTCAGCCGGATCTGGATGTCGATGCCGGCGCCATGGTCCTCGACCTCGATCGCTTCGATCTCATCCGGTAACGAGATGATGCCTTCGGTCAGCGAGAAGCCGAGCGCGAAATCCTCGAAGTCGGCCGGGCTCGCCATCATCACCGCATGGGTGGTGCCGGCAAAGGAGAACGCCACCGGCGTCTCTTCCGGCACCATGCGGTTCGCGGCCGCAGTGCCGCTGGCGCGGTGCGCGAGACGAGAGATTTGGGTGATTGGCTGGCGGGAGCGTGTCACAAGCCGCCACCGTCTGGTCTGCTGGTTATTTCACTTAGGAAGCGTCGAAGGTTTCTTGCTTCAATTGGCGGTTGCTCTCCCAAGCCATCCCCCACTCCGTCTCGGCTTCGCCGAGCCACCTTGTATCTACACGAGAGAGATTTCGTGGGATTAGAGCGATTGAGCCAAGGTCCGGGCGGCCGC
>NZ_JAMYOM010000040.1:0-46876 GCF_040319805.1 Mesorhizobium sp. M0848 | reverse complement strand
CCCCCCGCTCGTGGCGGGCCCCCGGCCCCGGCGCCGCCCCGCCCCCTACCCCCCCCCCCCCCCCCGCGGCCGCCCGCCGGCGGCGCCCCCCCCCCCCCCCCCCGACGCGGTGTTTCTACTTGAGGGCGACCGGGGTCAGCTTGCCGTCGACCTTCTGCCACTCAAATACGACGAACCCGGGCTGCTTGATATCCCCCTTGTCGTCATAGGAGATCGAACCGAGCACCGTCGAGATACCGGCGCCGGAATGAAGATAATCGGAAACGGCCTTTGGATCGTCGGCCTTGGCTTTGGCGATAGCCTCGGCAAGAATCTGCGTTGCCGCGTAGGCGTAGAGGGTCACTGCTTCGGTGGGCACGTTTTTGGCCCTCAGATCGGCGACGGCATCCTTGGCTTCTGCAAACGTTGCCGGGTCGGGGAACGACGTCATCAGGGTTCCAACAGCACCATCACCGCCGATGGCGCCGAATTCGCTGTTGGAGATGCCGTCACCGCCCATCAGGATCGCGGTGACGCCCTGATCGTGCATCTGGCGCACAATCAGTCCAGCCTCCGTGTGCTGACCGCCATAGTAGACGAGGTCGGCGCCCGATTGCTTGATCCTTGTGACGAGAGGGCTGTAGTCCTTCTCGCCCGGGTTGACCTCCTCATGGAGAACCTCCTTGCCGCCGCCGGCGTTATAGGCCTTGGCCATTTCGTCGGCGAGGCCTTTGCCCGCCGTCGACTTGTCGTCGACAATCGCTATCTTCTTGTCCTTGAAACGGTCGAGAACTAATTTGGCGGCGATGGAGCCTTGCTGATCATCGCGCCCGCACGCCCTGAAGGCATTCCACAGGCCGCGCTCCGTCACCATCGGGTTGGTGGCAGTCGGCGTCACGAACAGAACGCCATTCTCGGCATAGACCTCGGAAGCGGGAATGGTGACGCCGGAATTATAGTGCCCGACAACGTAGTGAACGCCATCAGCGACGAATTTGTTGGCGACCGAAACGCCCTGCTTCGGGTCGGAGACATCGTCACCGATCGACACGGCAAGCTTTTGTCCAAGAACGCCGCCATTGGCGTTGATGCGTTCAACGGCGATCTCGACACCGACGCGGTACTGTTCTCCATAGGCGGCGTTCGGCCCCGACATCGGGCCGGCGACGCCGAACACAATATCAGCCCTGGCCGCACCAACAGCCGCAGTCATAAGGGCAGCAGTCATCATCTGCACGATCATGCGCATTTTATTCCCCTGTTTTTTAGAGAAAGGCGGGCTTTTCCCGCCGCTTCAGGCGTCAGTTCACAAAGTGAAGCTTGTTGAACCGGCGCCGGAATGCCGTGACATCTGCCGCGACTTGTTCGCTGGCGTCATTGCCGCGCAGTCCTCTGGCGATGAGAGCCGCGAGTGCCGGCATGTCGTCTTCGGTCATGCCCCAGCGGACGATCTCGGGCGTACCCAGGCGCAACCCGTTCATGTCGCCGTCGACAGCGTCTATGGGCAAGCCGATGCCGCAGGTCAGGATGTTGGCCAGCCGCAATTTCCTTGCCGCCGCCTGGCCGCCGCCAAACTCGGCTGCCTCGAGGGCGAACTGATGCGATGTCGTGTAGCCCTTGCCGGTCGAAAAAACCGGCAGGCCGCGATCGGCAAGGCTTTCGGCCAACGCCTTTGCGGTCCGCGCCATCGTCGCGGCGTAGGCCTTGCCGTGGTCTTTCCAGTCTAGAAGTGTGATCGCCAAGGCAGCCGACTTGGCGGCATCGAAGTTGGCGGTCATGCCTGGAAATGCGATCCTGTCGAGCTTTTCGGCAACGACCGCATCGTTGGTGACGATCAGCCCGGACGCCGGACCGCCGAGACTTTTGTAGGTGCTCATCGTCATCAGATGAGCCCCTTCCTGCAAGGGCTGTTGCCACGCGTCTCCGGCAATCATGCCGCACAGATGGGCCGCATCGAAGAGAACAAGCGCACCGACCTCGTCGGCGATCTCCCGTATCTCACGAATGGGATGGGGCAGCAGGTTGAGGCTGCTGCCGATCGTTATCATCTTCGGCCTTATTGATCTGGCCAGGTCGCGCAATTTGCCGACGTCAACGGTGTAGCTGTCGGCATCGACTGGAGCGGTGTGGATATCGAGCCCGTAGAGCCCGGCGCAGCCGGCCATATGATGGGTTACATGGCCTCCGATCGCCGGCGACGGGACAATGACGCTGTCGCCCGGCCTGGCTGCAACCATGAACGCATAGAGATTGGCGATCGCGCCGGAAGGTACCCGGATCTCGGCATAGCTGGCGCCGAAAACGTCGGCCGCCAGCTCGGCCGCGATCACCTCGATCTGCTCGACACCCTCCAATCCCATCTCATATTTGTCGCCGGGGTAGCCAAGCGACGGGCGCGACCCCAGGCCGGAAGCGAGTGCGGCTTCGGCCTTCGGGTTCATCACATTGGTCGCCGGGTTGAGGTTGATGCAGTCGGCCTCGTGGATCGAACGGTTCAGCTCGATGCCCCTGTTGACTGCCGCCATGACGGCATCGGTCTTCTGAGTGCTCGTCTTCTGCGCCAACTGCTGGGCAAACTCGTCGCAATGCGATGGAACCCAGGGCCTGCGAGCGAGAGCGACCATCGATGCCTCCTTTGCCAACCGGCGGACAATACGGCTGTGAATGGAGCCTAAGGTGGAGCCGTCGGTCGGCATGGCGCAAGCGAGTAGTTCTAGCGCCTAGGCTTAGAAAAACTAGGTCTACTCTCCCCGCCCTATTTTGAGGGTCGCTTCCATCCAGACATCGAAGGCCATGTGCCGGCGACGACAGCGCCTTGGTCCTGTTCCGCAAGCCGGTCCTGCTCCAGCGACGCTCGCCTGGCTTCATCCGGCCGGGTGATGTGCGTCCACGAGTCGTCATAGCCCGGCTCGCGGCGTGCGATCCAGGCATCCAGCCCTTCGCGCAGATCAGCGGTCGGGGCCATGCGGGCGAACTGCTCGGCCTCGACAGCCAAGCCTTCGGCGATGCTCTGGTTGAGGCCGCGCGTCACTGCCGTGAGGATGCTGGCGATCGCCAGATCGGAGTGCCGCAGGATACGCCTGGCCAGGCCGATCGCGGCCGGCATCAACTCGGCATGCGGCACAACCTCGTTGACGAGACCCAGCTCAAGCGCCCGCGGCGGCGCAAACCAGTCGCCGGTCAACAGCAGTTCGAGCGCCCGCTTGCGCCCGGCAAGCCTGGGCAAGCGTTGGGTTCCGCCAAAGGTCGGGGGCATTGCAAGGCTGATTTCCGGCTTGGCGAACAAAGCGCGGTCGCTGGCGATGGCGAGCGGCACCGCCTCGGTGATTTCGCAACCGCCACCAAAGGCAATGCCGTTGACGGCAGCGATGACGGGTTTGCGAAACGCTTCCAGCCTTGCCGTCAGCCGTTGCCCGCGCATGACGAAATCACGCATCGCGACATCGACGCCGACCGCCACGCTGGCCGAGAACTCAGGAATGTCGCCGCCGGCCGAAAACGCCCGCTCCCCTGCTCCGGTCAGAATGATTGCGCGGACGCTGTCATCGACGTCAATGTCGTCGAGGATCGCAAGCAGGCGATCGATCAGGGCATAGTTCAACGCGTTCAGCTTCTCCGGCCGGTTGAGGGTGAGGATGGCAATCCCATCCCGGGTTTCGTTAAGGACAAGATCGGTCATTGGCTCTTCCTTCTTCATCATGCTGATGACCGGAAGACTATGCCTCTTTCCGCTTGTGTATATTCACTAGTCGGTATACCTAAGCTCATGCCTGACACGCAAAGTCCTACCCGCAAACGCATTGTCGATGCCGCGACCAGGCTCTTCTATGCCGAAGGAATCGGTCGCGTCAGCGTCGATGCCGTCGCCGAGGAAGCGGGTCTCACCAAGCGCACGCTCTATTACCATTTCAAGAGCAAGGACGACCTCATCGCCGCCTATCTCGATGGCCGTGACCAACCCAATCTGAAGCGGATGGCTGGCTGGTTCGATGCTGCCGAAGGCGGCGCGGATCGCAAAGTCGAGGCGATCTTCACCAATCTGGCGAGGTCCGCTCGTCACCCGAAATGGAAAGGATGCGGCTTCCTGCGCACGGCCGCCGAACTCGCCTCGATGCCCGGACATCCGGCGGTCAAGGTCGGCGCGCGGCACAAGCTGAATTTCGAAACATGGCTGGCCGGCGCCTTGTCGGACCATGGCGTCGGCGAGCCGCCCGCCTTGGCACGCGAGATCGTGCTTTTGATCGACGGCTGCTTTTCGATCATGCTGATCCACCGCAACCCCGATTACATCGAGGCCGCCGGCCGCGCCGCGGCAACGCTTGTGCGGGCGCGGATTTCAGGCAGCCAGCTCTAGAACCCAAACGCCAGCCATGCCGTGCCGGCGGCCAGCGTTATCAGCGTCAGCGGCAAGCCGACCTTGAAAAAAGCGCCGAACGACAGCGTCGTGCCGGCGGCTCGTGCCTGTTCGGCGACGATCAGATTGGCGACCGAACCCAGCAGCGTGAAATTGCCGGCCAGTGTCGAGCTCATGGCGACGACCAGCCAGGCACGCTCGGGGTTTTCGAGGCCCGGTATGAAGGGCCGAAGCGCCAGTACGGCCGGGACATTGCTCATGATGTTGGAAAGCACCGCGGTGAAACCGGACAGGCGCCAGACGTCGCCCAGCCCGAGGTTCTTGGCCGAAGCGATCATGTCGGGCGAAAGAAGCGTCTTTTCGGCGCCGGCGACCACAACGAACAGACCGGCGAACATGAACAGCAGCGGACCGTCGATCTCGCGGTAGATGCGTTCGGGCTTGATGGCGCGGGTGAGCAAGAGGATGGCGCCGCCGATGAGTGCGGCCTTGGCGACAGGCACGCCGGCGAAGAAGGCGATTGCCAGCCCGATGCAGACCACCACCGCCTTCAGCACCTGCCCCTTGTGCATGCGGCCAAGCGAGACTTCGGACGTCAGTTGGACCGTTCGGGCGAATTCGGCCCGGTAGACGATGCGAATGATGACAACGACCGCCACGAGGCCGAAAAGGGCGACCGGAGCCAGCGCTGCCGAAAAGGCCGGATAGGAAATACCCGACAGCGCGCCGATGACCATGTTTTGCGGATTGCCGGTGATGGTGGCGACGCTGCCGCAATTCGACGCGGTGGCGGTGGCGATCAGATAGGGGATCGGGTTGCGCTTGATGATGCGGGTGACGTGGACGACGATCGGCGCCATGACGAGGCAGATGGCGTCGTTGACCAGGAAGGCGGACAACACGCCGGTCAGCAGCGTCACCATCACCAAAAGCATGAAGGGCGCGTGCGCGTGCTCGATGGCGATGGCGCCAAGGCCGCGAAAGGCGCCCGACACTTTCAGATGCGCCACCACGATCATCATGCCGAGCAGAAGCGTGATGGTGTCGAAATTGATCGCCCGGTAGGCATCCTCCATGCTGAGCGCGCCGATGGCGATCATCGCGGCCCCGCCGAGAAGCGCGATCCCCGCCCGGTCGAGGCGCAGGCCGGGGATGCGGCCGATGGCAACACCGGCGTAAGTCAGGATCAGGATCAGCAGTGCCGCCGCGCCCATCAATGTCATCGATAGAAGTCCTGCCCAGTCTGTGGCGCGCCGCTGCCTGTCAGCCCCAATGGTCTGATTTGCGTGCCTGCTTTAGCGCGATGTCGAGATCGACGACAGACAGCCAGGCATGTTGTTGCGTCAAGCACCGCCAAGGGATGACGTGCCGCTAACGCAGATAGAAATCCAGCCTTTGTCGCAGTGCCTGCGGCGAAAACAGCTGCTCGACGGTCTGCCGGGCCTTGAGGCCCACTGCCGCCCGCAGCGCCGGATCGGCTTTGAGATCGGCCAGGATCCGTGCCGCCTGTTGCGTCGTTTCGAACAGAAAACCGTTTTCGCCATGCCTGATATGGTCGGAATAGCCTCCATATGAATGGCAGACCACGGGCAAGCCGCAGGCCATCGCCTCGAACACGACGCGACCGAAGGTTTCGACATGCCAACCGGTGCGATAATAAAACACGTCGAGCGTCTGCAGAAACTCTTCGGCGATAAATTGGCCGGGTGGCAACAGCTCGAGTTGCGGATGCGGCATGAGGCTGCCCTTGAGCCCTGTCCCTCCCTGAATCCGCAAGGCTGTACCTTCGGCCAGCAATGTCTCGTAAAGGGGTATGTCATCGGGATGATGTTTGCCCGGCCCATCGCGGCTCAAGCGTCCGACGGTGAACGGACGATCCGAATCCAGACGCCGTGGTGAAAAACGTTCGATCTCGATCGGAGAGGGGTGCACCGTGCCGTCGATTTGGAGCAATCGCTTCTGAAAGTCGGAAACAAGCACTATCTCGGCGGTGGGCCATCCCAAGCTCCGAGGCATGCGCGTGGTGAGGTTGAGAACCTTCGGATGAAGGGTGTTGAAGTCGTAGATCAGCCGGCGCGGCCGCGGGATCAGGTAAGGCCACACCTTGTTGCGCCAATGCGCTCCGAGAAAAACGTAAGTGCCGCCATCCGGAACTTTTCGCGTAAGCGGGGAAATACGACGTATCGGGAATTGCCGCATTAATTCATCTGAAGCCCGCGATGACGCAGCCCAAAGGCGCACGTCCGAATCGGCGCTCAACAGCCGATAGAGTTCCAAGGTCTTGAGGTCACTGCCACCGAAAGGATCCTGAAAGCCGTTGAACAAATGGATCATAATAGCTGTGCTTACCTGACCGTTTCCGCCATTGTTCGCCGGCGTCAAAAATCATGATCGCACGTCGGCCGTAACCCTTGGAAACTCAGGAGTGAGAACCGTTTCTGCCGACAACGAAACATCGCCAACGCGGGGGGAGTATACCGGTAAGCGGTTGCAGTCCATGGCCTATCGAGCCGGCATGCTATCCATAAAGATCGGAACCCCGGCATATGACTGTAAGCATCGAAGCGTCGAGAAAGCGGCCTGCGTCGATTTCGAGAGCTTCCCGATCAGCCATCAGCAAATTTATGCCGTCAATGCACGGTGGCGACCCCGGGCGCAGGCGCCGGAGACGTTCCGGCCGGATCGAAGCTGACTTGATCGCGTCCGTTCGACTTGGCCGTGTAAAGCCTTTTGTCGGCAGCGGAGAAGATTTCCTCATAGGTGATCGGGCCGGTAAAGCTTGTGCCGCCGATGCTGACGGAAAGCGGACAAGGCCTGCCGCCGGGTGAGAATTCCATCTCCCTGATACGCCGGCGGATGCTTTCGGCAACCACCCAGGATTGCGAGGGATCCACGCCGGGCAAAAACACGCCGAATTCTTCGCCACCGATGCGGCCGACGATATCGCCCCCACGAAGTTGCCCCTTGATCGCCTGCGCTATCAGTTTGAGTGCCTGATCGCCGCAATCATGACCCAGACGGTCATTGATGGACTTGAAGTGGTCGGCGTCGATGATCAGCAGCGCGCCCGAACGGGTCTGTTCCTGCTTTCGGGTCTGCTCGAGATAAGCTTCGACCAGCATCGAGAAAGCGCCACGGTTCAGCACCGCCGTCAGGCTGTCGGTCGCGGCGATGACGCTGAGGTCGCGCTGCGCGATGGCCAGCTGGCGAATCTTCCACATCAGGAAAAACAAAAAGGAGCCGCCCAGCACCAAAGGCAGCATCAGGTCGGTCATCTGCGCCCGCCACACGGCCTCGGGCGAAAGATAGGGAAAATTGAAGGAATCGACGAAGAACGCCACGGCAATGAAGAATGCCGTACCGACTGCCGTGACAGCGATCACCCTGCCCCAGCTCGTCGGCGACAGATCGAGCTTCATCGCGTTCAACTCCGTTAGCCGTCGCTACTATGACGCACCAACCCCAACAAATTGATAAGACTTTCCCTCCAATTCGATATCGGGCGGCGGAACCAACCCGCCGGCCCTGTCGATGACTTGCGACAGACGCTACAAGACGGCCGCTGGAAAGCAGCCATCCTGTTTCAGAGCTTGAAGGCGTGGGCCAACTGCCGGCCGAGCAAGGGCAAAACGGCGCGCGAAGCCAGACCGCTCGTCGTCAGTTGAGCGTCGGCTCACTCAGCGCATCGACGACAAAGGATGCCGCGATCAGGTCGTCGGCATCGAGGCGCAGGGAGCCTCCGTCGCCTCCCATGGCTGAAGCCACTTTTTGAAAGGTCTTCATTTCATATTCCGTGATCCGGGCGTCCTGCATCCTGGCCTTGAGGTCGGCGATGCGCCGATCCAGAGCCGAAGATATGCCTATTTCTCGCTTCGACATGGCAACACTCCTCCCCACCCTTGTTTGCCTCCCGCCTGTCCACTTTTATATGAGGGTCCGCGAATACAGCGGGCCGAACGCGCCGTGCGCGGGAAGGTTCCGAAAAGGCAGAGTAACGAAATAATACGCTGGCCCCAGCCGACTGCCCGGCCACGCTAAATCCCCTCATCACCATGATAGAGCTGAACAGCTTGCGGTATTTACCGCTGTCGTGGCGTTCCTGGATGGAAAGAGGTGATTCCGTGACTTGCTATATAAGGCATAGCTAATCCTTGACGCCAGCCGGATGCCGCCCCAGAATCAGAAGCATGGCAATAAAGGTCGGCGACGAAGTGGCGGTCATGGCGACGGTGCTGAAGCGCGTCACGGAAGACCGCGTCAGCGTGTCGATCCCCGGTTACAATTTTCCGCATTCGGTCATTGGTCCAGCGACCAAGCTGACCGAGGGCCAGCCGATGGAATTATCCGGCGACGTTACGCAGATCGAGGGCGACAAGGTCACGGTGTCGTTCGGACAATGGTCACCGTGGGTCTGGACAAGGTGCACCTGGTGCAAAGCCACCTCCCGCCGAAGCGAAGGGATCTGAGGATGTGAACACGCGAAGCTCCACCGTCTCAGGGATCCAGCCCCTTACGTCCCAGCAGTGCAGAGCCGCACGAGCGATGCTGAAATGGTCGCAGGTGCGACTCGCCGCGAAGTGCGGCCTTAGCGAAGGAACGATCGGCAGTTTCGAGAGCGGACGAAGGATTCCGAGTTCGGCCAAGCTGGCTGCCATCCGTCGAGGGTTGGAGGCAGCGGGCGTGGTTTTCATCGATCAGAAGGTTGCAAGGACCAAGAGCGGTCCGCCTCGTCAAACTATCGGCGGAACATAATTTAGATATCGCTGTTAGATCCCAAACGGGAGGCGCGCGATGTTCAAAGGTGAAATCGGCATTGTTTCGGACTGGTCGAAATTGGTGGCGGACGATCCTCTGATCGCCGCCGATATTGCCCAGCGTCTTTCTCTACTCGCTTGCAATGACAACACTCCCGCTGCCGCCGACGGCCCGTCGCCCGGCACCGAAACATTTCGAAATCCCCACTTTGCCGGCCTCGCGACACCCGCCGAATATCCTCGCCCGATCGTGCTTCTAGCCACGATCTACGCGTCGACGGTCCTGGGGGTAACGCTGCTTCTGGCGGCGGCGGTTTGAGCGCACGAGGCCTGGTGACGCTCTCTGAAAGCCCATGTCTCCGGTATAAACCGCGACCTATGTGTCCGGAATGGACCCGAAAGGCTTTGGCGATCCCGACAGGATTCGAACCTGTGACCATCGGCTTAGAAGGCCGGTGCTCTATCCAGCTGAGCTACGGGACCGCTGGCCGGCCTTTGGACCGGCTGGATATTCTGGCGCTGGGCGGTTCAATGCGTCCAGGGCGTCCTGCGGTCATAGCGGAAATTCTCCGCATAGGAAATCTGGCGGCGCTTGGTCTCTTTCGGCTCTTCGACGCGGAAAGCGAGCCCTTGCTTTTCGGCGTAGGCCACCGCCTCTTCCCGCGTGTCGAAGCTAAGCCTGATCTGGCTTCTCATGTCTGCCGACGTCGTATAGCCCATCAGCGGATCGATCTTCTTGCGCGTCTCGGGATCGAATTCCAGCACCCAGTGGCCGGTCTTGGCCTTGCCGGACTGCATCGCGGTTTTGGCTGGGCTGAAAATGCGCGCGGACATGGCCACCTCGTTCTTGTGCAAGGCAGCATCGCCACCCTTCGCCCGTCATTACTGCGCAATGCGCACGGCGGCAAGGTTTTTGCTCTCGCGGGTTTTTGCACTTGCCATGCACCACCGAAATGAATAGGCAACAGACCGTTCGGAGTGTAGCGCAGCCTGGTAGCGCATCTGGTTTGGGACCAGAGGGTCGGGAGTTCGAATCTCTCCACTCCGACCATCCCCTCACAGCCCAATGCCCGGCGCAGCCATATGGTCACTTGCTCCGGCTCCGGTCGTGCATCCGGCAGCCGCGGGCCGGTTCGGCAAACAGGGGGTTCAGATGCTTGGAATCGATGCCTGGGTGTCGCTTTTCGGACCGGCCTACTTTGCCTATGCCGGCATCACCGTTCCGTTCATGGTGACGTGGGCAATTGCCTGCGCCGCGCTGGCGATGTGGAACAACCGTGAAAGCCGCAGACAGGCGAGGCAGGCCCCAGGCGCTGTCGTCTCCCGCTCCTGGCGTATCAGTATCGGAATGTTTGTGCTGGTCGCCGCCGGCTATATCGCCGCTCACTCTGCCGTCTACCTCGCGGTCCGTCATTTCGCCAGAATGTGGCTCTGAGACTGGCCTCTCAGGCTAAATCTCGAATTCGCCCTGCCCTTCGTCCATGGCGTTGACGGTTTCGGCTGCCAGCGCCCTGGTGATCGGCGTCTTGCGTTCGAGCGCGGTCCGGTCGAGCCGCTCAACCACGCGCATCGCTGTCGCCAGCGAGCGCTCGATACGGCGGACCAGATACTGCACGACATGCGGTTCGACCTCGATCTGACGGTCGGCGAAGAGTTTTGTGATGACGCCGGCGAGCAGGAGATCGTCGGGCTCATGAATTTCCACTGTCGCCGCTGCTTTCAGCCGTGAGGCGAGATCAGGCAGCGTGACGCCCCAGGCGGACGGGAAGCGGCGCGCCGTCAGGAGCAGCGTCGACCCGGCACCACGCACCGCATTGATCAGATGGAACAGGCCCTGTTCATCGACCGCGCCGGTATCGACATCGTCGATCAGCGCCGGCCGCGCGCCGAGATTGGCAATGCTGTCGCCGATGCGCCTGGCGTCGACCGCCACCGCATCGGCACGCGCGCGCCAGATCGAGGCCAGATGCGTCTTGCCCGAACCCGCGGGACCGGCCAGCACCACCACCGGCGATGGCCAGTCCGGCCAGCGGTCGACCAGCGCCACCGCCTGGTTGTTGGTGCCGGAGACGACGAGTTCGTCGCGCGAATAGCCGGTGCCATGGCCGAGATCGAGCGGCAACTGGCGTGGCGGGTCGGTTGGCTGGGCAGTCACTTCAGCGACGCGGTTGCGTGCGGTGGCCGCCGCCGCGATCGGCCGGAAGCTGCGGCACAGGTGCCGTGCCGCGGCCCTTGTAGAGCGGCGATTCGAGATAGCGGGCAATGGCGAACCGCACCAGCACGGCGACGGCCGCAGAAGCCGGCACCGCGATCAACAAGCCGACGAAGCCGAACAGCGCACCGAAGGCAAAAAGCGAAAACATCAGCCATACCGGGTGCAGGCCGACGCTTTTGCCGACCAGCCGCGGCTGCAGGATGTTGCCCTCGATGAACTGACCGATGAAGAACACGACCGCGACGGCGACGATCATCGTCCAGTCCGGCCAGAACTGGACGAAGGCGACGCCGACGGCCAGCACCAGCCCGGTCAGCGAGCCGACATAAGGGATGAAGGAAATCAGCCCGGCGAACAGGCCGATGAGGATGCCGAAATTCAGTCCGGTCAGCGTCAGCCCGGTGGCATAAATGGCGCCCAGCACCAGGCACAGCGTGCCTTGGCCGCGCACGAAGCCGGCTGTGGCGGTGTTGATGTCACGCGCGATGGCGCGCACGGTCGCGACGTTGTCGCGCGGCACCCAACCGTCGATGACCGCCACCATGCGGTCCCAGTCGAGCAGCATGTAGAAGGCGACCACCGGCGTCACCACGAACAGGCTGACCACCGAGACCAGCGCCATGCCGGAACTCCACAGTGAGGTGAAGACGGTGGTGATCAGGCCGAAGCCCGAGGTCAGCAGCGAATTCAGCCCGTCGCGCAAGCTATTGGCGTTGACGCCGAACTTCTGTTCCAGCCATTTCGGATCGAACGAGGTGATCAGGCTTTGCAGCCGGGTCAGATATTCCGGCAATTTGCCGGCGAAATCGGCCATCTGCGTGGCCAGAACGGGGATGAGGATGACGAAGGCCAGCACCAGCACGATGAGGAAGGTGATGAGGATGACCACCGTCGCCATGAAACGGGACAGGCCGAGCCGCTGCAGCCGGTCGGCAACGGGATCGAGGAAATAGGCAAGCACCATGCCGGCGACGAAGGGCAGCAGGATCGCGCTGAAAACATAGAGGAAAAGCGCCAGCAGCGCGGCGCCGGCCAGCCAGAAGAAGATCTGGCGGCGAAAGGTCGCGGACGCGGCGGTGTCGGCGGCCGCGGCCTCGATCGCTGCCGCTTCTGTCTCAGATGTCCGGAGTGGAGCCTTCGCCATAGCCGCTCATGTGCCTCAGCCAAGTCACGAGATAGGCTGCGGCCGAAGCCACGGTCAAGACCCCGGACAGCAATATGAGAACTGACCTCAGCGGGTCGAGGTGAACGGCAAGGGCAAGTTCTCCCAGCACAAGCGCGGCCAGCACGATCTGGATCGCGGTGTTGGCCTTCGACACGAACAACGGTTTCATCTCGACCGGATGGGTCATGACGGCGGACAACACCACCGCGCAGACGATCAACGCGTCGCGCGACACCATGATGACGACAAGCCACAGCGGCAATTGCCCGATGAAGCTCATGACAACGAACACCGAAACCAGCAGCAGCTTGTCGGCCACCGGGTCGAGATAGGCGCCGAGGGTGGATTGCTGGTTGAAACGGCGGGCGATGAACCCGTCGACGCCGTCGGAAATACCGGCGACGAGGAACCCGGCAAAAGCCCAGTCCCAGCGCGCCTGCAGCATCGCCAGCACCACCGCCGGCACCAGGACAAGGCGCAGGATGGTGATCAGGTTGGGGATGGTCAAATGCTTGGCACCTCCTCTTGGTCGGAGATAGATGATGAAGATGGCGGGTGGCAACAAGGGAGAAGCTGCCGATCTCCCCGCATGGGAGAGCGGTTTTCAGCCCGGCTTTCGCCAATCACGAGCCCCTACGCGCGCCCTGTCCACGGTTTTGTAGGTCGAGATGGCCGTTATCCTTGCGGACAGAAACCGTTCATGCGAAGAGCCCGCGACAAGGAAAATTGTTGAACGGGCACCAGAAATGAGCAAGCGCGACGTGAACAAGCGCAAGAACGGGCTCACCTATGCCGCGGCCGGTGTCGATATCGATGCCGGCAATCTCATGGTCGAGAAGATCAAGCCGCTGGTGCGCGCGACGCGCCGGCCGGGCGCCGATGGTGAGATCGGCGGTTTCGGAGGCCTGTTCGACCTCAAGGCCGCGGGCTTTACCGACCCGGTGCTGGTGGCGGCCAATGACGGCGTCGGCACCAAGCTCAAGATCGCCATCGATGCCGGCAAGCACGACACAATCGGCATCGACCTCGTCGCCATGTGCGTCAACGACATCGTCGTGCAAGGTGCCGAACCGCTGTTCTTCCTCGACTATTTCGCCACCGGCAAGCTCGATCCCGACCAGGGTGCCGCGATCGTCGGCGGCATTGCCGAGGGCTGCCGCCAGGCCGGCTGCGCGCTGATCGGCGGCGAGACGGCCGAGATGCCCGGCATGTATCACGGCAATGATTACGACCTGGCCGGCTTTGCGGTGGGCGCCGCCGAACGCGGCCAATTGCTGCCCACCGACGATATTGTCGAAGGCGACGTGCTGCTGGGCCTGGCTTCCTCTGGCTTGCACTCGAACGGATATTCGCTGGTGCGCCGCATCGTCGCCGTCAGCGGTCTGTCGTGGAGCGATCCGGCGCCGTTCAACGACGAGGCCACGCTGGCCGAGGCGCTGCTCGAGCCGACCCGCATCTACGTCAAGTCGATTCTCAAGGCGATCCGCAACACGCATGGTATCAAGGCGCTCGCCCACATCACCGGCGGCGGCTTCCCGGAAAACATCCCGCGCGTGCTGCCCAAGGATTTTTCGGCCGAACTCGACCTCGAGGCGATCGACGTTCCTGCCGTGTTTTCGTGGCTGGCCAAGACCGGCGGCGTGGCGCCGGAAGAGATGATGCGCACTTTCAATTGCGGCATCGGCATGATTCTGGCCGTCGCATCCGGCCAGGCAGCACAGGTCGCCGCCGTGCTGCAGGAGGCCGGCGAGACGGTGACGCCGATCGGCCGCATCGTGCCGCGCCGCGACGCCGGGGTCATCTATCGGGGCTCGATCGGCCTATGAGCGCGCAGAGGAAACGCACCGTTGTCCTGATCTCGGGACGCGGCTCCAACATGACCGCGCTGATTGCCGCGGCCAGCGACCCGGCGTTCCCGGCCGAGATCGTCGGTGTCATTTCCGACAAGGCGGATGCCGCCGGGCTCGGCATCGCCAGGGCGCGCGGCATCGCCACGCAGGTCGTCTCGCGTGCCGACCATGGCAGCAAGCAGGCGCATGACGCGGCAATAGACGCGGCGCTCGCGGCCTTCAACGCCGAGATCGTGGCGCTGGCCGGCTATATGCGCATCCTCACCCCCGGCTTCGTCCAGAGATGGCAGGGCCGCATGATCAACATCCACCCTGCCCTGCTGCCGGCGTTCAAGGGGCTCGACACCCATGTGCGCGCACTGGCCGCCGGCATCCGCATCCATGGCTGCACCGTGCACTTCGTCACCTCCGAGATGGACGACGGTCCGATCATCGCACAGGCGGCCGTACCGGTGATGGTCGGCGACACCGCCGATACATTGGCAGCCCGCGTGCTGAAGACCGAACACCGGCTCTATCCGCTGGCGCTGGGACTGGTTGCCGAAGGCAAGGCGCGCATGGAGGCCGGCCGCACCGTGCTTGCCCACTTTGCCGACGATGCCGACAACGGCACCTCGGTGGTGATGGCCCCGGATCCGCTGCGCGAGGAAGCCGACCTCGAGCATCTGGCGCGCATCACGCCTTGAACCTAGATCGGGAATGACAACGGCACTTAGCCTGGAACCGCCAAATCAGACTCGGTGCCAGGCCGAAACGGACCGGCTGCGCAGAGCTTGGCTGGAAGGATTGGAAAGCGGCCCGTTAGATCCCTTCGACATTGAAGCGATCAAACAAAAGGCCCGCACTCGTCTGACCAGTCTCCCTGGTCCTGACCGACATCGATGAGACAACTACTCCTCCTCCGTCACGCCAAATCGAGCTGGGACGACCCTGATCTCGATGATTTCGACCGGCCTTTGGCCGAACGCGGGGTTAAGGCGGCGTGCTTGATGGGACGCGAGCTTGCGGCGCGCGGCTGGCTGCCGGACCTGGCGCTGGTGTCGCCGGCACTGCGCACCCGCGACACCTGGCGGCTTGTGGCGGCGGAGCTGCCCGTGCCACCCCGGATCGCATTCAAGGCGCTGTACGATGCTTCAGCGGCGGACATTCTGAGCCAGATTGGTCAAACCGACGCTTCAAGCGGCAGCTTGCTGGTAATTGGCCACAATCCGGGCCTGGAACATTTGGCCAGACAGCTTGCCGGGCCGGGGTCAGACGCCAAGGCGCTCAAGAGACTTGAGGAGAAATTCCCGACGGCAGCCCTGGCCCGGGTGGTCTTCGAAGGCGATTGGTCCGTCGTGTCCCCCGCCCGGTTGACACATTGCCTGCGGCCGAAGGACCTTGGCTAGCGTCCATGGCAGGTGCGGCAGGCCAAGCCCACCGCACGCCCGCTTGAGCCGTCAGTTTCCCCAGTTGCCCTGGCCGGATTCCGGCTGGACCGAATCGGGCCTCAGCGTGAGGTCGCGGTGCTTGACCAGCCTGTGGGTCGAAGCCGTGTAACTGTGGTCGACATTGACCGCGCGCGAGGTGACGGCCGGCTGATTGACATTGTCCGAACCATAGTTGTCGCTGCCGGCATAAGCGGTGCCAGTGGCAACGAGGATGGCGGCGGCGGTAAGAGCGATCCTGGTCATTTTATTTACTCCGGTATTCCTGTTCCTGTCCGTCTAGTGGCGTGCCCTTGGGAGGAATTTCGCGTCGCTCGGACAGCCTCGATCTGGGTTTTTCGTGCGCCGACTTCCAATCACGAAGACGTTCCCTCACGCGCGAAATCCGGACCTCGAACGTGGGCCAAGGTGTTGAGCTCACCCTGTTTTATCAATTGATCTCAAACGCTTATAAGGGGGATACCTGACGCACGGTGCGGCGGTTCGTCGAGCCAGCGCTCGCCATCCGTTCACGATTCGTCAACATAAATTGAACCAGTTGGTTCGATTACGATCGGCGCCCGACACTGGCGCCGTCGGCCGAAGTCCTGCTCATGCATAAAAAACAAGAGCGGCGGGCAAAGCCCACCGCTCTTTGTGGTCGCAGACTTCAGAAAATCAACGACCCCAGATGCCCTGGCCCGACTGAGCCGGCACGTTGGCATTGGCATCACCCTGCGTCTTCACGGACTTCGGGATCGAGCCGGTGTGCGTGGTGTCGATGTTGGACACGGACTGGTTCGCAACCGGCTGGTTGGCATTGTAAGAGCCGTAATTGTCGCTGCCGGCAAAAGCGGTGCCCGTGGCAACGAGGATGGCGGCGGCGGTGAGTGCGATCTTGGTCATTTTATTTACTCCTGAATTCAAGATTGGGTTGATAGCGGCAGTCGCGATTAGCGACCGAAGAGATTGCGGTCAGCGCCCTGCGAAGCGGGGGCCTGGACGGTCTGCGTCGACTTCGAGACCGAAGCGGTGACTGAATGGTCGACAGTGACGGCAGGCTGATTGGCGTTGGCCGAGCCATAGTTGTCGCTGCCGGCAAAAGCAGTGCCCGTGGCGACGAGGATGGCGGCGGCGGTAAGAGCGATCTTGGTCATTTTATTTACTCCTGAATTCAAGATTGGGTTGATATCGGCAGTCGCGATTAGCGGCCGAAGAGATTGCGGTCAGCGCCCTGCGAAGCGGGGGCCTGGACGGTCTGTGTCACCTTCGAGGTCGAAGCGGTGACCGAATGGTCGACAGTGACGGCAGGCTGATTGGCGTTGGCCGAGCCATAGTTGTCGCTGCCGGCAAAAGCAGTGCTCGTGGCAACGAGGATGGCGGCGGCGGTAAGAGCGATCTTGGTCATTTTATTTACTCCAGTATTTCTTTGTTCTGTCCGTCTAGGGGCGTGCCCTTGGGAGGAATTTCGCGTCACTCGGACCACCCCGAGATGGGCTTGCCCTGCCGCGGATTCCAATCACGAAGATGTTCCCCCGCGGCTCGAATTCGGACCTTGAAATTTGGCACAGGGCCTCGGTGGTCATAATTTTACTGTTCGAAATCAAATCGTTAGTGAGATTCTTCTCCCACCATACGAGGCCGACAACCAAGCCAGCGTTCACCATCTGCTATACAGTCCGTCAACAGAAATCGAACCGAACGGTTCGGTTTGAAGAGACCTGACCCCTCCAGCATTCTTTTTTACGGTGCGGAGGCGGACGAGATATGGGTGCGTACGTCCAACCGGGACGACAAACCGGCCGCTACAGGCCGGTCATGCCCAGCACGTCGCGCATGTCATATTCGCCGGGCGGACGTCCAGCCACCCAGAGTGCGGCGGCGATGGCGCCGCGGGCGAACATGATGCGGTCGCCGGCTGCATGCGACAAGGTTAAGGTCTCGCCCTCGGCGCAGAAGCTGACGCTGTGTTCCCCGACGATGCTGCCGCCACGCAGTACCGCAAAGCCGATCTCGCCGGTCGGCCGCGAGCCCATGACGCCGTCGCGTGCACGCCTTGCGACCGTGTCCAGATCGATGCCGCGTCCGCCGGCTGCGGCATGCCCCAGCATCAACGCCGTTCCCGATGGCGCATCGACCTTGTGGCGATGATGCGCCTCGATAATCTCCACGTCCCAGTCATCGGGATCGAGTGCCCGCGCGGCCTGCTCGACCAGTCCGATCAACATGTTGAGCCCGAGCGAAAAGCTGCCGGAGCGCACGATGGCAATTGTTTTCGCGGCGTCGGCGATCGCAGCCGAATCATCAGCATCGAAGCCCGTTGAGCCGATGACCAGGGCCGGCCCGCCGCGTTCGGCGCAAATGCTGGCCAGATCAGCCGAGGCAGCCGGCGTGGTAAAGTCGATGACCACGTCGGCCACGGCAAGCGCCTCGTCGCGGCTCACCAGCCCTTCGCCGATACTGCCCGGCCGGTGGAAGCGGGCGGCGAGCGCCAGCCGCGCGTCGCCCTGCACGGCCGCCGCCATCTCGCGGCCCATGCGGCCCAGCGCACCCGCGATGGCGACCCTGACCGGTGGTTTCGACATGGCGCTATCCCGCGGCTATTTATTTCCACATGCCGCGCATGCGCGCGCCGATGTCGACGCGCACCTCCGGCCGGGCCGCCCTGCCCTGTGCCGCTTGCGCGGTCGGCCACGATACCTGCTGGAACGCGGCAAGGATCGAAGCCGGGATGAAGCGGGTGCGCGAGGCATAGAGATGGCGGTCGCCGCGCGCCGCCTGGCCGTGCGGAAAGAAGCGTTGCGGCATGACCAGGTTGAGATTGTCCTTGGCCCGCGTCATCGCCACGTAGAGCAGCCGGCGCTCCTCCTCGATGTCCTCCTTGGTGCCGACGCCGAGATCGGCCGGGATACAGCCGTCGACCGTGTTGAGCACGAAGACGTTCTTCCATTCCTGGCCCTTGGCCGAATGGATGGTCGACAGGATCAGATAGTCCTCGTCGCGATGCGGCGGCCCGGCCTGGTCACTGGTGGCGTCCGGCGGGTCGAGCGTCAGTTCGGTGAGGAAGCGCTCGCGCGAGGCATAGCCCGAGCCGATCTGCTCGAGCTGCAACAGGTCGGCGCGCCGCGTCGTCGCATCTTCGTGGATGCGCTCCAGATGTGGCTCATACCACAGCCTGATCTGTTCGAGGTCGGCAGGCCATTTGGCGCCGGCGCGCAGGCCGGAATAGAGCGAGACGAAGCCCGGCCAGTCATCCGCCGCGCGTTGCGGCGGACGCCAGCCGGCCAGCCCCATGGCCTCGTCCAGCGCCGTCGTCATGGTCTCGACGATCTGCGCGGCAGCCGAAGGGCCGATGCCTGGCATCAGCTGCAGCACGCGGAAGCCGGCGACGCGGTCGCGCGGGTTCTCGGCGAAGCGCAGCACCGCCAGCACGTCCTTGACATGGGCTGCATCGAGGAATTTCAGCCCGCCGAACTTGACGAAGGGAATGTTGCGCCGCGTCAGCTCGATCTCCAGCGGGCCGCTGTGGTGCGAGGCGCGAAACAGCACCGCCTGCGATTTCAGTGCCGTGCCGGCCTCGCGCTCGGCCAGGATGGTATCGCAGACGAAATTGGCCTGCTCGACCTCGTCGCGCACGCTCACCAGTTTTGGCCTGTCGGTCGACTTGCGCTCCGACCACAGGTTTTTGGTGAAGCGCTCCGAGGCTTCGCCGATCACCGCATTGGCGGCCTCCAGGATGGTTTCGGTCGAGCGGTAATTGCGCTCCAGCATCACGACGTCGGCGGCTTGCGCGAACTGGTTGGGGAAGTCGAGGATGTTGCGCACCTCGGCGGCACGGAACGAATAGATCGACTGTGCATCGTCGCCCACCACCGTCAGCCCGGCGCCGTCGGGTTTCAGTGCCATCAGGATCGAAGCCTGCAAGCGGTTGGTGTCCTGGTATTCGTCGACCAGCACATGGTCGAAACGCCCGCCCAGATGCGCCGCCATCTCGGGCTCCGCCGCCATCTGCGCCCAGTAGAGCAGCAAATCGTCGTAATCGAGCACGTTCTGTGCCTGCTTGGCCTCGACATAACCGGCGAACAATTCTTTCAGTTGCTCCGCCCAGCCGGCGCACCAGGGAAAGGCAGAACCCAAGACCTCGTTGAGCGGCGCCTGTGCGTTGACGGCGCGCGAATAGATGGCAAGGCAGGTTCCCTTGGTGGGGAAGCGCGCTTCCGTCTTCGAGAAGCCGAGTTCGTGGCGGACCAGGTTCATCAGGTCGGCGGAATCCTCGCGATCATGGATGGTGAAGGCAGGGTCGAGGCCGATCTCCAGCGCATAGTCGCGAAGCAGCCGCGCGCCGATGCCGTGAAAGGTTCCCGCCCAGGTCAGCGCATCGGTGAGGACAGCTGCATCGCGGCCGAGCACTTCGCCGGCGATACGCTCGACGCGCCTGGCCATTTCGGACGCGGCGCGGCGCGAGAAAGTCATCAGCAGGATGCGGCGCGGGTCGGCCCCCTTGACGACCAAATGGGCGACGCGGTGAGCCAGCGTGTTGGTCTTGCCCGAACCCGCGCCGGCAATGACCAGCAGCGGACCGGCTATTTGGCCGTCGCCGTGCTCGACTGCCTGGCGCTGGGCATCGTTGAGCCGGGCGAGATAGGCAGGCTGGACGGTCGGGGCCCGAAAGGTCGAATCAGCAGTGGCGAGGTTCATCGCCCATCAAGCATCGTTTCTGCTTTGTTCGCAACGTCGATGCGAGGCTGGCCTCGTGCTCGACAGGCCGAAGCGTGACGTCCGTGTCTTTAGCGTTGCGGATCGACACCCATGTCGGCCGACTGCCGCCGCAAGGTCTCGCGATCATATTGCGACGGCGGCAACAGCAGCGGGTCGACCGTATCGGGCACGTTTTCGACCATCTTCCTGGCGATACGATAGGTGACATAGGCGAAGGCGCCGACGACGAGCAGACGGAACATGGTGCAACACTCCTTTGGAGCAGAACCAACCGGGGAAACCGCCTTTGGTTCCCTTGCCAATCGTCCACGCGCGCAGTCGAAGATGGAGGACGGCTATGGGTTTCGCCAGCGCTTTCCCGATGCATTCTCGGGGCACCGGAGGCGGAACTTGGCGTTTGCGGGGCTCGTGTCCTGCCGCATGCCGCTGTGGCGTCCCGGACAGGCTTTTGGGGAAGAAGGCCGGCGCCGCTTGGGAGGAGGAATGAAGCGCCGGCCAAGCGGATAATGAGGTCCGCCGCACAGGTGAGGCTAGCTGAGTCTTTCCCCTGCGTCATTGGGGGATTATCTTTGTTAAAAACGTACCGATGCGCACGGCCCTATCGGTCGCCGGTCCGTCACAAGCTTGTCTTGACCATCATCCCCGCAATCTCAATAAACTCCGGAGCTGGTTGGCAATAGCGGTGGTGTTTGGGCTAGCGGCGAGCGCGGCCTGGGGATCAAAACTCGATCATCTTCCCGCCTCGCCACTCAGCCTTTGCCTGACCACGGCGACATGGAAGTCCGTGCCGAACAACAGCCCCTCATCGTTGAAGTCGTAGCTGGAATTGTGCAACGGCGCGGAAGCCTCGCCATTGCCGAGGAAGACGAAGCAACCCGGCACATGGTCGAGGAAGCGGGCGAAATCCTCGGAGGCGGTCATCGGCTCGCGGGCGACGGCGATGTTGCCGGGTTCGAAGACGTGCCTTGCGGCGGCAAATGCCGCATCGACCAGTTCGGAATCGTTGCGCAGCGGCACGAACTCCCTGCTGTACTTGACCTCGGCGGTGACATTGTAGGCGACGGCGATGCCCTCGGCGATGATGCGCATTTGCCGCTCGATCTCGGCGCTGACCTCGGGCCGGAAGCTGCGCGCATCGCCGAGGATGCGGGCAAGGCCGGGCAGAGCGTTGCGGGTGCCGTCGGTGATCAGCTCGGTCACCGAAACCACCGATATGTCGGCCGGGCTCAGCCGGCGCGAGACGATGGTCTGCAGATTGGTGACCAGCGCGCAGGCGGCGACCAGCGTCTCGTTGCCCGCATGCGGTCGCGCGGCATGACCGCCGAGCCCTTTAAGCACGATCTCGAAGATATCCTCGGCCGACATTATGGGGCCGGCACGGGTCTCGAAATGCCCGATCGGCAGGCCGGGCATGTTGTGCAGGCCGAAGATCTCGTCGAAGGGAAAGCGCTGCATCAGCCCATCGTCGAGCATGGCGAGCGCGCCCCTGCCCCATTCCTCGGCTGGCTGGAAGACGAAGCGCACGGTGCCGTCGAAACCGCCCTCACCTGCCAGCAGCTTTGCCGCGCCGAGCAGCATGGTTGTGTGGCCGTCATGGCCGCAGGCATGCATGATGCCAGGGTTGCAGGAACGGTAGGATGCGTCCGACTGCTCTGATATGCGCAACGCATCCATGTCGGCCCTGAGCGCAATCGCCCGGTTGCCGCTGCCGCGCTTCAGCGTGCCGACGACGCCGGTGCCGCCGACACCTTCGGTGACATCGTCGAGGCCGAACTCACGCAGTTTGGCGGCGACGAAGGCCGCGGTGCGCTTCTCCTCGAAGCCGAATTCCGGGTGAGCGTGCAAATCGCGCCGCCAGAAAATCATCTCCTGCTTCAGCGCGTCACGATCCAGTTCAGACATTCTTCTGCCCCTCCTGACCTACTTTGCCAGTTGCGCGGCCACATCAAGCAGGATGTTGGCACCGGCAACAAGCTCGGCGTCATCGGTGTGCTCGCGCGGACTGTGGCTGATGCCGCCGGTGCTCGGCACGAAGATCATCGCTGCCGGTGCGATGCGCGCCAGCATCTGTGCATCGTGGCCGGCGCCGGACGTCATGCGCCGGACGCCGAGGCCACGGTTCTTCGCGGCGGCCTCGATCAGCTCGACGATGCGAAGGTCGAAGATCACCGGCTCGAAGCGGGCCAGCTGCTCTACCGAAACCGTCAGGTTCTCGGTGGCAAGCTGCTCGAGATAGGCGGCAAGCGCCGCCTCCTCCGCCTGCAGGCGCTGTTCGTCGGGATCGCGCAGATCGATGGTGAAGACGGCGCGTGAGGGAATGACGTTGATGGCATTCGGCTCGAAGCGGATCGTACCCACGGTCGCCACCGTCGGCGCGTTCGAGGCTTTGATCCGGTCGAGCAGGAAGGTGATGGTCCGGGCGGCGGCATGGCCGGCATCGTTGCGCATCGACATCGGCGTGGTGCCGGCATGATTGGCGACGCCGTCGATGGTGATACGCTGCCAGGAGATGCCTTGCAGATTCTCCACCGCGCCGATCGGCACGCTTTCACGCTCCAGCACCGGCCCCTGTTCGATATGCAGTTCGAGATAAGCATGCGGTTTGAGGAACCCGGGTTCCCGGTCGCCGGCATAGCCGATGCGGGCGAGCTCCTGGCCCAGCACGCTGCCGTCGGTGCCGACAGCGGCCAGCACCGTTTCGGCATCGATGCCGCCGGCATGGACCAGCGAGCCCATCATGTCGGGGGTGTAGCGCACGCCCTCTTCATTGGTGAAAGCGGCGACCGCGACCGGACGCGACGGCGAAAAGCCTGATGCCTTGAGCGTCTCGATCACCTCCAGCCCGGCAAGCACGCCATAACAGCCGTCATAGATGCCCGCATCGATGACAGTGTCGATGTGCGAGCCGATGAGCAGCGGCGCCTGCTCCCTGTCCGGGCTTTGCCAGATGCCGAAAATATTGCCGACCCGGTCGATGGCGACATCGAGCCCTGCCTGCCGCAGCCAGCCGACGAAGAGATCGCGGCCCTGCTTGTCGGTGTCGGAGGCGGCCAGCCGGATCAGCCTGCCCTCGCCGTCGCGACCGACGGCACCGAGTTCGCGGATACGGCCAAGCAGGCGCTGTGCATCGATCGCGGTCATGCCGTTGCCTCGGCTTTCATCTTGCCTTCCAGCACATCGGCCGGGCTCATGCCAACCAGCTCGGCATAGCGATGCGGGTCGGTGGCACCTTCGGTGTTGATCACCAGCACCCGCGATTTGCCGTCCAGTCCAAGCTCGGTCGGGTTATCGGCCATCGCCCGGATCAGCCCGGCAAGACCAACACCGCCGCTTTCGCCGGCGACGATCACCGGATCCCCGGCGTCCGGCCGGGCCAGCCGCCGCATCACCGCGACGGCGTCGGCCTCATCCACCGTCATGAAGGCATCGGCGGCGCGCGCCAGCACCCGCCAGGCGACCGGAGAGGCCTCGTAGCATTCGAGCATGGCCATCACCGTCGGCCGGCCATGCGCGACCTTGACCGGGCGCCCGGCCTGGGCGGCTGCAAAGACACAGGCGGCACGCGCCGGCTCGACCACGATGAAGGTCGGCCTGGCGTCACCGAGCACGATGGCAAGATGTCCGGCCAGCGCGGCGGCAATGCCACCGACACCGGCCTGCACGAAGACGTGGGTCGGCGTCCGAGGGAGTTGGCGCAAGGCCTCGCGCACAATCGCCGTATAGCCCTGCATCACAAGGCCGGGAATGCGCTCGTAGCCGGGCCACGAGGTGTCGGAGACTACGGTCCAGCCCTTGTCGGCCGAAACCTGAGCGGCTTGCCTGACCGAATCATCATAATTGCCGTCGATGCGGATCATCTCGGCGCCATAGCGGGCGATCGCCGAGATGCGCTCCTCGCTGACCCCGGCGTGGACGAAGATCGCCGCCCGCGCACCGAGGAATTGCGCGCCTTGCGCGACGGAGCGGCCATGGTTGCCGTCGGTCGCACAGGCAAATGTCATCGCCGCGGCGACGGCCCGCACATCAGAGCGATCGAGATCGGCCACGTCGACGGGGCGACCAAGCCGGCTGCCTGCCTCCTCCAGCACCAGCCGGAAGACGGCATAGGCGCCGCCAAGCGCCTTGAAGCTGCCAAGGCCGAGGCGAAAGCCCTCATCCTTGATGTGAACGGCGCCAAGTCCGAATTCGGCGGCGAGCGCCGGCAGCGCATGCAGCGGCGTCATCAGGTGATTGTCGCGATGGCTGAGAAAACGCTCGACCGTGTCGGCGCCGGCCACGCCAAGGGTTTCGGCATCGGCCGGATCGAGTGGCAGGCGATGCAGAGTATTGCGGTTGAGCACGAACACTGGCGGCCTCCTTGGCATTCAGCGAGAATATATTGCAGCATCGGCGCAAGGAGCGCTGTAATATGGTCTCCCGAATGCAAATTTGTTTCGTCAGGAATATTCATTGCCTGCAATCCCGCCCTCGCTCGACAGTTTCGATCTCGCCATCCTTGCCATCCTGCAGCGCGACAACACGACGCCGCAGCGGCTGATCGGCGAAGCTGTGAACCTGTCGGCGCCGGCGGTGCAGCGCCGCATCAAGCGCATGGAGCAGACCGGCGTCATCGCCGGCAATGTCGCGGTGATCGAGCCGGCGGCGGTCGGCCAGCCGATCACCATCTTCGTCGAGGTGGAACTCGAGAGCGAACGCGCCGAACTGATCGACGCGGCCAAGCGGCAATTCTCGGCGACCCCTGAAATCCAGCAATGCTACTATGTCACCGGCGAGGCCGATTTCATCCTGCTCATCACCGTGGCCGACATGGGCGCTTATGAAGCGCTGACGCGAAAACTGTTCTTCGACAGCAACAATGTCCGCAAGTTCCGCACGTTTGTTGCGATGGACAGGGTCAAGGTCGGGTTGACGGTGCCCTTGCCCGGCTGAGCGTTGCAGGCATGGCAGGCTCCGGCTGCCATGCTTTTGCCATTCTCCGGAAGCGAATTTGTCGGGGGAGGCGCGCTTGGACGACACCACACCAGTTGCGATTATCGGTGCCGGGCCGGCGGGCCTGGCCATTGCCGCGTGCCTGCGGCAGGCAGGGCAGGATTTCGTCCTGCTCGAAAAAGAGGAGCAGGCCGCACCCGCGTGGCGACGCCACTATGAGCGCGTCCATTTGCACACGACCAAACGCTATTCGTCTCTGCCCTTCGTGCCCTTTCCCAGGGAGTATCCGCGCTATGTGCCGCGCGATCTGTTCGCTTCATATCTCGATGCCTACGCGCAACGCTTCGATCTGCGGCCCAGATTTGGAGAAACGGTGCGGGCGATCAGCCGGCGAGGCAGAAGCTGGCTCGTGGACACGACAACCGGCCCCCTGCACGCTTCAAACGTGGTGATCGCGTCGGGCAACAACGCGGAGCCGCTGATGCCCGGATTTGCCGGCGCCGATGCCTTCAGGGGCAAAAGGCTGCATAGCGCCGACTATCTCAACGCCATGCCTTTTGCCGGCCAGTCGGTTCTGATCGTCGGCATGGGCAACACCGGCGCCGAGATTGCGCTCGATCTGGTGGAAGGCGGTGCGCGACCGACGATTTCGGTGCGCGGCGGCGTCCATATCGTGCCGCGCGAGCTGCTCGGCGTGCCCATCCAGATGATCGGCATGGCGGCTCGCCTGATGCCGCAACGCATCAACGATGCCTTGTTCCCCATCATTCTCGATCTGGCGTTGGGCAGGCTGGGGAAATATGGGCTGAAGCGGCCGCGGCAAGGAATGCTGCAGCAGATCGCGCTCTCGTCGCGCATCCCGACGATCGATATCGGTACGGTCGGCAAGATCCGCGAAGGCGCGATCAAGGTCACACCCGATATTGCCGAGATCACCGAACAAGGCACCCGTTTTGTCGATGGCAAGCATGGCGCGTTCGATGCGATCATCTTCGCCACCGGTTTCCGGCCGGGCTATGCCAGATTGCTGGAGCCCGGCGTCCAGCCAGGCGGTAGCGGCGTCAATGCGAGGGCTTCGGACCTCGGTCTTTATCTGATTGGGTTTCACAATCCGGTCACCGGATTGCTGCGCGAAATCTCGATCGAGGCAGAGCAGATCGCCGACGACATCAGCCTCCGACGAGACCGAAACAAGGCGGCTGAAATCCTGCCGGTTTGATCTGCGGTCTGCCTATCCCAGCGCAGTCGTCAGCATCATGCTGGCAATCTCCTTCGTCAGCTTGGCGGCGACAAGCGCCATCGTGTTTTAGAGATCCTGGTTTGGGGCGGGGGCGGCCCTAGCTGGAGCCGGATTTACGGTCGAATGGGAAAAACGCCAGCCACGGCCGGAAGAGCCAGAATGTTGGGTGATGGTGGTGAGATGACGCAAAGCCCGCTAAAGGGTGTTGCAAAGCTCTGGTACAAAATCGTAGCTTTAAATTGGGAGTTTATGCGAAACCTCTTATTTGGTAAAAGAGAGCAAGCGGCGCTTCATGAAATCTCCCAGATATAGCAATTTCCTAAGAATTTTAGTCCTCCCTAGAATGGTTGGGGATTTTAAATATGAGACATTAGAAAAAGATCTCTTCTTTAAAATTTCTGATTCGAATGAAAAACACGGCAACCTGGTAAGCAGTGTGCTTTTAGACAAAGTTAACAAGAAATTCTGGATTGAAGCTGGAGTATACAGAAACATAACAACATTTAAGGCACAGTTTATTGAAGGCAACAATGGTAATTTTATACGTGGCTCATTTACTAATAGTGGGACATTGATATCATACCCTATTTTAATTTTAGCCTTTTTTGGATGGGTATATTTCCTAGTAACCAATGAAAATGGGGCCAATATGTTTTTCTACCTCATATTTTTTGCGGTTTTCCACCTAATAATTTCGATTTCATTCAACAACCAAATAAAAAATATTCTAATATTTCTTGAAAATGAACTTCACGTGCATCCATCCCAAAGCGAAATTATTTCGAATCCCTCCTAACTTCCGCGATACATAGCCCCCGCTGAAATCTCAACAATATTAACGTCGCAGCTATGCACGGCGCGCGGCCAATACTTGCTATTGTTGCCGCATCGCCAGATGCACGACCAGGAAATCCCTGACCGGCTATGCCGCCCTCACCCCGCCGCGCGCAGCCAGACCTTGTTGTCATGGAAGGCAGCACCGCCATAGGGCGCCGGCGCATCGGCGCCGGTCAGCACGTTGATGCCCTCGCCGCGCTCATGGGCGCTGTTTGGCCAGATGCCTTCGGCGATCACCACGCCGCGCTTGATGCCGTCGAACAGCTTCGCATGCAGCACGACTTCGCCGCGCGTGTTGCCGACTTCGACGCGATCGCCGTCGGCCAACCCAAGGGCTGCGGCATCGTCGGGATGCAGAAGCAGTTCCGGGCGGCCCTCCCTGGCCTTCGACACCGGCGTTTCCGAAAAGGTCGAGTTGAGAAAATTGCGCGCTGGCGATGTCGTCAGCCGGAACGGGTGGGTTTCGTCGGCGACCTCGATCAGGTCGACATGGTCGGGGAATTCCGGCAGCCGCGCCACCGGGCCGAACAGGCCCATGCTTTTGGGCGGCCGGTTGGGCGCGGCCTGTCCGGTCCAGTCGGCACGGAAGCGGAATTTTCCATCCGCATGGCCAAATCCCCTGATGAAATGCGCGGTGTCGAAATCCGGCTGCAGGTCGACCCACTTTTCTTCCTTCAAGCTGTCGAAGCTGCCCAGCCCGCGCTTGCCCAGGATGATGTCGATATGCTGCTGCTCGGTCAGGCCGAAGCCCGGGCGATCGGCGACGCCGAGGCGATCAGCCAATTGCTCGATGACGAAATGGTTGGTGCGCGGCCCTTCCGGCGGCTCGATCAGCTTGGGGCCAAGCGTGATGTGCTGGTTGCCGCCGCCCTTGTAGACGTCGTCGTGCTCGAGGAACATCGTCGCCGGCAGCACGACATCGGCAAGCTTGGCCGTGTCGGTCATGAACTGCTCATGCACGCAAGTGAACAGGTCGTCGCGCATAAAACCCTGCGTCACCAGCCGCTGCTCCGGTGCAACATTCACCGGGTTGGTGTTCTGGATCAGCATCGCCGTCACCGGCGGGCCGCCATAGAGCGCGTCGCTGGCTCCCATCAGCACCGGGCCGATGCGCGAATGGTCGAGATGGCGGATCGAAGGATCGCGCATCTTCGTGCCTTCCAGCACATCCTGGTTGAGCTTGAAGATGCCGGAATTGGAATGGAAGGCGCCGCCGCCCTCATATTGCCAGCTGCCGGTGACAGCCGCGATGCAGGACGCTGCATGCATGTTGACGGCGCCATTGCGCTGGCGCGCGAAGCCGTAGCCGAGGCGGAAATAGGTCTTTTTCGTCGTGCCGACGAGGCGGGCGAAGGCCTCGATCTCGGCGACCGTCAAGCCGGTGATCCCGGCCGCCCATTCCGGCGTGCGCGTCTCGAGATGCGCTTCCAGCCCCTTCGGGTCGTCGGTGTATTTCGAGAGATAGGCGCGATCGGCCATGCCTTCCCTGAACAGGACATGCATGACCGCGCAGGCCAGCGCGCCATCGGTGCCCGGCTTCAGCACCAGGCCGAGATCGGCCTGCTTCATCGTCGCATTCTCATAGACGTCGATGACGACGATCTTCGCGCCGCGCTCCTTGCGCGCCTTGATGGCGTGGGTCATGACGTTGACCTGCGTCACCACCGCATTGGTGCCCCAGATCACCACGCAGTCGGATTTCGCCATCTCGCGCGGGTCCGGCCCGCGCAAGGCGCCGGCGCCCATCATCCAGCCGGTCCAGGCGAGATTGGTGCAGATCGAACCAAAGAAGCCCGAATATTTCTTGGCGTGGCGCAGCCGGTCGATGCCGTCACGCTGCACCAGTCCCATCGTGCCGGCATAATAATAGGGCCAGACCGTCTCCGAGCCGTATTTCTCCTCGGCCGCGATGAATTTTTCGGCGACGAGGTCGAGCGCCGCCTCCCAGCTTGCTTCCTTCCAGGCGCCGTCGCCCTTGGCGCCGGCGCGGATCAGCGGCTTCAGCAAACGGTCGGGGTGGTGGACGCGGTCGGCATAACGCGCGACCTTGGCGCAGACGACCCCGGCCGTGTAGCTGTTGGACTTGGCGCCATGGACGCGACCGATGCGATTGCCGTCGAGCAGCTCGACCTCGAGCGCACAGGTCGAGGGGCAATCATGCGGACAGGCCGAATGGCCGATGCGGAGGTGCGCGTGCTGGTTCATTCTGCAAGACTAACGGGTTCAGAACGCCGCGTGTAGGGCCAGATGCGGCGCACGGTTTTGCCTCGGCGAGCAAGCCCCCTGCCTTCTCCTCTTTGGAAGAAGGCAGGGTACTGCAAAGCCGATCGGTCACTCAATGCTGGGGCAGTCATTGCTTCAGGAGACTTCCGCCAGGGGCACGCCTTCCAGGAAGAGCCATTTGTGCTTCCTGTTGGGCCAATGGAGAATTGCCGGAGCCGGAAATTCCAGGTCCTCCAGACAGCCGACAGATACCGACAGCGCTTCCGTCAGGCCTTCTGCACGCATGAAGACGATCGATCCGCATGTGGTACAAAATGTCTGCTCCAGCCATTGCCCCGACGAACCGGTTCGTCGCCAGGATTTCGTCTCGCCTTTCTGGGCGACTATGGCGGAGTCGGCATAGATGGCTCGGTATGAGAACGCTGCCCCGGTGCATCTCTGGCATTCCAGGCAACTGCAGGCATAGACGCGCCGAGGCTCTCCGGCGAGAACCAGTTCCGCGCCGCGACACGAGCAGGTCGCCCTTCGCTCCGTCTTGCCATCACGCATTCGCGGGCTCCCTGCCCGGACGGGGCGAGCCATTTCCAAACAGGGGTGAGAGAGATGCAAAATCATCATCCGCGCGCCCGCGCGAGAGCGCCTGCTGAAAAATCCCGTCCATTGCGCGCGGCATGGCCGCGTCAAGACCTCGCTCCTGGCATGCTTCGAGAAGATGCCGGAAGGCGCTGTAGTGGGCGCCCAATGACGCGAGCGTTGCGTCGTCGCCGGCAAAGAGGCGCGCCTTTGTCCGGTCAACCACATCGAACAAAGCGGCATCGACAACCGGCTTGAATGCGGACAGATGGCTCCTGAACGTATCCAGATCGAGACCTTCGGCCTCGGCGACAGCCATGCCCTGGAGCGCACCGAACAGCCCGCCCCACATCTGGGTGAGCAGCGCGGTGTCAAGCGCGGAGGCTTGGCCAGGCACCTCGCCGACATAACTCGTGCCGCCACCAAGGGCAAAAAGCAGGGTCTTGTTCGCTTCGTAGACGGCGTGGGATCCTGAATACAGCAATGCGGTGTCCGGTTTGCCAATAAAATCCGGAGTCGCCAGGATCGCGCCGTCCAGATAGCCGGCGCCATGCGCTTCGATCCAGCGCGCCTCCTCCCGCGCCAAACGCGCTGAGCCGGAGGTGAGTTGTATGACGGCTTTGCCGGCCAGCGCCGAAGCGACATTGCGCTGCTTGAGCAGCGCATCGCTGGCGGCATAATCCAGAACGTTTATGATCAAGACATCGGCCGACCGGATTCCGTCCTCTACTGAAGAGGCCAACCTCGCGCCAAGAGCAGCCAGGGGCTGGCACTTGGCTGCAGTGCGATTCCACACGGATGTTGGATAATTTCGGTCGAGCAACGTTCGAACGATGGACGAGCCCATGCGGCCCGCGCCGAGCACGCAGACATTGGATTTCATGGTGACTTCTCCGATAGCCCTCTCGACGAGGGATTGGTTTGTGTTTGGCGCGCTGATCCAAAGATATATATTCTTGCTGTGTTGAGAAGTACGCACCTTGAGGTAAGCTATTGGAATCATGTCAGGAGTTGTCACATGAGGAGCAAGGAGCCAGACAGTTGCGGCTTTGCCGCCGCGATGCAGGCAATCGGCGGAAAGTGGAAAACCTCGCTATTGTGGGAATTGCACCTGCGGCCGCACCGCTTCGCCGAACTGCACCGGCGGTTGCCTGGAATCAGTGAGAAGATGCTCGCGCAACAATTGCGACAGATGGAGGCCGACGGACTCGTCAGCCGGCGCGCCTATGACGAGGTACCGCCACGCGTGGAATACTCGGTCACGACCCTGGGCATGAGTCTGAACGATGCGGTCACCGCTATGTCGGCATGGGGAAAGCGGCACGAGACATGGAAAGACGAGCGGAAAGCCGCCTGAAAAAAGCAGGAACTCGTGCATGGTCGCGGAAGAGTTTGTGATCCGCGGTCCGCTTCTAAACGCCAAAGGCGGCAATAGATGCCGGGCAGCGTCGTCCGGTCGAGCAAAATAGCCGCAGCAAGTGCATCTGTGCCACAGGCCTTTCAGCCATCTGCCGGATCCGCCGCTACTCTACACCGTCCCGGCGTTCACAGGCAATTCATCGTGCGGCTGGCACGATGAATTCGCTTGCATAGCCGGCTGCTCACTCCGCCGTGCCTTCCTCATACTCGGCCGACATGGTCAGCCATTTTTCCTCGTGGCCGGCCAGTGTCTGGGCCAGTTGCGAGCGCTCCTTGGCCAGCCGGGTCGCCGTCGAGGGATCCTTTTCGTACACCGCCGGATTGGACAGTTCGTCCTCGATGCCGTCGATTCGCTTGCGAATGCGGTCCATCAGCGCTTCGGTGGCGCGGATCTCCTTGGCGAGCGGCTCGAAGGCGGCGCGGCGTGCCGCAGCATCGCGGCGGCGGTCGGCTTTTGACGCCTTGTCGGCCTCGCGCTTGCCGCGGCGGTCGCCGGAGACGCCGGTGACCAGCGACTTGTAGTCTTCCAAGTCGCCGTCATACGGGTTGACCGCGCCGTCCTTGACCAGCCACAGCCGGTCGGCGGTTGCCTCCAGCAGATGGCGATCATGCGAGATCAGGATGACGGCGCCGGGAAATTCGTTCAGCGCATGGATCAGCGATTCGCGGCTGTCGATGTCGAGATGGTTTGTCGGTTCGTCGAGGATGAACAGGTTTGGACCCTCGAAGGCCGACAGCCCCATCAGCAGGCGCGCCTTCTCGCCGCCCGACAGATCCTTGGCGGCGGTGTTCATCTTCTCGGTCGTGAGGCCGAACTGGGCGACGCGGCCGCGTACCTTCGATTCCGGGGCCTCCGGCATCAGCCGGCGGACATGCTCGTAGGCGTTTTCGTCCGGCCGCAGATCATCGAGCTGATGCTGGGCGAAGATCGCCACCTTCAACCCGGGCGCCACCGTCATGGTGCCACTCTCCTGCTTCAGCCGGCCGGACAGCAATTTGGCGAAGGTCGACTTGCCGTTGCCGTTGGCGCCGAGCAGCGCGATGCGGTCGTCGGCGTCGATGCGCAGCGTCATCTTCTTGAGGATCGGCTGACCCTCGGTGTAGCCGACATTGACGTTGTTCAGCGCCACGATCGGCGAGGCCACCGTCTTCACTGGCTCGGAGAAGGAGAACGGCCGCACCGAATCGTTCACGAGGGCCGCGATCGGTTTCATCTTCTCCAGCGCCTTGATGCGCGACTGCGCCTGTCTCGCCTTGGAGGCCTTGGCGCGGAACCGCTCGACGAAGGATTCCATGTGCTTGCGCGCGGCCTCCTGCTTGACCCGGCCCTTCTCCTGCAATTCCTTCTGTTCTGTATATTGACGCTCGAACTGGTCGTAGCCGCCGCGCCAGAAGATCAGCTTTTTCTGGTCGAGATGGACGATCGAGTTGACGGCGCGGTTGAGCAGGTCGCGGTCATGCGAGATCAAGAGCACTGTGTGCGGGTATTTCGACACATAGTTTTCCAGCCACAGCGTGCCTTCGAGATCGAGATAGTTGGTCGGCTCGTCGAGCAGCAGAAGGTCGGGCTCGGCAAACAGCACCGCAGCGAGCGCCACGCGCATGCGCCAGCCGCCGGAGAAGGACGATGCCGGACGCCTCTGGGCAGCGTCGTCGAAGCCGAGGCCGGCGAGAATGGTGGCGGCGCGGGATTCGGCTGAGTGCGCGTCGATATCGGCCAGCCGCATATGGATGTCGGCGATGCGGTGCGGATCGGTCGCCGTCTTTTCTTCTTCGAGCAGCGCCGTGCGTTCGAGATCGGCCTTGAGCACGATCTCGATCAGCGCATCCTCGGTGCCCGGCGCTTCCTGCGCCACCTGGCCGATGCGGGTGCTCTTCGGCAGGCTGATCGATCCTGTCTCGGACGGGAAATCGCCGGTGATGGCCTTGAACAGTGTCGTCTTGCCGGTGCCGTTGCGGCCGACAAGGCCGGCCTTGGTGCCGGCCGGCAAGGTCAGCGAGGCATGGTCGAGAAGCAAGCGTCCGGCCATGCGGAGCGATAGGTCGTTGATGATCAGCATGGCCGCGCTTTTGCACCGGACATCAACGCTTCGCAAGGCCTTGCGGGCCAGTTGGCCGCACAAGGCCTCGAAACGACGCCCGCTAGGGCGCCGTCAAAGCAGCCGAACAGTGGCTTGCCTGCTCTCAGGCAGTCGCCTTGCGCTTCGTTGCCTTGGCGACAGCGGCCGGCGCTGCTGCCGGTTTGCGGCCAAGTCCCGTCGACTTTGCCAGCGCCGATCGCGTCGCCGAATAGTTTGGCGCTACCATCGGATAGTCCGGCGGCAAGCTCCATTTGGCCCGGTAGTCGTCCGGGCTCAGGCCGTAGTCGGTCCGCAGGTGCCGCTTGAGCGACTTGAACTTCTTTCCATCCTCAAGGCAGATGATGTAGTCGGGAAACACCGACTTCTTCGGATTGACGGCCGGAACCAGGTTTGGGACTTCCGCGACAGCCGCACCGGCGAGTTTGCGAACCGAGGCGCTGACGCTGGCAATCAGCTCGGGCAGGCCGGCAGCCGGAAGCGGATTGTTGCCTACATAGGCCGAGACAATATCGGCCGTCAGCTCGATAACGGTCTTATCATCGATATTTGACAATTCTTTCACCTTATTTGCGACAAAATCATCCACCCCAGCGAAGACTTGTGTCGATGTATCTCTTTAACCGCGTCCCCCAACGGACCGCCAAGCCTCATAAAAGAATCAAGAATCGGCAAAAATAGCATTCATGCAAAATCGACGCTGTGCAAATTAGAAAATCTAATACTTGGAACCAGCAGACTTAGCGGCAGGACTTTCGTCCAATATCTCCAGAATACGCTTCCAGCGGGCGCAACGCGCGAAATCCTTTTGTTCTATCGCCTTTTCGGCCCTCATCGCGGCGTAAAGCGGCGCCTCGGCGCCGAATTCGTCGATCAGCCAATGCGCTTCCTGGATGGCCAGACGCTCATTCTCGTCAAACATGGTTTTCGGCCTCCGAACGTTCCACACCGACCGCGATACAACTGCCGATGACAAGGATGGCTCCGACAATGGCCGTTACCGTCAGCCGCTCGCCGGACAAGGTCAAAAGCAGGGTCGAGGCGATCGGCGTGAGATAGGCGACCACCGCGACCCTGCCGCTGCCTTCAAGCTTCAAGGCGCGCGACCAGAAATAGTAGCCCAGGCCCATCGGACCGGCGCCGAGATAAAGGCCGAGAGCCAGGTCCGCGCCGACGGGCCAGGTGAAACCGTCGCGAGCGCACCACAGAAACGTCAAAGCGACGCCGATCAAAGACGATGGCAGCAACAGGCGATCCGCTGGGGTGGCGACCCGTCCCACCATGATCGAGTAGAAGGCCATGCACAGCGCCGACCCGAATGCGGCGAGATAGCCGGCCAGATCGCCCTGGAGCCAGGATTGGTTGCGCCCTCCCGAAATCACCAGTGCGACGCCGATGAAGCCTACCACCGCGGCGAGACCCAACAGTGCCGGACGCCGCGGATTTTCCAAGGCGATGACTGCCGCCGCGACCATCAACGGCCAGGTGTAGGCCACCACATTGGCCTCGATCACCGGCATCGAAGCGAAGGCGATGTATTGCAGCACCATGGTACCGACCAGACCGATAAAGCCGACCGCCAGAGAGATGAGCGCGGCCCCGGCCGTGACCAGCGCGGCTCTTTCCCTGCCCATCAGCCGGATGACGGCAAAGACCAGTGCAGCGCCCGCAAATTGCAGGAACTGCACCTGCGACACCGGGTGGCTGGCCAGCAGGGATTTGCCGACCAGCGCATTGGTGGACCACAACGCCACCGCACCGGCAGCGAAGACCAACGCGGATATCGAGCCGGATCCCTGCCGAAACAATCGGCATGGGATTCTATTTTGCTGTTCGACCATGATCCTGTCCGAAAACCGGTTCCGACTTTTCGGGATCATGGTTCATTACCATGATTCCCTGGCGCCGCCCGGAACCGGCGCATCGACGGCGGCGGGCACGGGGTGCTCTGCCTCGAACCGACGATAGGCCGGCAGTTGGTTGGTCCAGACATCTTCGGCCAGTTCGCTGACCCACTCACGGTCGTGGTCGTTGTCGGCGGCGAGATAGAACATACGGTTGTCGTCGACATAGGGCTTGGCCACCGAACGCTGGTTGAGCACCAGCGTGACGCGCTCGCCGAACCGGATCGGAGCGGTGCGATGCAGGACGCCCAGGAATTGCCCGAGCGTCGCGTAGTTCATCTTGTGATCGATGCGCATGACACTGTTGCGCGGGATCTCGCGGCCGGCTTCGAGAATGGCGCGGCCGGTTTCGGAGTCGTCGCAGTAGATTTCGAGGTGGCCGCCGACCAGCGGATTACTGATCGACAATGGAATGAGCTCGGTCACCGGAACGCCATCGCAATGCCACTCCACGGCGCCGTCCTTGGGATTCATGAAGGTGACCGTCGAGCCGACGATCGACAGCGGATAGGGCTCCAGCTTGGTGCCCATCATGTCGGACAGCCGCTCCAGGCGCAGCTTGTCATGCAGCAATTCCTTGATCTCGGGGATGAAACGGTCGGCCCCGGTGATGAAGGTCAGATCGAGGTGCTTGTGCACGGCATGGCTGGCCTTGAGCTTCAGGGCAGCCTCCTCGATCGCGGCAAGCAGTGCCGGGTCATAGCCGTGCAGATATTGCGCGACACCGAAACTCGACACTTTCCAGGCGGTTTCATGGCCTATAATGGCTTCGCGGCTCATCGCATAACGCAGTTCGGGAATGGTATGGGCGTTCATTGTACTTCTCCAGGATGGGGGCAACACTTGGTAAACAGTCGATTAATTCACCCACCCCTGTAAAATTAGGAATGCTGGTGCTAGTGTAAGCCAAGCTTAAGGTCGAAACCGTGCGTCTGCTCAGTCAGGTCAACCTCAATTCGCTTAAAATCGTGGAAAGTGCTGCAAGGCACGGTAATTTCACGCGTGCCGGCGAAGAACAGTTCATTACCGCTTCAGCGGTCAGCCAGCGGGTGAAAAGCCTGGAGGATCAGCTTCGTTTCAAGATTTTCCAGCGCGGCGGCAATGCGGTCTCGTTGACGCCGGAGGGTGAGACCTATGTCTCGCGCGTTCGCGAGGCGCTGGAGCGAATCGTCGCCGCCAGCATGGAAGCGACCGGGCAATCGCAGGAGCATGTGCTAAAAATATCGGTGCTGCCGACCTTTGCCGCACGCTGGCTATTTCCACGCCTGCCGCTGTTCCAGCAGCAATATCCCGATATCGTGATGCGGGTCTCGACCTCCTACGCGACGCATGAGTTCACGGCCTCGGAATTCGATCTCGAAATCCGTTATGGCGACGGTCACTTTCACGGGCTGCAATCCGATCTGCTGTTTCGCGAAGACCTGACACCGGTGTGCAGCCGCAAGCTGTTCCACGAAGTCCTCGGCGATAAGCGGCTGTCGAAGGTGACACCGGACGACCTCAAGCACTTCACCCTGCTGCATTCCGACACCTGCACCCAGAATTGGCAATCCTGGCTTGGTTTCGCCGGCGCCAGCTTCGTGCTCAGCGAGACCAAGAGCATCTATTTCGACTCGTGCATGATGTCCTACGAGGCAGCCAATTCCGGGATGGGATTTGCGGTGGCCAACCGTGCCTATATGGCCAGCGACATCCGCGCCGAAAGGCTGGTGGCTCCCTTCGCCGTCCACCATCCCAACACGGCTGGCTGGTATTTTGTCTCTCCGCAGAAAGGCCTTGCCGCACGCAAGGTCCAGTTGTTCAAGCAGTGGGTGATGGCGGAAGCGGCTCTGACGCAGTGCCAGCTGGACAGCGAAATCAGGGGCGAAGCTTCGACGGCTGCCTGAAATGGACGTGCAATCCGTACAGCCCGCCTTGGTCGGAAAGATTGTTGAGCTCACGCCACTTCAGCAGGCACATTCGTCGGGGCTTCTGAGCGCGGCAGCGGATGGTGCGTTGTGGAACCTGAGGGCCACCGTGGTCCCCGGGCCAGACACGATCGATGGATATATTGCCAATGCCCTGGCTGGACGACGGGCCGGCACTGTCATGCCTTATGCAATCGTCATGCGCAGCACGGGAGTGATCTGCGGAAGTACGCGGTTTTGGAAGATCGATCGCACGAATAGAAAGCTGGAGATCGGGCATAGCTGGCTCAGCAGTTCGGTTCAGCGGTCCGGGGTCAATACCGAGGCGAAGTATCTTCTCCTGGCCCATGCATTCGAGTTCATGGGATGTGTCCGTGTGCAATTCACCACAGACGAACTGAACGACGCGTCAAGGGCAGCCATCCTGCGAATTGGCGCCAAGCAGGAAGGGATCGTTCGCAACGAGCGGATCATGCCGGACGGTCGGAAGCGCAATTCCGTCCGGTTCAGCATCATCGATTCCGAGTGGCCCGAGGTAAAGACGATGCTGCAGCACAAAATGCAGCGATAGTGGCGCAAGCTCTTCAACCCCGGACCGACTACGCAAAACGCCACCGGATCAGGCGAAAGCCCTGCCCTCCTCGGTCCGCTGGAAAAGCATCAGGTCCAACCCCAGGCTTGGCCGTCCCAGGATGGTCAGGATCGTATGCGCCTGGCCGCGATGATGGGTCTGGTGGTTGAAGACGTGGTCCAGCGCCGGCGCCAGCCTTTGCGAGACGGTGCGCATATCCGAGACGGTCATGTAGGTGAAGCGGCCCGTCAACGCCTTGTCATTGAGGCCGCCGACCCAATCGATGATCCTCCTGTCCTCGGCTTCACGCGCCGCCCGCAGGCCGGTCAACCCCCGATGCAGGATGGCATCCAGTGTCGTCGGCGCGTCGCCCTCGCCGGTGAAGCGCTTCATCCAGATGCGGTCGGCAGTCAAAAGGTGGTTGAGCGTGCCCATCATCGAGCCGAAGAAGGCACCGACATCGCGGTTGAATTCCTCATCATCGAGCTCGGCGGCGGCCTCATAGATGCGGCCATTGGCCCATTGATTATAGGCCGCAAACATCATGAAATGCTGTCTCATGGCTTCCCCTCGGCTCGCGTCGATGCGGGGCCTACCTAACGCTTGAAGGGCCTGCCGCCAATGACCATTCTGCTCTATGATCTCGTCGGACGCGACAGCACACGTCCGTTCAGCCCGCATTGCTGGAAGGTGGCGATGGCGGTCGCCCACAAGGGGCTCGACATATCGACCGTGCCGACGCGCTTTCTCGAGGTGCCCGCTGTCGAGGGCGGCGTTTCGAAAACCGTCCCGGTGATCCGCGACGGCGAGACGGTCCTCGCGGATTCCTTCGCCATCGCCCTCTATCTCGATGAAGCCTATCCGGACCGGCCGACGCTGTTTGGCGGTGAAGGCGGCAAGGCGATGGCTCGTTTCGTCGAGCGCTGGTCGCAACTGACCATCCATCCCTACGTGACCACCGCCGCGATCATCGACCTCCACACCATGCAGGACGAGGAGAACGCCGCTTATTTCCGCCGGAGCCGCGAGCAACGCTTTGGCAAGACGCTGGAGGACGTCGTCACCGCGCGCGACGCCGGGCTGGCGACATTCCGCGCCGCGCTGGAGCCGCTGCGTTCAATGCTCGGCTATCAGCCATTCATCGGCGGCGCGTCGCCGCTGTTTAGCGACTATATCGTCTTCGGCGCCTTGCAATGGGCGCGCATAGCCTCTCCCTACCAACTGCTCGACGATGGCGACGTGGTGGCGCAGTGGTTCGTTCGCTGCCTCGACCTGCATGGCGGGCTGGGACGAAAGGTCGCCGCCGCGGCTTGACGCCGTAAAGCAGTAACTTACTTGGCCGCCTTCTTTGGCTTGCCGGCCTTCGTGGCAGCCTTTGCCTCCTTGGGGGCGGCCTTTGCCTTGCCTGCGCCAGCTGCCTTCCTGGTTGGCTTTTTGGCTGCCGACTTGCCTGCGGCGTCCTCCTGGTCGACATCGGTGGCCGCCTGATGCCAATGGCGCTCATGATGGCCAGCCGGCTGGCCCTCCTGCACCCAAATCTGGTGTGCGCGGTTGCGAATGCGTTCCTGACGATCGTCTGTCATGGTCATGGTGTCTCCATACGGCCCGACCTCAGCGCGGCGCCGACACGCGACTATAGCAAGCAAAGCGTTGCTGTGCAGCCGTCTGAACGGGGCCGGCTTGCCGCAGAAACGCGCAGCCGTCCGGCCCTTCGCTCTCGCTCCCTGCCCTTCGGGCGTTCAAACCCTTTGAAAGGTCCACTGGACCTTTCAATCCGCCCGAAGGCGGACCGGGCTTTCACCGTTCGTCACTCGGAGAGCCAAGCAGTTGGCTTTCCGTCCGCCGCGCGGACCGTTCCTCACCCCTTGGCAATGGGCCGGGCGGCTTGTATAGAGCCCGCCACTCTCAATTCCATTCTCAGACAAGGACGACCCATGGCGCTCGAACGCACATTTTCCATGATCAAGCCGGACGCAACCCGGCGCAATCTCACCGGCGCCATCACCAGGATGCTGGAAGAGGCAGGCCTGCGCGTCATCGCCTCGCGCCGGGTCTGGATGAGCCGCCGCGAAGCGGAAGGCTTCTATGCCGTCCACAAGGACCGCCCTTTCTTCGGCGAATTGGTGGAATTCATGTCGTCGGCACCGACGGTCGTCCAGGTGCTGGAAGGCGAGAACGCCATTGCCAGGAACCGCGAAGTGATGGGCGCCACGAACCCGGCTAACGCCGCCGAAGGCACCATCCGCAAGGTTCATGCGCTGTCGATCGGCGAAAACTCCGTGCACGGCTCCGACGCACCGGAGACCGCGGCAGAAGAGATCAAGTACTGGTTCTCGGACACCGAGATCGTCGGCTGAGCCGATAGTCCAGACCTTGGATCCCGTAAAAAGAAGGCCGGCGTTTCGCCGGCCTTCTTCGTTGGGGGGTCAGCTCGCCGCGCTAAAGCGCAGGATCTCGCGGCCGTCCTTGTCCGATATGATGAGCTTGCCGGCATCGACACGGTATGACGCCGCCTTGGCCAGCGCATCGAACAGCGCCTTTTCCTCGGCCATCACCTCGGGCGCACAGGCCTTGTAGGTAGAACCGATGTCTCTGATCACGATCGTTTGGCCATCGAGTTTGGCAGTGGCGAAATAGGTGTTGCAGGGGCCGCTGCCGCCCGCCTTGCCGGCCTCGCTGACCCTGAATGTCGCTTGCGGGGCAGCAATGGCGCCGATGCCGTCGACATAGTCGACCAGCCAGAGCTGATCGAAGACCGAAACCATGGGCTCGGCGCTCGGGGTGACCATCTTCAGCATGATGGTCTGCGGCACGTCGGCCAGCGGATCGACCTGATGGCGCATATCGGAGATGAACAGCAGCTTGTCATCGACGGTGATGCGGGCTTGCAACGCGTAGGTCATCTGCGACCGGATGACGGAAGGGTCGAATTTGATCTCGAAGCTGATCGGCACCTGGCCGGCCGGCTGCACTTTCTGCTCGCCGATGATGGTGGCAGGCGCATCGGCCAGCGACACATCGGCAAGTTGTACGGACAGCACGGCACTGGGCGGCAAGGCAATGCGCTCGCGATAGATGACCTCGCCCCTCACGGCCTGTTCGGCGGCAACAGACTGGTCCGGAACGGCCAATATGCCGACGACCAGAGGCACGAAACCGAAGATGAAGAACTCCGCGATCCTGTCCAGCATGACCATCTCCCTCACCCCTGGCTGCCAATGCCCCGGGCTGCCAATGCCCCAGGCTGACCAATCCTGCCAATTGGCCAAAGGATTGCGGTCAATGCATGGCTGCGGCGGATCTTATTCGGACTGAGACCAGCGTTGCGCGGCCGTTGCATCGGCCTCCTTGGCCTCGACCCAGCCACCCTCCGAGCCGTCAGCCCGATGCTCCTTCTTCCAGAAGGGCGCGCGCGATTTCAAATAGTCCATCAGAAAATTCGCCGCCTCGAACGCCGCATGGCGATGCGCCGAGGCTGCCACGACCAGCACGATGTTCTCGCCGGGCGCGATCTTCCCGTGGCGGTGGATGGCGGTGAGCCCCTGCAATGGCCAACGCTCGACCGCTTCAGCAGCGATGCGGGCGATTTCCGCTTCGGCCATGCCGGGATAGTGTTCGAGCTCGAGCGCTGAGAGCGCGCCCTGCTCGTCGCGGCAAAGGCCTGAGAAGGTCACCACGGCGCCGATATCGGCGCGGCCTTGCGTCAGTCTGGCGATCTCGGCGGCGACGTCAAAATCCTGGCGCTGAATGCGCACGACAGGTAAGACCCCGCCGCTCATGTCAGCCCCCGGTCATCGGCGGGAACAGCGCGATTTCGCGGGCGCCCGCGATCTTCTCGCGGTGCTCGACATGTTCCTGGTTGATGGCGACGCGGATCACGTCGGGATATCGCAGCGCGTGCTCGTAGCCCTCGCCGCGCGATTTCAGCCAGCGCAGGAGATCGGCGACCGTCTCGATGCCGGCAGGCAGGTCGACATCCTCCTCAGGCAGGCCGATGCGTTCGCGCACCCAGGCAAAATAAATGAGCCGGGTCGTCATCTCACTCGTCCATGATGTGCTTGAGGCCGGCGCGGAAATAGTCGTAGCCCGTATAGAGCGTAACCAGCGCCGCGATCCACAGCAGCACCAGCCCGGTCTGGGTGGTCAGCGGAAAAATCTTGTCGCCGGCCGGTCCGGCCAAGAGGAACGCTATGGCGACCATCTGGATGGCGGTCTTCCATTTTGCCAGCTGCGTCACCGGCACCGAAACTTTCAGCGCCGCCAAATATTCGCGCAGACCCGAGACGAGGATTTCGCGGCACAGGATGATGATCGCGGCCCACAACGACCAGCCGGCAATGCCCGCATGGCGATCGGTGTCGGCGGCCAGCAGCAGCAGGCAGGTGGCGACCAGCAGCTTGTCGGCGATCGGGTCGAGCATCTTGCCGATGTTGGAGGTCTGCTGCCAGGCGCGCGCCAAATAGCCATCCAGATAATCGGTGATCGAGGCGAGCAGGAAGATGATCAGCGCCGACCAGCGGGCAAAGTCGCTCGACTTCAGATGTCCTTCGAGAAAAAAGCATAGCACCACCAGCGGCACCGCGACGATGCGGGCGTAGGTGAGCATATTGGGCAGGTTGAACGCGCGCTTGGCCATATCTGGGAAACTCTTTCTGCCTGCCTACTCAAATCAGAAGCGAATGTAGGGGGTCAACAGGCGAGAATCGATTGACCAGACGAAAATAGCATCCTTGCTGTCAGCTCTCATGGAAATGATTGTAGACCAGTTTCGCCACCTGCTCGGAAATACCGTCGACTTTCCTCAAATCCTCGATGGCGGCGCGGCTGACCGCCTTGGCGGTGCCGAAGGCCAACAACAAGGCGCGTTTGCGGCCTGGACCGATACCGCTGATCTCGTCGAGCGGGCTCTTGACCATCTCCTTCTTGCGGCGCGCCCGATGCGAACCGATCGCGAAACGATGGACCTCATCGCGCAGCCGCTGGACGAAATAGAGCACGGGATCGCGAACCGGCAGCGAAAACGAGTCCCTGCCTTTGACGAAGAACCGTTCGCGGCCGGCGTCGCGGTCCTGGCCCTTGGCGATGCCGATGGCAACCACGCGGTCCTCGATGCCGAGATCCGAAAGGATCTTGCGCACCGCGGTCATCTGGCCCTGGCCACCGTCAATCAGGATGACATCGGGCCAGGCCGGGAAGCTGCCGGAGATATCGTCCTCCATATCGTCTGCCGAACCATCAACTGCATCGCCAGCCGGGACATCGCCATGCTCCTTGAGCAACCGCGAAAACCGTCGCTCCATCACCTCGCGCATCATGCCGAAATCGTCACCAGGCGTGATCTCGGTCGAGCGGATGTTGAATTTCCGGTACTGATTCTTCACAAAACCTTCCGGCCCGGCGACGACCATGGCGCCAACGGCATTGGTGCCCATGATGTGCGAATTGTCGTAGACCTCGATGCGCACCGGCGGCTTCGGCAGGCCGAATGTCTCGGCGAAACCCGCAAGCAGGCGTCCCTGGGTGGAGGTTTCAGCCAGCCGGCGTCCGAGCGCCTCGCGGGCATTCTGCAGGGCGTTGTCGGTCAGGTCCTTCTTCTCGCCACGCTGCGGCACGGAGATCGCGACCTTGCGGCCGGCGCGGGTGGAGAGCGCCTCGGCCAATAGTTCCTGATCCTCGACGCCATGCGACAGAAGAATGTTCCGCGGCGTCGGCTTGTCGTCATAGAACTGCGCCAGGAACGAACCCAACACCTCGGCTGCTTCCAACGCCGGATCGGCCTTGGGGAAATAGGCGCGGTTGCCCCAGTTCTGGCCGGTGCGGAAGAAGAACACCTGGATGCAGACCTGGCCGCCTTCCTGATGGATGGCGAAGACATCGGCTTCGTCGACGGTAGCCGGATTGATGCCCTGGTGGCTCTGCACATGCGACAGGGCCGCAAGTCGATCGCGATAGATCGCGGCGCGCTCGAAATCGAGAGCTTCCGACGCCTGCTGCATGGCGGCCGAGATTTCCGTCTTCACCTTTTGGCTGCGGCCGGACAAGAAGTCCTTCGCCTCATTGACCAGTTCGGCATAGTCCTGGTGCGAAACCTCTCCGGTGCAGGGGCCGGCGCAGCGCTTGATCTGATAAAGCAGGCATGGCCGCGTGCGGTTCTCGTAGAACGAGTTGGTGCAACTCCTGAGCAGGAAGGCGCGCTGCAGGGAGTTGATGGTGCGGCCAACGGCACCGGCCGAGGCGAAGGGCCCGAAATAATCGCCTTTGCGCGAGCGCGCGCCGCGATGCTTGTAGATGCCGGGCGAGACATGGTCGCCGGTCAAGAGGATATAGGGAAACGACTTGTCGTCGCGCATCAGGACGTTGAAGCGCGGCCGCAAGCGCTTGATAAGGTTGGCTTCGAGCAGCAGCGCTTCGATCTCGGTGCGGGTGACGACGAACTCCATCGTCGACGTTTCGCGCACCATGCGGCCGATGCGGGTGGTGTGGAAGCGGCCTTGCGCGTAGTTGGTGACGCGCTTCTTCAGGCTGCGCGCCTTGCCGACATAGAGCACATCGCCGGCAGCGTTCATCATGCGGTAGACGCCGGGCGCGTTGGGCAGCCGCTTGACCAGCGTCTGGATCACCTCGGCGCCGATCATGCCTTCCGCGTCGCCGGCATGCGGCGTCCAGTCGATGGCGGTGAAGGCGACATCGGGACCGACGGTTTCAACGATCTCCTCGACTGCCTCGTCCTCGACGTCGATATCGGGGGGCAGATCGTCGGCGCCGCCGCGCGGCTTGCTTTTGTGGTCTACGGGACTCATTCCGTCATGCCTGTCACATCGGGCGTCTGCCACGCAAGATGCTGGCCGCCATCAAGCGCGATCATCTGGCCGGTGACCGAGCGCGCTTCCCAGAGATAGCGGATCGTGGCGCCGAATTCCGGCAAATCCGGGCCGCGCTTCAGGACCAAGCCATCGACTTGGGCTGCAAAATCGCTGTCATCCTGACGCGCGTTCTTCAGGGTCGGCCCCGGGCCGATGGCATTGACGCGGATGCTGGGGCCGAGCGCTTGCGCCATCATCTGCGTGGCCGTCCACAGCGTCGACTTGGACAGCGCATAGGAGAAGTAGCGCGGCGTCGGACGCCAGACGCGCTGGTCGATCATGTTGACGATCAGGCCCTCCTGCCCTGCCGGCAACGCCCGGGCGAAATTCTGCGCCAGGAGCGCGGGCGCTTTCACATGGACGGCAAAGTGCCGGTCCCAGGCCCGCCAGTCGAAATCCAGAACCGAATCGTCCTCGAACAGCGACGCATTGTTGACCAGCAACGGGATCGGTCCGAGCGCTGCTTGCGCCTGGCCGACGAGATCGTCGACGGCGTCCATATCGGTCAGGTCGGCGGCGACCACGGCGGCGCGGCCACCTCCGGCGATGATTTTGGCAGCCAACGCATCGGCCTCGATGCGCGAGCGGTTGCAATGGATGGCGACGGCAAAACCGTGCGCGGCGAGATCCTCGACGATCGCCCTGCCGATCCGCCTGGCCCCGCCCGTCACCAGCGCCGTGACAGTGGCTTTGCTCATATGGTGTCAATCCTCAATTTCGGCCCGAAAAAGCGGTGCCGGCGAAATATGGCCCGGCATGCGTTAAATGGTGTTCGCACCTTGGGCAGCATTGTGGCGAAACGGCCGTTTGGACATCCCGGCCCGCCCTGGACTCGGGCGCGCCCGACCGCAATATAGGGTGCTGGAGTCCTTGCACCAAGCGGTGTGCAGCGCAGCACGGGATGGTTCCTGCCATTTCGCTGTTGCGAAGATGCAACGTCAAGGTTCTGCCTCATTCGTGCCGGGGAATGACCCAAGTTCAGGTTCGCTTCAGCCGCATTTTGACACGACATTTGGAACCGACGAACGCCAGATCCGTTTCACCCCCCGGACGGGTAGATGGCGATCGTGAGAAACAAGCCTGTGTCCTGTGGCTTAAGGAGTAAAGAACAATGCAAGCCAATCTCAAATTCGCACGGCCGCTGGCCGTTGCGCTCGGCCTCTTCGCCCTCAGCGGAACCGCCTATGCTGCTGACGTGGTTTCGGAAGAGCCGCCGGCACCTGCGCCGATCGCTGAACTTCCGGTCGCTTCGTGGGCCGGCCCCTACGCCGGTCTCAACGTCGGCTATGGCTTCAGCGGCCGGACCAAGGAAAAGGATTTCGACGTTGAAACCGATACCAAGGGTTTCGTCGGCAGTGTCTTCGGCGGCTATCAGTGGCAGCAGGAGAACTTCGTCTACGGCGCTGAAGCCGAACTCGGCTACAACGGCGTCAAGGGCGACGACAACGGCATCGACTCCAAGGCCGGCTTTGAAGGTTCGCTGCGTGCCCGTCTCGGCTACGCGGTCAGCCCAGAAATCCTGCTCTATGGCACCGGCGGTCTCGCCGGCAGAAGCCTGAAGGTGGAAGACACCGTCCTTGGGGCCAGCGATCGCGCAACGATGCTCGGCTGGACCGCCGGTGTTGGCACCGACATCAAGTTGACCGACAATGTCTTCGGCCGCGTCGAGTACCGCTACACCGACTTCGGCAGCAAGAGCTTCGACGGCATCGGCAAGGTCAAGGCCACCGACAACCGCGTCACCTTCGGCGTCGGTATGAAGTTCTAAGTCGTTCAAGCCACGACACGAAAAAGCCGGGCCTCGCGCCCTAATGCAGTTCACTTAGGCACCTTCAGTGTTCTGACAGGATATTTGGCTGGTAGCTTTTTGACGACACGGGGGCATGATCG
>NZ_JAMYOM010000039.1:0-56825 GCF_040319805.1 Mesorhizobium sp. M0848 | reverse complement strand
CAAAAGCACGCGATGCGCGCAACGAGTTCGTAATTGCAACTTGACACCCCAGATAGTCGCTCTCCCCGATCGACGGGGAGAGGAAGGGTGCCTCCCAGCGAAGGCTCGCGCCTTTCCTCTCCCCCGTCGATCGGGGGAGAGGTGTAGACCGAAACACCTAGGAGGGGGGGTCGACCAACCGTCGAGATTGAAGCTCTTGCTGTCGAATGCCTCGACACAGCTACTCCGCCGCCTGCAAAGACGCGATGCGCCGGCTCTGCTTGGCTTGCTCGTCATAATCGCGCTGCCATTCCGACGGTCCGTTGGAGGCGCCGACCTGCACCGCCGTCACCTTGTATTCCGGACAGTTCGTCGCCCAGTCCGAGAAGTCGGTGGTGATGACGTTGGCCTGCGTGTCCGGATGGTGGAACGTCGTGTAGACCACACCGGGCGACACCCGGTCGGTGATCAGCGCGCGCAGCGTCGTTTCGCCCGAGCGGCTCGTCAGCCGGACCCAGTCGCCGTCGCGCAAGCCGCGGTTCTCGGCATCGTGCGGGTGGATCTCTAGCCGGTCCTCCGAGTGCCACATGCTGTTGTCGGTGCGCCTGGTCTGCGCGCCGACATTGTACTGCGACAGGATGCGGCCGGTGGTGAGCAGCAGCGGGAAGCGCGGCCCCGTCCTTTCGTCCGTCGCCACATATTCGGTCCGGATGAACTTGCCCTTGCCGCGCACGAACGCATCGATGTGCATGATCGGGGTGCCGAGCGGCGCCTTCTCGTTGCAGGGCCATTGCACGGATCCTACGCGGTCGAGCAACTCGAAGGAGACGCCGGCAAAGCTCGGCGTCGTCATCGCGATCTCGTCCATGATCTCCGAGGGATGCTGATAGTTCCAGTCCAGCCCGATCGCGCGGGCAAGCTCCTGCGTCGCCTCCCAATCGGCGTAGCGCGCCTTCGGCTCAAGAACCTTGCGCACCATGTTGATGCGGCGCTCGGCGTTGGTGAAGGTGCCGTCCTTCTCCAGGAAAGTCGAGCCCGGCAGGAAGACATGCGCATAGTTTGCGGTCTCGTTGAGGAACAGGTCGTGCACGACGACGCATTCCATCGCGGCAAGGCCGGCGGCGACATGCTTGGTGTCGGGATCGGACTGCAGAATGTCTTCGCCCTGGATGTAGATGCCCTTGAAGCTGCCGTCGACGGCGGCGTCCAGCATGTTGGGGATGCGCAGGCCGGGTTCGTCGTCCAGCTTCACGCCCCACAAGGTCTCATAGATATCGCGCACGGCTTCGCCGGAGATGTGGCGGTAGCCGGGCAGTTCGTGCGGGAAGGAGCCCATGTCGCAGGAGCCCTGCACGTTGTTCTGGCCGCGCAGCGGGTTCACGCCGACGCCGGGCCGGCCGATATTGCCGGTGGCCATGGCGAGATTGGCGATTGCCATCACAGTGGTCGAACCCTGGCTGTGTTCCGTCACGCCGAGGCCGTAATAGATCGCGCCGTTGCCGCCGGTGGCGTAGAGACGCGCAGCACCGCGGATCAGCTCGGGATCGACGCCGGACAATTTGCCGACGGTTTCGGGGCTGTTTTCCGGCAAGGCGACGAACGATGCCCAATCCTGGAACTCCGTCCAGTCGCAGCGTTCGCGGATGAAGGCTTCGTCGAACAGGCCCTCGGTGACGATCACATGCGCCAGCGCCGTCAGCACGGCCACATTGGTGCCGGGCTTCAGCGGCAGGTGGTAATCCGCTTCGATATGGGCCGACTTGACCATCTCGGTGCGGCGCGGATCGAGCACGATCAGCTTGGCGCCCTGGCGCAGCCGCTTCTTCAGCCGCGAGGCGAACACCGGGTGGGCGGAAGCCGGATTGGCGCCGATGATGACGGCGACGTCGGTGAAGTCGACGGAATCGAAATCCTGCGTGCCAGCGGAGGTGCCATAGGTCTGGCCGAGCCCGTAGCCCGTCGGCGAATGGCAGACTCGTGCGCAGGTGTCGACATTGTTGTTGCGGAAACCTTGCCGCACCATCTTCTGGACTAGGTAAGTTTCCTCATTGGTGCAGCGCGAGGAGGTTATGCCGCCGATCGAGGTGCGTCCATACTGGTACTGGATGCGGCGGAATTCCTTGGCCGTATGGGCGATCGCCTCTTCCCAACTCACCTCGCGCCACGGGTCGGTGACCTTTTCCCGGATCATCGGCGACAGGATGCGGTCCTTGTGGGTGGCATAGCCATAGGCGAAACGGCCCTTGACGCAGGAATGGCCGTGGTTCGCCTTGCCCTCCTTATAGGGCATCATGCGAACGACTTCGTCACCCTTCACCTCGGCCTTGAATGAGCAGCCGACGCCGCAATAGGCACAGGTGGTGACGGCGGAGCGCTCCGGCAGGCCCTTGGCAAGCACCGTCTTCTCACGCAGCGCATCGGTTGGACAGGCCTGGACGCAGGCGCCGCAGGACACGCATTCCGAATCGATGAACGCCTCGTGCATCCCCGCCGAAACCCGAGATTCGAAGCCTCGTCCCTCGATGGTCAGCGCGAAGGTGCCCTGCACCTCTTCGCAGGCCCGCACGCAGCGCGAGCAGACGATGCATTGCGAGGCATCATAGGTGAAATAGGGGTTGGACTCGTCGCGGGCGATGTAGTCGACCGCCAGCGAGCCATGGCCGGGCGCCACGCCACCTTCCGGCTTGACGTGGTTGCGACCTTCGATGCCGTAGCGGTTCTCGATCAGGCCGATCGACTTCGCCACTGCATCGAACTCGCTGGCGCCGGTTCCGGCCTGTTCGTTCCAGCCGGTCGGATGGTCGGAGACGTAGAGTTCCATGACGCCTCGGCGAATGGCGTCGAGCCGCTCGGTCTGCGTGCGCACGATCATGCCTTCGCCGACGGGCGTCGTGCAGGACGCCGGCGTGCCGCCACGTCCTTCGATCTCGACAAGGCAGACACGGCACGACCCGAAGGAGTCCAGCATGTCGGTGGCGCAAAGCTTCGGGATCTCGACCCCGCCCTCCATGGCCGCACGCATGATCGAGGTGCCTTCCGGCACGGTGATGCTGCGCCCGTCGACGTTCAGCGTGACCTGCTTCTGCGCCTTCGATTGGGGGGTTCCGTAGTCGATCTCTTCGACGAGGGAGGGGAAGTCGGCCTTGATGTTCATCTGCCAGCTCCTATTCGGCAGCCACGCGCACGGGCGCTGGCTTGAAGTCGTCGGGGAAATGGGTGATCGAGCTCATCACGGGATAGGGCGTGAAGCCGCCCAGCGCGCAGAGCGAACCAAACTTCATCGTGTTGCAGAGATCGGTGACCAGAGCGAGGTTCTTCTCCGGCTCAATGCCCGCAACTATTCTGTCGATGGTCTCAACCCCGCGCGTCGAGCCGATGCGGCAGGGCGTGCATTTGCCACAGCTTTCGATGGCGCAGAACTCCATGGCGAAGCGCGCCTGTTTCAGCATGTCGGCGGTGTCGTCGAACACCACGATGCCGGCATGGCCGATCAGCCCGTCCTTGGCGGCGAAGGCTTCATAATCGAATGGCGTGTCGAACAGCGCGCGCGGGAAATAGGCGCCGAGCGGCCCGCCGACCTGCACGGCCTTGACGGGGCGCCCCGTGGCCGTGCCGCCGCCGATCTCGTCGACGATCTCGCCCAGCGTCATGCCGAAAGCGGCTTCGAACAGACCGGCATATTTGACGTTGCCGGCGATCTGGATCGGGATCGTGCCGCGCGAGCGGCCCATGCCGAAATCCTTGTAGTAGGCCGCACCCTTGTCCATGATGACAGGCACCGAGGCCAGCGAGATGACGTTGTTGATCACCGTCGGCTTGCCGAACAGCCCCTTATGCGCCGGCAGTGGCGGCTTTGCCCGAACCATGCCGCGTTTGCCCTCGAGCGAATCGAGCAGCGCCGTCTCCTCGCCGCAGACATAGGCGCCGGCGCCGACCCGGATCTCCATGTCGAAAGCGTAGGGTGAGCCCAGCACGCTGGCGCCAAGAACGCCAGCCTTGCGGGCGATCTCGACGGCCTTGTTCATCACCGCCACCGCATGCGGATATTCCGAGCGGACATAGACGAAGCCCTTCGTCGCGCCCGTGGCTATACCGGCGATCGTCATGCCTTCGATCAGCACGAAGGGATCGCCCTCCATGATCATGCGATCGGCGAAGGTACCCGAATCGCCTTCGTCGGCGTTGCAGACGATGTATTTGCGGTCGCCTGCGGTATCGAGCACCGTTTTCCACTTGATGCCGGTCGGGAAGCCTGCGCCGCCGCGCCCGCGCAGGCCCGACTCGGTAACCTGGGCGACGGTGGCGGCAGGCGTCAGCGCCAGCGCGTTCGTCAGTCCGTTCAACCCGCCATGCTTCTTGTAGGATTCGAGCGAAAGCGGATCCGTGACGCCGCAGCGCGCGAAGGTCAGCCGCGTCTGCTTGGCCAGGAAGGGGATCTTGTCCGGCGTGCCCAGCCAGCGCTTGTGGTGGCCGCCGGTGAGGAAGCCGCTGTCGAACAGGCTTTTGACGTCGGACGGCTTGACCGGCCCGTAGGCGATGCGGCCATTGGCTGTCGCGACTTCGACCATAGGCTCGAGGAAATAGGCGCCGCGCGACCCGTTGCGCACGATCTTGGCTTCGATGCCGCGCTCGGCGAGTTCGCCGGCGATCGCCTTGGCGACCTTTTCGGCGCCAAGCGCCAGCGCACCGGAATCGCCGGGAATGTAGATACGCGGGATCATGAGCGCACCTCTGCAACGATCTCGTCGAGCTTCTCGTCATCGAGCCGCCCGATCACCTCGCCATCCAGCATTGCGGCGGGCGAACAGGCGCACAGGCCGAGACAATAGACCGGCTCCAGCGTCACCGAACCGTCGCGGGTCGTCTCATGGAAGCCGATGCCCAGCAATTGCTTCAGCTTGGCGGCGATGGCGTCCGAACCCATCGACTGGCAGGATTCCGCCTGGCAGAGCTTCAGCACATGCCTGCCTGCCGGGTGGCTGCGGTAATCATGATAAAAGCTGACGACGCCGTGCACCTCGGCCCTGGAAATGTTCAGCGCCTCGGCGATGACCGGCAGCGCATCCTTGGGCACATGGCCGAACTCTTCCTGGATGCCGTGAAGGATCGGCAGCAATGGGCCTTCGAGGCCCTTCATCTCCTGGATGATCGCGGCCGTGCGCGACGTAATCTCGGTACTTGCAGGCTGCATTGTCATGCAGCGCCCTCCCTATCGTAGCGACCCATACTATCGGCCAAGAGCATCAAGCTGTTTTGGAACAACGACATGCGCGTGCCGCTTTATCGCTAAGTGCTTAAGAAACCAGAGAAAACCTCTGAAATCAATAAAGCGGTTTCGTTGTACGATAGAAATTTTCTATCGTTCCGTTTGGCTAACTCTGTCTAGCGGAACGGTTGGCGTGGAAATCGTCCGCCAGCGCCATTGCCTCGTCCAGCAGCGCCGAGACCAAAGGTGTGTGCGGTTCGCGCGGTGTCGCCACCAGGCCGACCGTGTGGCTGGCATCTGGCTCGATGATCGGAATGGCCCGGATCGGCTCGGAAAAGCCGAATGTTTCCGCAAGGTTGAGCGGCATGATCGACGACCATTTGCCGGTGCGGATGTGCGAAAACAGCACGATCATGGAATTGGATTCCAGCGTCGGTCGCACCTGCACGCCAGCTTCGGCCAGATGCTGATCGATGATGCGGCGGTTCTGCATGTCCGGCGTCAACAGACACAGCGGCAGGCTCGAGAGCTCCGCCCATGTCACTTTGTCGCGGTCGGAATAGGGATTCCCCATCGCGGTGATCAGTTGGTAGCGCTCGTCATAGAGCGGCACGCTGGTCACCCGCCCCAGCGGCTCGTTGTCGAGATAGGTGATCCCGGCATCGATGTCGAAATTGCCGAGCAGCGACAGCACCTCGATCGAGGTCCGCGACAGCACCGAAAAGGTGACGCCGGGATGCTTTTCGCGAAACGGCGTCGTCAGCCGCGGCAGCATGGCGAGCGCCGTCGGGATGGCGGCGATGCGGATACGGCCGGAAAGTCCGTGGCGCGCCGCGCGCATTTCCTCGCGCATGGTTCTGGTGTCGCCGACGATGCGGCGTGCCCACACCAGCACCTGTTTTCCCTCCGGCGTCAGCCCCTGGAAGCGTGAGCCGCGCAGAACCAGCATGACGCCAAGCTGGCCTTCCAACTGCTTGATGCCGGCCGAGAGCGTCGGTTGGGTGACACCGCACACCTCCGCCGCCCGGCCGAAATGCTCCTCCCTGGCGAGCGCGATGAAGAATTCCAGCTTGTCGATCATGCGATCTTTCCGGTCGTTCGCTGCAAGGTCGGGGAAATTGTGCTCTACCGCAAGCACCACGCACAATTGCCCGGCATCCACACCTTTAAGCCGGCTACCTGTTTCCCGCGGCGCAATGCGGCGCTATGTGGATGAAACTGGGAGATCGACCATGCTGGGCTGGTTCCGCAAGCTTTTGCCGCGCGAAGATCGCTTCTTCGACCTGTTCGAACGACATTCGCGCACCGTGGTCGGCGGCGCCGAGGCGCTGGAGCAGCTTCTCCATGGCAGGGATATCGACCTCTGGTGCCAGAAAATCATCGATCTCGAAGATGAGGCCGACCACATCACCGCGGAAGTCCTGCTGGCGGTGCGGCGCTCCTTCATCACGCCTTTCGATCGCGGCGACATCAAGGACCTGATCCAGTCGATGGATGATGCCATCGATATGATGCACAAGACGGTCAAGACGGTGAAGCTGTTCGAGCGCAAGGAGTTCGATCCGCTGATGCAGGAAATGGGTGGCGTCATCGTCGCCGCCGCCAAGCTGGTGGCCGAGGCGATCCCGCTGCTCAACAAGGTCGCGACGCATACTGTGCGCCTCAACGCCATCGCCGAAGAGGTAATGCGCGTCGAAAGCCGGGCCGACGACCTGCATGAGCAAGGGCTGAAGGATCTCTTCAGGAAGCACGGCAGCAGCGATCCGATGGCCTATATGATCGGCTCAGAGATTTATGGCCAGCTGGAAAAGGTGGTCGACCGCTTCGAGGACGTCGCCAACGAGATCAGCGGCATCGTCATTGAGAATGTCTAGGTGATGGAAGCCACCATTGCCTTTCCCGTGCTGGCCGGCCTCGTCGCCGTCGCACTGTTCTTCGACTTTCTCAACGGCCTGCACGATGCCGCCAATTCCATCGCCACCATCGTTTCCACCCGCGTGCTGCGGCCGCAATATGCGGTGCTGTGGGCGGCATTCTTCAATTTCATCGCCTTCATGTTCTTCGGCCTCCACGTTGCCGAGACCGTGGGCAAGGGTATCATCGACGTCAGCATCGTCACCCCGGCGGTGATCTTTGCAGCGCTCGTCGGCGCCATCGTCTGGAACATCGTCACCTGGATCGCCGGCATCCCGTCGAGCAGCTCGCACGCGCTGATTGGCGGTCTGGTCGGCGCCGGTGTGGCAAAGGCAGGCGTGGGCGCCATCGTCTGGACAGGGCTTGGCAAGACGGTTGCGGCAATCGTCTTGTCGCCAGCGACCGGCTTTATCCTGGCTCTTGTCCTGATCCTTGCCGTTTCCTGGCTCTTCGTGCGCCAGACACCGTTTGCGGTCGACAGCACCTTCCGCGTCATGCAGTTCTTTTCCGCCTCGCTCTATTCCCTCGGGCACGGCGGCAACGACGCCCAGAAGACCATGGGCATCATTGCCGTGCTGCTCTATTCGCAAGGCATGCTCGGCGCGACTTTCTATGTGCCGCTGTGGGTCGTGCTCACCTGTCAGACGGCGCTGGCGCTCGGTACGTTGTTCGGCGGCTGGCGCATCGTCCACACCATGGGCTCGAAGATCACCCGGCTGAACCCGATGCAGGGTTTTTGCGCCGAGACCGGTGGGGCGATCACGCTGTTTGCCGCGACCTGGCTCGGCGTTCCCGTATCGACCACGCACACGATCACCGGCGCCATCATCGGCGTCGGCGCCGCCCGCCGCGTCTCGGCCGTGCGCTGGGGCATTGCCGGCAATATCGTCATTGCCTGGATCGTCACCCTGCCGGCCACCGCTTTGATTTCGGCGCTCACCTACCTCGCGGTTGGCCTGGCGAGGTGAGGTGAGGAAATCTACCTGTCCACAAGGTTCAGGATGTTGCCGTCTGGATCCTTGAACCAGGCGACCTTCATTCCGTAACCGACGTGGATATCGCCCTCCAGTGTCAGGCCCGGCATCTGATAGTGCTCGAAGGCGACGCCCTTCGACTTCAGCGCCTTGACGATATCGCCGATCCCGTCGCCAACCATCCAGGTCACCGCTGTCGCCTTATTGGTTCCGGCAAATTGGGAATGATAGACGTTGAGGGTGGTATCGCCACTTTTGTAGACGATCAGTTCGCCGCCCTCATCGTGCACCTGTTGCAGGCCAAGCGTTCCCTCGTAGAAAGCCTTGGCCTTTGCCAGGTCGCTTACCGCCAGATTTGCCGTTGCGTTGCTGTTTGCGAGCATGATGGTCTCCTTTCCTGGTTGTCGGCCCGTGCTGGTCACCGAAATAGGTCGCCGCGATCGTTTGACGACTGTCGCTTGACCTGATTGTTGGCCGCATCGGCGCTCGATTATCTGGAAGACGTTTGGCGCGGATGAAATCCGACAGGACCCGCCGCTTTTTCAGGCACGCCAAGACAGCCATTGCTCCACGGCTTGGTTCTGTCCGGAAACTGCATTATCTCAGGTGCAAGCTGCATCTCAGGCGCAAGCTGCGTAAGGAAAAACTGCCATGTCCGTCACCAAGGAAATCGTCACCGAGCGTCTGAAGACGGTCAACGGGCCGGATTTCACCGGCAACATCGTCGACCTCGGCATGGTTTCGGAAATTTTCATCGCCGACGGGAAGGTCTTCTTCTCGATTACCGTTCCCGCCGCCCGCGCCCAGGAGATGGAGCCGCTGCGCGCTGCCGCCGAGCGTGTCGTCAAGGCGATCCCCGGTGTCGCCGGCGCCGTCGTCGCGCTGACGGCCGAAAAGAAGGGCGGCGGCATGGAGGCGCCGGTTCCCTCGCGCCCCGCACCCAGGCCCGCGCCGCCGGCTCAGCCCGCTGCCGCCGCGGCGCGTGCGACTCCGCACGCACCGGCCTCGCACAGCTCGGGCAAGCGTGGCGTGCCCGGTATCGAGGCGATCATTGCCGTTGCCTCCGGCAAGGGCGGCGTCGGCAAGTCGACCACCGCCGTCAACATCGCACTCGGCCTCGCCGCCAACGGCTTGCGCGTCGGCGTGCTGGATGCCGACATCTACGGACCGTCCATGCCCAGGCTGCTCAACATCCACGGACGGCCGCAGACCGTCGACGGCAAGATCCTGAAACCGATGGAGAATTACGGCCTGAAGGTGATGTCGATGGGCTTCCTCGTCGACGAGGAAACGCCGATGATCTGGCGCGGCCCGATGGTGATGTCGGCGCTGACGCAGATGCTGCGCGAGGTCGAATGGGGCCGTCTCGACGTGCTCGTCGTCGACATGCCGCCCGGTACCGGCGACGCGCAACTGACCATGGCCCAGCAGGTGCCGCTGGCTGGTGCTGTCATCGTCTCGACGCCACAGGATCTGGCCCTGATCGACGCGCGAAAAGGCCTCAACATGTTCAAGAAGGTCGACGTCCCGTTGCTCGGCATCGTCGAGAACATGAGCTATTTCATCGCCCCGGACACCGGCAAGCGCTACGACATCTTTGGCCATGGCGGCGCGCGCCGCGAGGCCGAGCGCCTCGGCGTCACCTTCCTTGGCGAAGTGCCGCTCGAGATGGGCATCCGCGAAAGTTCGGATGCCGGCACGCCGGTTGTCGTCTCGAAGCCTGACGGCGCCGAGGCGAAAATCTATCGCGACATCGCTTCGAAGGTCTGGGACCGGGTCAATGAAGAGCGTGGCGCGGCGGCAGCGGCGGTGCCGAGTATTGTGTTCGAGTGACGCCCGCTTGAGGGCTCAGCCGCCGACCTTTTCGCCGAACGACGAAAAAAACTGTCCGGCCAGTTTCTTCGAGGTCGATTCGATCAGCCGGCTGCCGAGTTGGGCGATCTTGCCGCCGACATCGGCCTTGGCCGCGTAGTTCAATATCGTGGCGTCAGGTCCATCTGCCGTCAGCGTCACGTCGGCACCACCCTTGGCGAAGCCGGCAATGCCGCCCTTGCCTTCGCCCTGGATGGTGTAGGAGTGCGGCGGCTTCAGGTTCTTCAGCGTCACTTCGCCGTTGAATGTCGCCTTGATCGGTCCGATCTTCACCACCACGGTTGCCGCCATCTCGGTCGGCGACTTCATCTCCAGGCTCTGGCAGCCGGGAATGGTCGCCTTCAAGACCTCGGGATCGTTCAGCGCTTCCCACACTTTTTGCAGCGGTGCGGCAATGCGCTCCTCGCCTTCGATCACCAAAGCCATGAAAACCTCCCGGACAAGACTGTCGGAACCCGTAACGCACGGCTTGGTGCGTGTCTATCGCACCAAAGTCCGGTTGCGACCGCACGCCCTCTTGCCTGCTCCCGCGCGTTGCCATATCGATTTGTCTTACAAATACGGAGACCATGATGGCAGGCGCCCCCACCCACAAGAAAAAATTTCGCTCGCAGGAGTGGTTCGACAATCCCGACAATCCGGGCATGACGGCGCTCTATCTCGAGCGCTATCTCAATTACGGCCTGACGCGCGCCGAACTGATGTCCGGCAAGCCGCTGATCGGCATCGCACAGACCGGCTCGGATCTGTCGCCTTGCAACCGTCACCATATCGAACTCGCTAAGCGTGTGCGCGAAGGCATCGTCTCGATGGGCGGCATTCCTTTCGAATTCCCCTGCCATCCGATCCAGGAGACCGGCAAGCGCCCGACCGCGGCACTTGACCGCAACCTTGCCTATCTCAGCCTTGTCGAAGTGCTCTACGGCTATCCGCTCGATGGCGTCGTGCTCACCATCGGTTGCGACAAGACGACGCCGGCGCTGCTGATGGCGGCGGCCACCGTCAACATCCCGGCGATCGCGCTGTCGGTCGGGCCGATGCTCAATGGCTGGCACAAGGGCAAGCGCACCGGCTCCGGCACCATCGTCTGGGAATCGCGCCAGCGCCTGTCGGCCGGCGAGATCGATTATGACGAGTTCATGGACATCGTCGCCTCGTCGGCGCCGTCCACCGGTTATTGCAACACCATGGGCACCGCCACCACGATGAACTCGCTGGCCGAAGCGCTTGGCATGCAGTTGCCGGGCTCGGCCGCGATTCCCGCGCCCTACCGCGAGCGCGGCCAGATTTCCTATGAGACCGGAAAGCGCATCGTCGAGATGGTGCATGAGGATCTGAAGCCGTCCGACATCATGACGAGAGAGGCTTTCGAGAATGCCATCGTCGTCAATTCGGCCATTGGCGGCTCGACCAACGCGCCGATCCATCTCAACGCCATCGCGCGCCACCTCGGAGTCAAGCTCGACAATGACGACTGGCAGACGGTCGGCCTCAATGTGCCGCTACTGGTCAATTTGCAGCCGACGGGCGAATACCTTGGCGAGGACTACCACCATGCCGGCGGCGTGCCGGCGGTCATCGCCGAACTGATGAAGGGCGGGCTGTTGCCGCATCCCGGCGCGCGCACCGTCAACGGCAAGTCGATCGGTGAGAATAGCGAGGGCGTCGCCAACGAAAATCCCGACGTCATCCGCTCTGTCGCCAAGCCGCTGAAGGCCAATGCCGGCTTCATCAATCTTCGGGGCAATCTGTTCGATTCGGCGATCATGAAGACCAGCGGCATCTCGCCGGAATTCCGCGAACGCTATCTCTCCAACCCCAAGGATCCCGAGGCTTTCGAAGGCAACGCCATGGTTTTCGATGGGCCGGAGGATTACCACGCCCGCATCGACGACCCGGCGCAAGGCATCGACGAACACACCATCCTGTTCATGCGCGGCGCTGGCCCGGTCGGCTATCCAGGCGGTGCCGAAGTCGTCAACATGCAGCCGCCGGCCTATCTCATCAAGAAGGGCATCCACGCGCTCGCTTGCATCGGGGACGGCCGCCAGTCGGGTACGTCGGGTTCGCCATCGATCCTCAACGCCTCGCCGGAAGCGGCGATCGGCGGCGGACTGGCGCTGCTCAAGACGGGCGACAGGGTCCGCATCGACTTGCGCAAGGGCACGGCCGACATCCTCGTTACCGACGACGAGATCACCCGGCGCCGCGCCGAACTGCAGAACAATGGTGGCTTCCACTATCCCAAGCACCAGACACCCTGGCAGGAGATCCAGCGCGGCATGGTCGCGCAGTTCTCGGAGGGAATGGTGCTGAAGCCGGCGGTGAAGTATCAGGACGTCGCGCACACCAGCGGCGTTCCCAGAGACAATCACTGATTGCTCCGGGGACAATCACTGATTGCTCCGGGGACAATCATTGATTCTGGATCGACGGATGGCGGCTTGATCAAATCAAGCCGCCGTCGGTTTTCCGGTCAGCGTGTTGCCGGGTAGGTCGAGAACGGTCACCGTCCTTGACAAGCGCGCCCAACAAATCCACCATCATGACAAGGGGTGCATCGCGACGACCCCGTGAGGCGTCAGCCCAACGTTCGCGTCCAAGCTTCTCTTCCAGGAGGTGGACGCCATGCCGTCAACAACCGCTATCACTGTATCGCAACTGTCCCGGCTCATCGGTCTGCCGGGCGCGCCTGTCATTATCGATGTTCGCATCGATGACGATTTCGACGCCGACCCGCGCCTGTTGCCGGCTTCGTGCCGGCGCGATTTCAAAACCGTTTCGACCTGGGCGGCCGCATTCGCCGGCAAGCCGGTGGCCGTCGTATGCCAGAAGGGGCAAAAGCTCTCGCAAGGCGTCGTTGCATGGCTGCGCCATGAGGGGATATCAGCCGAATCCCTTGAAAGCGGGTTTGAGGCCTGGCGCGATGCCGGGGGACTTCTGGTCCGCACCGCCAAAATGCCGCCACGCAATGAAAAGGGCGCCACCGTCTGGGTGACGCGATCGCGCCCGAAGGTCGACCGCATCGCTTGCCCATGGCTGATCCGGCGTTTCCTCGACCCCGACGCGGTGTTCCTGTTTGTCGAGCCCGCTGAAGTATTGGCTGTTGCCGACCGCTTTCAGGCCGTGCCGTTCGACATCGACAATGTGTTCTGGAGCCATCGTGGCGAACGCTGCACCTTCGACACGATGATCGAGGAGTTCGGGTTGGAATCCGAGGCGCTCGATCGCCTCGCCGCAATCGTGCGTGCGGCCGACACCGCAAGCCTCGACCTGGTGCCCCAGGCGGCCGGTTTTCTGGCTGCCTCGCTGGGTCTGTCGCGTATGTACCGCGACGATCTGGAACAACTGGAAGCAGGCATGCTGCTCTACGACGCGTTCTTCCGCTGGTGTCGCGACGCCACCGAAGAAACGCACAACTGGCCCGCTGCGGGTAAGCCGTCATGACCATTCTTGTCCCCGACAACAAGGCGGTGGCCGTCGAGCCGCCGGCTGCGCCGACCTTCGCGGAAGCCACGAAGGTCTGGGCGAGGATCGGATTGCTCAGCTTCGGCGGACCTGCCGGGCAGATCGCGCTGATGCACAAGGAGCTGGTCGAGGACCGGCGCTGGATCGGTGAACAGCGCTTCCTGCATGCGTTGAACTACTGCATGTTGCTGCCTGGCCCGGAAGCCCAGCAACTCGCCATCTATGTCGGCTGGCTGCTGCACAGGACGATCGGCGGCCTTGTCGCCGGCATCCTGTTCGTCGTGCCGGGCGCGCTGGTCATGCTCGTCTTGAGCAGCCTTTACATGCTCTACGGCGACATGCCACTCGTCGCGGCGCTGTTTTTCGGGGTGAAGGCGGCGGTGCTTGCCATCGTCATCGAGGCGGTGATCCGGATCGGACGGCGCGCCCTCAAGAACCGGGTCATGGTGTCGATCGCGGTCGCGGCGTTCATCGCCATCTATGCGTTGAATGTGCCGTTTCCGCTCATCGTCTTGTTCGCCGGCCTGACGGGATGGCTGGGGGATCGCATTGCTCCCGGCCTGTTTTCCGGCTCGGCCCATGGCAAGGACGATGTTGCCGACTTCAAGGGAGCGGTCGACCTGATGTTCGAACGCGGCGAACTCGCCCATGTCAAACCGACCAAATGGCATGCGCCGCGCACCGTCGCCATCTGGCTGCCGCTCTGGCTCGGGCCTGTTCTTTTGATCTGGTGGTTCACCGGCTCTGCAAGCGTCTGGACCGAGATAGGCCGGTTCTTCAGTCTCATGGCTGTCGTCACCTTCGGTGGCGCCTATGCGGTGCTTGCCTATGTCGCGCAGGCAGCCGTCCAGTCCTTCGGCTGGCTGGCCCCTGGTGAAATGGTTGATGGCCTTGGGCTTGCCGAAACGACGCCGGGGCCGCTCATCCTGGTGCTGCAGTTCGTCGGCTTCATCGCCGCGTTCCGCCACTCCGGCTCGCTGGACCCGTTGCTTGCCGGATCGCTGGGGGCGTTGCTCACCCTGTGGGTGACGTTCACGCCCTGCTTTTTCTGGATATTCCTCGGGGCGCCCTACATCGAGGCGTTGCGCGGCAACAAGGCACTGTCGGCCGCACTGGGCGCGATCACCGCCGCAATTGTCGGGGTGATTATGAATCTGGCCCTATGGTTTGGCTTGCACGTCATCTTCCGTGAGGTGCATGCGACGGGTCTTGGCATGAATGTGCCGGTGCTTTCGTCGATCGACTGGCGTGCGGCCTTGCTTTCGGGTGCCGCCATGATCGCCATCCTGAAGCTGAAGATCGGCATGCTGCCGACACTCGCGCTATCCGCCCTTGCAGGGGTCTTGCTGGCGGCGGCTGGTTAGATAGCACCGCCTTTGTAATTCGCTTGCCCACCACCTAAGTGGGCTGGAACGGAAGGAAACATCATGGCCGGACGGCGCTCTTCCCTCGGCTTCCTCGGAATGTTCGGCCGCTCGGGCGACTTGAGGCAGCTCGACGATGCATTGCGCGGCGCGGATCTGCATCCAGCCCTTGTGCCGGAGGGCGTGAAGCTTACCCTGGTCAATCTCATGAAGGATCGCTGGCCCGACGAGCCGCCACGGGGTACCTATGCGTCGGTGGCACAATTATGCAGCTATTGCATCGCGGGTCCCGAAACCTTCGAGCAAGCCAATGGCCATGAGCGGACGCTGGAAGCCGAGCGCCGCATCGAGGCGGCGCTTGAAACCGGCGACAGCCTCGACGCGCAGATCGTGCTGATGACACTGCATGCCAAGCTCATCAACCCCGAAGTCGTCGACCGATACGGGCTCAGCGCGGAATGACGCGAAAGGCAGGATCTGCCTGATTCTCCCAAGGCAGCCGAGCCGTTCAGGCCCGGCTGATCTCCTCGAGATACCAGCCGATGTAGCGCAGTTCGTTGTATTCCATAGGCGCGATAGGTCCGGGCACGAAATAGTGCGAGCGCACGCCGCGCGCGGTGTGCTCGATGATCTTCTTGTCCTCTTCTGTGGTGATCTTCCACAGCCAGGTCAGCTTCTCCAGATCGTAGTCCTGTCCCTCGACCGCGTCGCCGCGCACCAGCCAGATCAGTTCCATCTCGCATGTACCAGCCGTTTTCGGGATGAATCGGTAGATCATGCCGTGATCGGGATAGCAGACGAGAAAGGTCGTGCCGCCGAGATGGATGGAGGTGACGCCACCGTCATAGTCGGTGAAGCGGCCCATCAGCGGGGCCACCGGAGAGCCGTCCTGGCTGCCGCTCGAAACGCCGTCGTAGAGCGCGTAGCGGAAGGTGTCGATTGCTTCCTGACCGGCCGCCGAGTTCTGCCAGCGGTTGGCGCTGCCGATCTCGATGCCGAGCGCGCAGGTGCGCTGCTCCATCGCCGCATTGAGTTGCTCGATCATCTCGGCCGGCTTTTCCAGCGCATGCGTCTGCGAATATTCAGGATGCGCCGGCCCGCAATGGTAGCATTCGACATAGTTCTCGACGGCGAGCTTCCAGTTGGCGTCGAGCGGATAGGACTGACGATACGCCACCTTGGCGTCGCCCCAGCCATATTGGCCGCAACTCGTGCGCAGCGACTGTTCGATCGGATCGAAATCGAGCGGCGTCTCGGCGAAGGAAATGAAGACCAGCCCGGAGGCGACGCGGACATGAAGCTTCTTCAGCCCGTGCGCCGAGCGGTCGAAATCCTTCGGCATCAGGCGGGCAGCGCGCAATGAGCCGTCATTGGAATAGCTCCAGGCGTGGTAGGGGCACACGAACATCTTCGCGTTGCCCTTTTCCTTGGTGCAGACCTCGGCGCCGCGGTGGCGGCAGACATTGAGCATGGCATGCACGGTGCCATCCATGCCGCGTGTCAGGATGACCGCCTCGTCGCCCAGTTTGAACAGCTCGAAATCGCCCGGGTTCGCGATGACGCTGGCATGGGCCAGGCAGTGCCAGTGGCGGCGAAAGACACGTTCCATGTCGCGCTCGAAGATTGCCTGGTCATGATAGAAGGCACGCACCAGGCCGTGACCTGGCCGATGAGATGCCACCAGCCGATCGATCGTGTCGCCGTCTGTGTGGGCTTGCTGGATAGGATGCACACTCATTTGTCGTTCTGCCCGATGGTTGATCCTGGGTGGTGGCTGCATGGCTGCACGAACTCGTCTCCGGTCAGCCGCCCATTTGCGTGCGCGGCAGGTGGATCAGGTTGCCGAAGCGGGCACGCAATCTGTCGTCGACCTGTTTTGGCACATGGCGCGGAAATCGTTCGGCAAGAATGCGTTTCTTCTCGGTGATCGCACGCAGCAATATATCAGGCCGGCCCTTTTCGTTCCATTCCTTCGGCGAGGAACGATCGCCGAGGGCGGGATAGAAGTGCTCGGTCTGCATCAGCTTGAGCGTTTGTTCGTTGTCGAGATAGTGGCCCGGACCCTTGAGGCAGACCTCGGCGATGCTGTCGATCGACAGGGCCTCGTCGGTCACGTCGATGCCACGCGCGCAGCCCAGGCAATGACCGAGCATGTCGTTGTCGATGACCAGGCTCTCCAGGCAGAAGCCGAGCAGCGAGGCATGCATGCCGGCCGCCTCGTAGACGAGGTTGAGGCCGGAGAGGCCGGCCATCACATTGGTGATGCCTTTTTCGTAGCCGGACTGAATATCGGGCAATTTCGAATCAGTCATGCCGGCGGCGGAGCCGCCGGGCAGGTCGTAGAATTGCGCCATCTGGGCACAGGCCGCCGTTGCCACCGACTGCTCGGCCGACCCGCCCGCCATGGCGCCGGTGCGCAGGTCCGACATGAACGGCCAGGCGCCGAAGATCGCCGGATGGCCGGGCTTGAGCGCGTTGACATAAACCAGGCCGGCCAGCACTTCGGCCACCGCCTGCACGACGGCGCCGGCCATCGCCGCGGGTGCCGTGGTGCCGGACTGGCCGGTCGACAGCAGCAGGATCGGGATGCCGCCTTCAACGCAGGCCTCAAGCACGCCGCAGGCATCCTCGGCGAATTTCATCGGCGGCACGACGAATGAGTTGGAGTTGGAAACGAATGGCCGGGCGCGGAAATTCTCCTCGCCGCCGGCGATGGCGTACAGCATTTCAAGCGCAGGCTTCACGTTCTCACGCACGGTGAAGGATGTTCCGACGTGCTTCGATGTTCCCATCACACAGGCATAAAGCGTGTTGAAATCCATTTCGAGCGGATCGGCGATGTCGCGCGCCACCATCGGCCGCTGGAAGAAATGGATGTTGTCCAGCCCGTCGACGATGCGGGCGGCATCATAAATATCCTGCAGCTTGGATTCGCGGTACTCGCGCTTCTCCAGATCCACCAGGTGCACGGCGATGCCTGCCGTGCCGTAGTGCACGCGCTTGCCCTGGACTACCATGTCGTGCCTGGGGTCCTGGCCATGAAGCGTGAAATGTCGTGCCGCCCGCTTGATGGTGTCGAGCACGAGCGCGCGCGGAAAGCGGACACGGCCATCGTCGCCGTGGACCGCCCCCACCTTGGTCAGCACCTTTATGCAGGAAGGAATGGCGTTGGCGAAACCCACCGTCTCCAGAAGCGTCAGCACGCCCTCGTGGATACGCTCGCGGTCATCCCCGCGCAGCGGCCCGTAGCCGCCGCCCTCGATGGCCTTGTGCTGTGGTCTGGTATCCTCCACTAGGGGAGATGATCGCATGGCATGTCCTGTTGTTTCGCGAAGACCGGAGCGTTGTGGACGACGGTTCGCCGGCGTGTCCTGCTGTTCGACAGCCACTGGCATGGAAGCACTCCACCTTCGTCGGCAGGGAACTCGTGGCGGTTGGTCCACCATCGGCCTGCTTCTTCCCCTGGCGCCGACTATGCCGCCGGCACTGGCCCATCCTATGAGCCAGCTGGCCCAGTTGCATGTGCCAGAACTAAAATACCGGAGCCGCTGCGAGCGGCTCCGGTTACGAGAGATCGACGATGGATCAGGCGGCCGCGGGTCTGCGTCCGGCGGCCGTGGCCAGTTCGCGGATGCCTGGCTCGATGTGCTGCAGTGCGATCGACGAGATGCCCAGCCGCATGAAACGCGAAGGCTTTTCAGTGCGATCGAAGAAACGGTCGCCTGGCTCGATGATGACGCTGCGCGAGGCCGCTGCCTCAGCCAGGCCGTGCGAATCGGTGCCGCGCGGCCCTTCGAGCCACAGCGACGTGCCGCCGGCCGAATCGGTCGAGCGCCATTCCGGCAGGAAGGCGGAAATCGCATGGACCAGCCGCTTGCGCCGTTCGTCGAAGGCCGACGACAGCCGCCGCACCAGCGCCTCGTGGTGGCCGAGCGACAGGAACAGCGCGACGGCGCGCTGATTGTTGGCCGGCGGATGACGCAGCATGAAGCGGCGCAGCGCCCTGAGTTCCGCGATCAGTCCCGCGGACGCCACGATGTAGCCGAGCCGCAGGCCGGGAGCCAGCGTCTTGGACATCGAGCCGACATAGACCACGCGGCCGGAGCGATCGAGGCTCTTCAGCGCTTGCTGCGGTGCCTCGTCGAGAAGCTGGCTGTCATAGCCATCCTCGATGATGATCTGGTTGTAGCGGTTGGCTCGCGCCAGAAGATCCTGCCGCCGCTCAGCCGACAACGGCACCATGGTCGGGCAATGATGGCTGGGCGTGACGAAGACGAAGCCGGAATCATTGGGAATAGAAGCGGTTACGATGCCGGACTGGTCGACCGGCACCGGCTGTATCTCCGCGCCCGCAAGGCGGAAGATCGAGCGGGCGTCGGGGTAGCCGGGGTCCTCCATCGCCACCTTGGAGCCTTTGGACATCAGCAGCGTCGCCAGCATGTAGAGCGCGTTCTGGGCGCCCAACGTGACGATGATCTCGTCGGGATTGGCGAAGATGCCGCGCCGGGGCAGGAGCCGCGCCTGGATCTGCTCGATCAGCAGCGGATCGTCACGGTCGACCATGTCGGACGCCCAGTTGCGGATTTCCAACACCGCCAGCGCCATGCGGTTGCACTCGCGCCATTCGGCGGTAGGGAACAGCGCCGGATCGAACTGGCCGTAGACGAAGGGGTAGGACGACTTGATCCAGTTCTCGTGCTTGGCCGGCGGCGGCATGTCGCTGGCGAAGATCTTGCGGCGTGCCTTCCAGTCGATCTCGTTGGCCTGGTCGGGCGCCTTCTGGTGCGGCTTGGCCGGTGTCGCCAGCACATCGGGATTGACGAAATGTCCACGCCGCTCGCGCGCCACCAGGAAACCCTGGTCGACGAGCTGCTGGAACGCCAGCACCACGGTTCCGCGCGCCACGCCAAGTTTTTCGGCCAGGATCCGGCAGGAAGGAAGCGGCATCGAAGCGGCGATCTGGCGGTCCAGAATGGCGGCCACGATGGCTTGGCGGATCTGCGCTTGCAGGGTTTGGCCGGATTCAGCCGAAATCCGGAACAGGCCGGACCATATCGCCGTGTCGTTTCGCTGTGGCATGGGAGATTTCCTCGATGGCCAGCCTTTTTCGCTTGGCTGGACCAGCCGAACGTAACCGTGGCACAAGGGGTTGCGCCAATCAATTTTTCTGATCGTTGGGATTTATGCCAGTGATCCTTCACGCCATTTTGATGCTGCGCCGCGGCATAGTTGCGTGACTCTGTGCGTCATCGCTGCGCATTGAAACGGGTGGAGTTCGGCCCGATAGATTGTCGCGACGACACGCGCCGGAAACATCCGGTCCGTAATGATGGCTCGAGGTCTCGGAGTTTGGCAGTGGATCAATCGTCCTTTCAAAAACAGCTCGCCGCCTTGCGCGATCACCGCGCTGCAGCGCCCGCCAGCATGCGCCAGGCCTTCGCCGCCGATCCCAAGCGGTTCGTGGAATTCTCCGCCACCGATGGCGATCTGCTGCTCGACTGGTCGAAATGCGCGGTCGATGCGACCGCCATGGAACTGCTGGAAAAGCTCGCCCTGGCCGCCGATCTCGAAGCTCGTCGCGCCGCCATGTTCGCCGGCAAGAAGATCAACGTCACCGAGGACCGTGCCGTGCTGCACACGGCGCTGCGCAACCTGACCGGCAAGGGCGTCACCGTCGATGGCCAGGATGTCAAGGCTGACGTCATCGCCGTGCTCGACGCCATGGGCGCCTTTGCCGATGCCGTGCGCTCCGGCAAGGCGGCCGGCGCCACCGGCAAGAAGATCACCGACATCGTCAACATCGGCATCGGCGGTTCCGATCTCGGCCCGGCCATGGCGACGCTGGCGCTGGCGCCCTATCATGACGGGCCGCGCGCGCATTACGTTTCCAACATCGACGGCGCCCATATCCACGACACGCTGAAGGGGCTGTCCGCCGAGACCACGCTTTTCATCATCGCTTCCAAGACCTTCACCACCGTCGAGACGATGACCAATGCGCAGACGGCGCGCGACTGGGTGCAGAAGGCGCTCGGCAAGGAAGCGGTCGGCAAGCACTTCGCCGCCGTGTCCACTGCGCTCGATCTGGTCGCCAAGTTCGGCATCGCGCCCGATCGCGTCTTCGGCTTCTGGGATTGGGTCGGCGGCCGCTATTCGCTCTGGGGCGCCATCGGCCTGCCGGTGATGATCGCTGTCGGCCCGCGGAATTTTCGCGCCTTCCTCGATGGCGCGCATGGGATGGACGAGCATTTCCGTACCGCACCGGTGCAGGAGAACCTGCCGGCGCTGCTGGGGCTGGTCGGCTGGTGGCATCGCGTCATCTGCGGTTACCCGGCGCGCGCCGTCATCCCTTACGACCAGCGCCTGTCCAGATTGCCCGCCTATCTGCAGCAGCTCGACATGGAATCGAACGGCAAGAGCGTCACCCTCGAAGGCACGGCGGCAACGACGCCGACCGGACCGCTTGTCTGGGGCGAACCCGGCACCAACGGCCAGCATGCCTTCTTCCAGCTGCTGCACCAGGGCACCGATTTCATCCCGGTCGAGTTCCTCGCCGCGGCCGTCGGCCACGAGCCCGATCTCAAGCACCAGCACGATCTGCTGCTCGCCAACTGCCTGGCGCAGTCGGAAGCGCTGATGAAGGGCCGCACGCTGGACGAAGCCCGCGCCCAGATGCTGGCCAAGGGCATGAAGCCGGCCGAGGTCGACAAGATAGCCCCGCACCGCGTCTTCTCCGGCAATCGCCCCTCGGTGACCATCCTTTACCGCAAACTCGACCCGCGCACCTTCGGCCGGCTGATCGCGCTCTACGAGCACCGCGTCTTCGTCGAGGGCACGCTGTTCAACATCAACTCGTTCGACCAGTGGGGCGTCGAACTCGGCAAGGAACTGGCCACCGGCCTTCTGCCTGTCGTGGAGGGCAAGGAAAGTGCCGCCAAGCGGGACGCATCGACCGCAGGCCTTGTGGGATTCATCCACCATTTGCGTGGCTCGGAGTGAAAAGCTTGGCAGACATCAAGGGAATATTGTTCGACAAGGACGGCACGCTTGTCGACTTCAACGCCACCTGGCTCGGCGTTGCCGACTTCATGGCCATGGATGCGTCCGAAGGCGATCGCTGGAAAGCCGACAGGCTGCTGGCCGCCGCCGGCTTCGATTTCGCCAACAAGCGCTTTAAGCCTGACTCGATATTTGCCTCCGGCACCAATCTCGACGTCGTCGAATTGTGGTTTCCGCGCCTCTCCAACGAGGATCAGATGCTGGCGGTCGCCCGCTTCAACGAGATCACCTCGGTGCAAGGCTCGGCGATGGCCGTGGCGCTGCCGGGCATCGTCGACACGCTGACGGCACTGCACAGGAAGTCCTACCGGCTTGGCGTCGCCACCAACGATTCGACCAGCGGCGCGGAAAAGACGCTTGTCACGCTCGGCGTCGCCCAATTGTTCGACGCGGCCTATGGCTACGACGCGGTGGCCAATCCGAAGCCGGCGCCCGACACGATCCTGGCCTTCAGCGATCTCACCGGCCTCAGGCCGGCGGAAATCGCCATGGTCGGCGACAACCGCCACGACCTCGAAATGGCGCGTGCCGGCGGCTGCGGGCTGGCGGTCGGCGTGCTCTCCGGCACCGGAACCCGCGAATCGCTGGCCGGCATTGCCGACGCCATCCTGGATTCCGTTGCCGATCTGCCGGATTTTCTCTCGGCGCGGGTCAAGGAGACGATCTGATCCCGTCGGTAGACGCGGCCGCCTCGTCAGCCTTCGAAGCGAAAGACGCCGCTTGGCTGGAGCGCGCTGTCTTTCGCCTGGCCGAAATCCGGCACCTTATGTTCGGCGAGCAGGCGCAGCCGTGATCGTGGCAGATAGGCGCGGCTAGGATCGCCGACCAGGACCTCGATGCCGGCATTCAGGCAGCGTTCGAAAAAAGGCATGACGCGGTCGGCGACGCCTTGGCTGTAGAAGACATCGCCTGCAAGCACGAGGTCGACGGCCGGCGGCGGACCCCTGGTGATGTCGTCTCCGATCACGGTGATGGCGACACCGTTGGCCGCCGCGTTTAGAGCGAGCGCGGCAACGCCGTTGCGGTCGATCTCTGCGGCGATGACTTCGCGTGCCCCAGCCTTGGCGGCGGCAATGCCGACAAGACCCGAACCGGCGCCGAGGTCGAGCACGCGGCGGCCGGCTACCGTTTGCGGATGATCCAGTATGTGGCGCGCAATCACCGCGCCGCCGGCCCACACATAAGCCCAGTAAGGCGGCTGCGGCTCGGGTCCATCGTTGTCAGCCTCGATCGTGTCGTCATCGTCGCCAGCGCTTTGGTGCGGATCTATGAGCCGTCTCAGGCCACTGGCCGGATGCGGTGTATAAAGCTGGATGTCAGGCACCGACGGCACCGGGGCGAGGCGCATGTTCGTTCTGATGAATTCTGCCGGGTCAGGACGGCAAGGTGCATTTACGGCATCCGCGCCGCCGGCTGCAATCATTCGCGCAGTGCTCGCCGCAGGATCTTGCCGACCGGCGTCTTCGGCAACTCGGTCCTGAATTCTATGTATTTGGGCCGCTTGTAGCCGGTCAGGTTCTCGCGGCAGAAGGCGGTGAGCGTCTCCGCGGTCAGCGCCGGATCCTTCTTGACCACGAACAGTTTCGGCACCTCGCCCGAATGCTCGTCCGGCACGCCGACCGCCGCCACTTCGAGCACGCCCGGATGCATCGCCACGACTTCCTCGAGCTCGTTCGGATAGACATTGAAGCCCGAAACCAGGATCATGTCCTTCTTGCGGTCGACGATCTTGGTGTAGCCGCGCTCGTCCATGAAGCCCATGTCGCCGGATTTGAAGTAGCCATCCTTGGTCATCACCTTGGCGGTCTCATCGGGCCGGTTCCAGTAGCCCGCCATCACTTGCGGTCCTCGGATGCAGACCTCGCCGACCTCGCCGAGCGGCAAATTGTTGCCGTCGTCGTCGCGGATGGCGATCTCGGTCGAGGGCAGCGGCAAGCCGATGGTGCCGGTGAAGTCGCCGGCGGTGAACTTGTTGGCGGTGGCCACCGGCGAGGTTTCCGAGAGGCCGTAGCCTTCGGTGACCGAACAACCGGTCAGCATCTTCCAGCGTTCGGCGACGCCCTTCTGCACCGCCATGCCGCCGCCCAGCGTCAGCACCAGCGGCTTGAAGTCGAGCTTGCGGAAATCCTCATTGTTGAGCAGCGCGTTGAAAAGCGTGTTGAGGCCGGGAAAGATGTGCACCGGATATTTCTGCAATTCCTTGACGAAGCCGGGAATGTCGCGCGGGTTGGGAATGAGCACATTGCGGGCGCCTTGCTGCATGCCCATCAGCGCGTTCACGGTCAGCGCGAAAATATGATAGAGCGGCAGCGCGCAGATGAAGTTGGGGTGCGCCGGTTTCGGCTTGATCGTGTAGGCATCCTCCATCCACTGCGCGTTCTGCGCAACGTTGGCGAGCACGTTTCTGTGCAGCAGTGTGGCGCCCTTCGACACGCCCGTGGTGCCGCCCGTATATTGCAGGAAGGCGACATCGTCGGCTTCCACCTTGGCCGGCTTGAAGCCCATGCCGGCGCCGGCCTTCATGGCGGCATTGAACTTGACATGGCCGGGCAAGGACCATGCCGGCACCATCTTCTTCACGCGGCGCACGACGAAATTGACGATCGTGCCCTTCAGGCCGCCAAGCATGTCGCCCATCGCGGCGACCACCACATGCTTGACCGTGGTCCTGGCGATCACCGCCTGCAGGGTGTTGGCGAAGTTCTCCAGGATGACGATGGCTTGCGCACCGGAATCCTTCAACTGGTGTTCGAGCTCGCGCGGCGTGTAGAGCGGATTGATGTTCACCACCACATAACCCGCTCGCAAGATCGCCATCATCGCCACCGGATATTGCAGCACGTTCGGCATCATCAGCGCGACGCGCGCGCCTTTCCGCAGGCCTTTCGATTGCAGGTAGGCGCCGAAGGCCGCCGACAGCCGCTCGACATCGGTGTAGCTGATGGACTTGTCCATGCAGGTGAAGGCCGGCTGCGCGGAAAACTGCTTGCAGGCGGCGACGAGGAAATCGCCGATCGAGCTGTAGGGCAGGGCGCCGATCTCGGCCTGCACGTTTTTCGGATAGCTCTTGAGCCACGGCTTTTCCGGCAAGCCGGCGGCCAGCGCCGTCAGCGTTTTCGGCAATCGGTTGGCGGTGGCGTCGGCCGGCCTTGCCGCCGGTGGGGTCTTCATCGCCGCGGCGGCTTTCGACGCCGGCCTGGCAGCGGGCTTTGCCGCCCCCGCTTTATTTCCCGACGCCGTCTTTCCGGCCGCAGCCTTGGCCGGGGCTTTCACCACTGGCCTTGTGCTTGCCCTTACGGGCGCCGCGGCCGCCTTCGGCGTGGCGGCTTTGGAAACGGGTGCTTTCGGCTTGGCAGTACCGGCTGCTTTCGACGGCGCCTTGGCTCCCGCTTTCACCGGCGCCGTCGTCCTTGATGCTTTTGCCAACCGTTCCTCCCTGGACAAGTCTTGTTCATCCGCGCCGCGCTCGCCCCTGAATTGACAAGGACGCCCTCCGCTGCGGCCGCTACACCCTATGTATTGCCTCCGTTGGTGACCGTGCAAGTCTTGCCCTTGCGGCAACATGGCGAAAGATTTGCCGTCGAAAGTCTTTGCCGCCGCCAGCGCTCCCAGGCGGTGTCCTGGCGTATCCCTCGGCCGCTCGGAAGCGCCGGGAACATTTATATCGTCAGCTTGGCGATCAATAAAAAAATTCGGTTGTTAATAATCTCGTGAATGGAAAAAACTGCTAATTTTTTCTGCAATTTGGCAAAATAGCGGATTTTTTTCCTGCTTCCCGCGGGGTAAGCAAACGGGGTGTTCCAAAGCCGGAAAAACGGTGCTTATATGCGCGCTTCGCGAGCCTGATAGAGGGGCTTGGAAGAACATCAGGGAGTGCTCAATGAATAAGAAGCTGACTTTTGCAGCCGCGTTGCTGGCTGCAAGCGTCCTGAGCGGCATGGCCAATGCGAAAACTCTGGTCTACTGCGCGGAAGCTTCGCCGGAAGGTTTCGATCCGGCGCCGTATACCGCAGGCCAGACGTTCGACGCGTCATCGCGCACCGTCTTCAACCGCCTTGTCGAATTCGATCACGGCAAGACGACGACCTCGCCGGGCCTGGCCGAGAGCTGGACGATCTCCGACGATGGCAAGGAATATGTCTTCAAGCTGCGCAAGGGCGTCAAGTTCGCCGCAACCGACTATTTCACCCCGACGCGCGACTTCAACGCCGACGACGTGGTGTTCTCGTTCGAACGCCAGGTCGACAAGAACGGCCCCTGGTTCCAGTACATTCCGGGCATTGCCTACCAGTATTACAATGACCAGTTCGGCGACAACATTACCAAGGTCGAGAAGGTCGATGACCTGACGGTGAAGTTCACCCTCAAGGAGCCGGCGATCACCTTCATTCCGACGCTGGGCATGGATTTCGCCTCGGTCGTCTCCAAGGAATACGCCGACAAGCTGCAGGCCGACAAGACGCCTGAGCTGTTCAACCAGAAGCCGATCGGCACCGGCCCGTTCATCTTCGTCGACTACCAGACCGACGCCGCCATCCGCTACAAGGCCAACCCGGACTATTGGGGCGGCAAGCAGAAGATCGACGATCTGGTCTTCGCCATCACCACCGATCCGGCGGTGCGCGCGCAGAAGCTCAAGGCCGGCGAATGCAACATCATGTCGTACCCGGCACCGGCCGACATCGCCGGCCTGCAGGCCGATGCGAACCTGAAGGTCGAGGAGCAGGAAGGCCTCAATGTCGGCGCGCTGATGTACAACACCCAGCAGAAGCCGTTCGACGACGTGCGCGTTCGCAAGGCGCTCAACATGGCCATCAACAAGAAGGCCATCATCGATGCCGTCTTCCAGGGCGCCGGCCAGGTGGCGATCAATCCGATCCCGCCGACCATGTGGTCCTACAACAAGGAAGTGAAGGACGATCCTTACGATCCGGATGCAGCCAAGAAGCTGCTTGAAGAAGCCGGCGTCAAGGACCTCAAGATGAACGTCTGGGCCATGCCGGTGTCGCGCCCCTACATGCCGAATGCGCGTCGCACCGCCGAGCTGATCCAGGCGGACTTCGCCAAGGTCGGCGTCACCGTCGAGATCGTCAGCTACGATTGGGGTGAATACCTTAAGCGCGCTTCCGCGGTCGATCACGACGGCGCCGTCATCGTCGGCTGGACCGGCGACAATGGCGATCCGGACAACTTCCTCGGCGTGCTCCTGAGCTGCGCTTCCGTCGGTTCGAACAACCGCGCGGAATGGTGCAACAAGGACTTCGATGCGCTCATCAACAAGGCTAAGACCGTTTCGGACCAGGCCGAGCGCACCAAGCTCTATGAACAGGCACAGGTCATCTTCAAGGAACAGGCACCCTGGGCGACGCTCGCTCACTCCAAGGTGTTCATGCCGATGCAGAAGACCGTCACCGGCTTTGCGATGGATCCGCTCGGTATCCACCGCTTCGACGGCGTCGATATCGCCGAATAAGGTTGCGAAACGGGGGCGCCACCATGTGGTGACGCCCCCACTCGCCCGCCATGCTGCGTTATATCCTCGGCAAGCTCGCCCTCATCATCCCGACCTTCATCGGGATAACCATCCTCGCCTTTGGCTTCGTGCGCATCCTGCCCGGTGATCCGGTGCTGGTGCTTGCGGGCGAACGCGGCCTGTCGCCCGAACGCCACACGGCGCTGATGCACCAGTTCGGTTTCGATCTGCCGATTTGGCAACAATACCTGACCTATCTGACGAATGTCCTGAGCGGCGATTTCGGCACCTCGTTTTCAACCAAGACGCCGGTGCTCAAGGATTTCCTGGTGCGCTTCCCGGCAACGGTCGAACTCGCCATCTTCGCCATGATCTTTGCCGTTGTCCTGGGTGTCGCCGCCGGCATCTTCGCCGCCATCCGCCGCGGCTCCTGGTTCGATCAGCTGACGATGGGCACGGCGCTGGCGGGCTATTCCATGCCGATCTTCTGGTGGGGCCTGCTGCTGATCATCGTCTTCTCCGGCACGCTGCACTGGACGCCGGTTTCCGGCCGCATCGACCTTCTCTATTTCTTCAAGCCGGTGACCGGCTTCATGACCATCGATTCGCTGATCTCGGGGCAGAAGGGCGCATTCCGCTCGGCGCTGTCGCACCTGATCTTGCCGACCATCGTGCTCGGCACTATCCCGCTCGCAGTCATCGCCAGGCAGACACGCTCGGCGATGCTCGAAGTGCTGGGTGAGGACTATGTCCGCACCGCGCGCGCCAAGGGCCTGGCGCCGCGCCGCGTCATCGGCCTGCATGCCTTCCGCAACGCGCTGATCCCGGTCGTCACCACCATCGGTCTGCAGGTCGGCACGCTTTTGACCGGCGCCATCCTGACCGAGAGCATCTTCTCCTGGCCCGGCATCGGCAAATGGATGATCGATGCCATCTCCAAGCGCGACTATTTCACCGTGCAGGGCGGCTTGCTTTTGATCGCGCTGATCGTCATGTCGGTCAACCTCATCGTCGACGTGCTCTACGCGGTCATCAACCCACGCATCCGGGCCAACTGACATGAGCAATGAAGGCCCAGCCACCATCGAAGCCGCGACCGTCGTCAAGCCGCAGGATGCCAGGCTGCAGATGTTCGGCGAGTTCTGGCACTACTTCTCCGTCAACAAGGGCGCGGTGATCGGGCTCTTCGTCTTTGCGCTGCTGATCCTGATCGCCATCTTCGCGCCGCTGCTGGCGCCGCATTCGCCGGACGATCAGTTCCGCGACTTCTTCCTGACGCCGCCGGCCTGGCAGGAGGGCGGCAACGCGCAGTTCCTGCTCGGCACCGACGCTGTCGGCCGCGATATGCTGTCGCGCCTGATCTACGGCTCGCGGTTCTCGCTCGCCATCGGCTTCGTCGTCGTCACGTCAGCGCTGATTTCAGGCGTCATTCTCGGCCTACTCGCCGGCTACTGCCGCGGCTGGGTCGACACGCTGATCATGCGCATCATGGACATCATCCTGGCCTTCCCGTCGCTGCTATTGGCCCTGGTGCTGGTCGCGGTGCTTGGCCCCGGCCTCGTCAACGCCATGATCGCCATCGCCTTCGTGCTGCAGCCGCATTTCGCCCGGCTCACCCGCGCCGCCGTGATGGCCGAGAAGACCCGCGAATATGTCGTCTCCGCCAAGGTCGCCGGCGCCAGTCATCTCAGGCTGATGCTGGTCACCATCCTGCCCAACTGCATCGCGCCGTTGATCGTGCAGGCGACGCTGTCCTTCTCCAACGCCATCCTCGAGGCGGCGGCCCTTGGCTTCCTCGGCATGGGCGCGCAGCCGCCGACGCCGGAGTGGGGCACCATGCTGGCCGAGGCGCGCGAGTTCATCCTGCGTGCCTGGTGGGTGGTTACTTTCCCGGGTCTCGCCATCCTGATCACCGTCTTCGCCATCAACCTGATCGGCGACGGCCTGCGCGACGCGCTCGACCCCAAGCTGAAGAGGTCGTGAGCATGCCTCTGCTCGAGATCAAGAACCTCACCGTTTCCTTCGACACCGCGGCCGGACCGTTCATGGCCGTGCAAGGCATCGACCTCTCGATCGAGCCGCGCGAAGTGCTGGCGATCGTCGGCGAGTCCGGTTCCGGCAAGTCTGTGGCGATGCTCGCGGTAATGGGCCTGTTGCCCAACACCGCAACCGTCAAGGCAGACCGCATGGCCTTCGACGGCGTCGATCTCCTGAAGCTCAGCCCGTCCGAACGCCGCAAGATCGTCGGCAAGGACATCTCGATGATCTTCCAGGAGCCGATCGCCAGCCTCAATCCGTGCTTCACCGTCGGCTTCCAGATCGAGGAGGTGCTGCGCTTCCATATGGGTATGGATCGCGCTCAGCGGCGCGCGCGGGCCATCGAGTTGATGAAGCTGGTCGGCATCGCCGATCCGGAAGAACGGCTTAGCTCGTTTCCGCACCAGATGTCGGGCGGCCAATGCCAGCGCGTCATGATCGCCATCGCCATCGCCTGCAATCCGAAGCTGCTGATCGCCGACGAGCCGACGACGGCGCTCGACGTCACCATCCAGAAGCAGATCCTCGATCTGCTGGTTTCGCTGCAGGCCAAATACGGTATGGGCCTGATCATGATCACCCACAATATGGGCGTGGTGGCCGAGACCGCCGACCGTGTCATCGTCCAGTACAAGGGCCGCAAGATGGAAGAGGCCGACGTGCTGTCGCTGTTTGAATCGCCGAAGAGCAATTACACGCGGGCGCTTTTGTCGGCGCTGCCGGAGAACGCCGTCGGCGACCGGCTGCCTACCGTTTCCGACATGATGTTCGAGCCGGCGCCTTCGGCAGTTGGAGCCGCCTGATGAGCACCACGGTCCTCGAAGGCAAGAACATCGTCCGCGACTACCATATCGGTGGTGGCCTGTTCACCGGGCCGCGCACAGTGCACGCGGTCAAGGGCGTCTCGTTCAAGGTCGACAAGGGCAAGACGCTGGCCATCGTCGGCGAAAGCGGCTGCGGCAAGTCCACGCTCGCCCGCATCATCACGCTGATCGATCCGGCGACGTCAGGCGACCTGTTCATCGACGGCAACAAGGTCGACATCGCCAAGGGCGGATTGACCAAAGAGATGCGCCGCAAGGTGCAGATCGTCTTCCAGAACCCCTATGGATCGCTCAATCCGCGCCAGAAGATCGGCGACGTGCTGGGCGAGCCCCTGCTGATCAACACCGACAAGCCGGCGGCCGAGCGGCGCGACCTGGCGATGAAGATGCTGAAGAAGGTCGGCCTCGGTCACGAGCACTACAACCGCTACCCGCACATGTTCTCGGGCGGCCAGCGCCAGCGCATTGCCATTGCCCGTGCGCTGATGCTCAACCCAAGCCTGCTGGTGCTGGACGAGCCGGTCTCGGCGCTCGATCTTTCCGTGCAGGCACAGGTGCTCAACCTGCTCGCCGACCTGCAGGACGAGTTCCAGCTGACCTATGTCTTCATCAGCCACGATCTGTCCGTGGTGCGCTACATCGCCGACGATGTGATGGTGATGTATTTCGGCGAAGCGGTCGAATACGGCTCGCGCGACGAGGTCTTCGCCGACCCCAAGCACAGCTACACCAGGACGCTGTTCGCGGCGACCCCGCGCGCCGACGTCGCCTCGATCAAGGCGAGGCTAGCGAAGAAGAAAGCCGCCTGACGCCGCGGCGTCAGGCCGTAGCATTCAGCTCGCTCAGGACAGCTTGGCGATGATGCTGCGTAGCGCTTCGCCGAAGCGCCGGACTTCCTCGACTGTGTTGTAGTGGACCAGTGAGGCGCGGATGGCGCCGCTGTCCATCGATAGGTTGAGGCGCTTCATCAGCCGCGGCGCATACATGTGGCCGTCGCGGATGCCGATCTGCATCTCGGCCATCTCTTCGACGATCCGCTGCGGCGACAGTGTGCCGATGTTGAAGCAGAACGTCGGCACGCGTTCGGTGATGCGGGCCTCGTCTGCGACGCCATAGATGGTCGCGCCGCAACCTTTCAGCACCGCAAGCATCTCGCGCGCCAGCACCAATTCGTAGTCGCGGATGGCGCCCATGCCGGCAACGATGTTGTCGCGCCGCGAGCGGTTGTTGGAGGGTGCGAGATTGCGGCCGATCAGTTCCAGGTACTGCACGGCGGCATCCATGCCGGAGACGTTCTCGTAGATGAACGTGCCTGCCTCGACCTTGTAGGGCGGCTCGTTGGGGATGAAATCCTCGCGGAAGGTCGGCAGCCGTTTCAGCGTTTCGAAACGACCCCAGAGGAAGCCCATATGCGGCGAGAAATTCTTGTAGCCGGAGCAGACGAGATAGTCGCAGTCCCAGGCCTGCACGTCGATCAGCCCGTGCGGTCCGTAATGCACGCAGTCGAGGAACACTTCGGCGCCGGCCGCGTGCGCGATCTTGGCCACCGCGGCGACATCGACGATCGAGCCGATCGAGTGCGCGGTGACCGTGCAGGCGACGAGACGGGTGCGGTCGGAAACCAGCGGGCGCAGATCGTCGACATGCAGATTACCGTCCTCGCGCATCCGCCACCATTTGAATTTCGCACCGGCGGATTCCAGCGCCAGCCAGGTCGCGATGTTGGCGTCGTGGTCCATGTCGGTGATGATGATCTCGTCACGCTCCTGAAGCATCTGACCGATACCGAGGCTGACCAGGCGGATGAACGAGGTGGCGTTCATGCCGAAGCAGATTTCCGCCGGGCTATAGGCGTTGATGAGCAGCGCTACGCTTGTCCGAGCATCGGCGACCGACTGGTCGACGGTGACGCTGCGGCCATAGCGGCCGCCGCGCTGCACATTGTGCGAAACCAGATGGTTGGTCACCGCGTCGAGCACGCTTTGCGGGATCTGCGCGCCGGCGGCGTTGTCCAAAAAGATGAAGTCGCCAGCCCGCTGCAAGGCTGGAAACATGGCGCGGATGGCGTCGACGGGGAACGCGGTGGCGTTTGCATTGTCGGTTTGATGCTTGTTCACGGGTAGGCTCCTGCAAAGGACTTGAGCGGGGATCAGGTAGTGGAGGTCAGCGCTTCTTTTCGGTCTTGAAGCGCTCTTCAAGCAGGCTGACGAGGCGGACCATCGGCCAGAGGAAGATGAGGTAGACAAGCGCTGCGCCGATCAGCGGCGAGGGGTTGGCGTAGAGCGACTGCGCGTTGGTCGCTTCCTTCAAGAGTTCCGGCAGCGCCACGGTGGAGGCGAGCGAAGTGTCCTTGAACATCGAGACGCAGTTGCTGGTCATCGGCGGGATGACGACGCGGATCGCTTGCGGCAGCACCACCTTGCGCAAGGTCAGCAGGAACGGCAGGCCAAGCGCCTGCGACGCCTCGAACTGGCCGCGCGGGATGCTCTCGATGCCGGAGCGGAACACCTCCGCCGAGTAGGCCGACATGATGAAGGCGAAAGCAGTCACGGCGGAGGCCCAGGACGACAGGCGTATGCCGAGGAACGGCAGTGCATAGTAGATCAGGATCAGCACGACCAGCACCGGCAGGGCGCGGAAGATGTCGGTGTAGCCGACCGCCAGCCACCGCAGCGGCTTCGGCGCATAGAGCCGCACCAGGCTGATCCCCAGGCCGATGGGGATGCCGATGCCGATGCTCAAAATGCCGAGCAGCAGCGTGTTCAGGAAGCCGCGCAGCAGCGCCGGCAGGCTGGACATGATGACATCGGGATTGAAGAAGGTATCCAGCAGCGACATGGGAGCGTTCCCGAACCCGAGAGCAAGGATGCTCAGGTTAAAACCAATCGACCTCGCCAATGGCGAGACGGTCTGCGCGGAAGCCGGCGCTGGCGCATGAAATGAATCGTGCCGGCCTGGAAAGCCGGCACGATGTCAGCGCAGCTTTCAGCTCAGGCCTTCGGCAGCGGCATTTCCTTCATGGTCGAAGAGTCGGCGGGCGCGTCGCTGCCGAACCACTTCTTGTGGATGGCGGCCAGCGTGCCGTCCTTCTTCATAGCGCTCAGCGCGTCGTTCAGTTTGCCGAGCAGCGGGTGGTCCTTGCTCATCATCAGGCCGTATTGTTCGCCGGTCTTGATGCGCTCCTTGACGACCAGGTCCTTCATCTTGGTGAAGGAATACTCCATGCCTGGAATGTCGCTGACGGCGGCATCGACGCGGCCGGCGCTGAGGTCGAGCAGCAAATTCTGCTGCGTGTCGTAACCCTTCACGTCGCTGAAGCCGCCGGCTTCCTGATGTGCCTTGACCCAGGTTTCACCGGTCGAGCCGGACAGCACGCCGACGATCTTGCCCTTGAGGTCGGCCTCGGCCTTGATCGGGCTGTCGGCCTTGGTGGCAATGCCCATGTCGGAATCATAATAGGGCTGCGTGAACGACTGCGACTTCAGCCGCTCGGCCGTGATGGTGATCGACGAGATGGCGACGTCGATGCGCTTCGACGTGGTGGCGGCAAACAGCGCCTGGAAGCCGAGATCGGCGATGTCGGTGGTCATGCCGATGCGCTTGGCGGCTTCGTTGACGATGTCGACTTCAAAGCCTTCGAAGGTGCCGCTCTCGTTCTTGAATTCGAAGGGCGGGTTGGTCGGATAGGCGCCGACATTGAGCACATCGGCGGCATAGGCGGTGGCGGGGCCGGCGGCGATGCCGACGGCGGCGGCAAGAAGAAGCAATTTGCGGCGCGTGAAGCTCATTTGTGTTCCCTCTGTTGTTGATCGGGCGGGTTGCTCCCGCACGGTTTTTTGCCGCCCCGCTTCACGCAGGACGTCAATTCATGGCAGCGACCATGCGGTCATGGTTGGCGACGTTTTGTGTTGCAGATCGCGGATCTGCGCGCGCACTTCATCGAAGGCATGGCGCGCATTGGATGATGACTGGGGCAGTATGAACGACAAGAACTGAGACTCCCACCCGGAGCACCCACGATGGACTGGCCGGCACGATGAACTGGTCTGCACGATGGACTGGCCGGCAAGCCCGTCCGGCACGGCAATCGCCATCGACTCTGGAATGCTTATCCAAAGTGCGGCGCTTTTCAAGGCGAAAGTTTTAAGCTTAAAAAGCTGCGGTGTCCGTTGCGTGGCCGACACGGTGCGGCCCGCTGGAACCGATACCCGCGAGCGATGGCGACGCGAAGCTATTTCAGGCTTGAAATATCTCCGCGCGGGCCTAGCGTGTGCTCTCTCGCCGGGAGGTCGCGACATGAACAAACCACACCCCTTGCACGGCCCGAACAGATTGAAGCTGGGGGTCTTTTCGACCAATGCCGATGGCGGGCTGGCCATAACCGATGTGCCTGAACGCTGGACGGCAAGCTGGCAGGACAATCTGACCGCAGCCCAGATCGCCGACCGTGCCGGGCTGGAGTTCATGCTGCCGATCGCCCGCTGGCGCGGTTTTGGCGGCCGCAACAAGGTGCGGGAATGGTCGTTCGAGACCTTCACCTGGGCGGCGGCCCTTGCCATGGCCACCGAGCAGATCGGCCTGTTCATGACCGTGCATGTGCCGCTGGTGCATCCGCTCTATGCCGCCAAGGCGCTGGCGACGGTCGACCACATCAGCCAGGGTCGCGCCGGCCTGAATATCGTCTGCGGCTGGAATCCGAAGGAATTCGGCATGTTCGGCACGCCTCTGGTCGAGAAGGGCTACGACCAGGCAGCGGAATGGATCGAAATCCTCGAAAAGCTTTATGCCTCGCCCGACCCGCTCGACTATGAGGGCACCTACTACCGCCTCAAGGAAGCCGTCAGCCGTCCGGCCAGTCTGCAGGTGCCGCGCCCGGTGACCATGAACGCCGCTTTCGGCGGGCCCGGCCGCGATTTCGCCGCCGCGAGATGCGACTATCTGTTCACGACCTTTTCCGAAATGGGCGATGCCGGCAAACATGTCGCCGACATCAGCGAGCGGGCAGACAAGGTGGGCCGTGATGTCGGCGTCTACACCGTGGCGCATGTCGTCTGCCGCCCGACGATGGAAGAGGCGCGGGCATATTACACGCGCTATGCGGTCCATATGGCCGACCACGACGCCGTCGATGCCCACATGGCCGGCAAGAAGGAATTCTCGCAGTCGCACGACCCGCACGCCTATGACCGCTACCGGCAGCGTTTCGCCGGCGGCGCCGGCACCTACCCGCTGATCGGAACGCCGGAAACGATCGCCGCCGACATGGTCGCCATTGCCGGGCATGGCTACCAGGGCATCGCGCTGTCCTTCGTCAATTACACCAGGGAGTTGCCCTATTTCTGCGATCACGTGCTGCCGATTTTGCGGAAGGCGGGGCTTCGCGCATAGTAGTGGTGATCAGTTGCGGTGGATCATCGCGGATATTCGGAATTAGCCGAAGCCCTCCCCAACGTCGTCATCCCTGGGCGAAGCAGGAGCGCAGCTCCGTCGCGGAGACCCTGGGATCCATGCCGCGACTTCGGCCGTGGAGTGTGCAGCGGTGCAGAATTCTGGACCGTGGTGACGCTTTGGAGTCCCGGCATGGATCCTCGGGTCTGCGCCGCGTCGCTTCGCTCCTTGCTTCGCCCGTGGATGACGAAGTAATGGGCGTTTACTCCGGACGAACGAATTCCCTATTCCGGAATAACGGCAGTCGCCTGGATCTCCACCTTGGCCCGGTCTTCGACCAGCGCCACCACCTGCATGGCGGCCATCGCCGGAAAATGCCGGCCGATGACCTCGCGATAGGCCTCGCCGATGCCCCTGAGGTTGGCTAGGTATTCGGCCTTGTCGGTAAAATACCAGGTCATCGAGGTGATGTGCTGCGGTCCGGCACCGGCCTCGGCCAGCACCGCCACGATGTTCTGAAGCGTTTGCCGCACCTGGCCGACAAAATCGTCGGTCTCGAACTGGCATTGCCCGTTCCAGCCGACCTGTCCGCCGACGAAGACGAGCTGCCCGCGCGCGGCGACGCCATTGGCGTAGCCGACAGGTTTTGCCCAGCCTTCGGGCTGCAGAATCCTGTGCATTCAAAACCTCCCGGTATTCCAAAACCCAATTTTCAAAATCGAACGCTCGTCAAAATCTCTGCCGTCAGGCCGCGCCCATCACCTGCCGCGCGATCACCACCTTCTGCACGTCGGAGGCACCCTCGTAGATGCGCAGCGCGCGGATCTCGCGATACAGGCTTTCGATGATGTGGCCCTTGCGGACACCGTCGCCGCCATGCAGCTGCACAGCCTTGTCGATCACCTCTTGCGCCTTGTCGGTGGCAAACAGCTTGGCCATCGCCGCCTCGCGTGTGACCCGCGCGGCCCCCATGTCCTTGGTCCACGCAGCGCGGTAGACCAGAAGCGCCGCCGCATCGACGTCGAGCGCCATATCGGCGATATGCCCCTGCACCATCTGCAATTCGGCCATCGGGGCGCCGAACAGTTTGCGCTCCGCCACGCGTTTGATGCTCTCGTCCAGTGCGCGGCGGGCAAAGCCAAGCGCCGCCGCGCCGACGGTCGAACGGAACACGTCGAGCACCGACATGGCGATGCGGAAGCCATCGCCCGGTTTGCCGATCAGTGCGGCGGCCGGCAGGCGGACCTGGTCGAAAGACAGCCGCGCCAGCGGATGCGGCGCGATTACTTCCAGCCGTTCGGCGATGCCAAGGCCCCTGGCGTCGCCAGGCACGAGGAAGGCGGAAAGCCCCTTGGCGCCCGGCGCCTCGCCGGTGCGGGCAAAGACGACATAGAGGTCGGCGATGCCGCCATTGGAGATCCACGTCTTCTCGCCGGACAAGACGTAGCTGTCGCCGTCGCGGATCGCCGTCATCTCCGTGTTGGCCACATCCGATCCCGAGCGCGGCTCCGACAGGGCAAAGGCTGATATCGCCTTGCCAGCGCGCGTCTTCGAAAGCCATTGCTGCTGTTGCGGCGTGCCGAACAGGCTGAGCGCGCCGGTGCCGAGCCCCTGCATGGCGAAGGCGAAATCGGCCAACCCGTCATGACGGGCGAGTGTCTCGCGCGTGATGCACAAAGTGCGGACGTCGAGGGGGCCAGGATTGTCCGTGTCGAGCGCCGTCGGCTTCAGCCAGCCGTCCCTGCCGAGCTTGCTGACCAGCTCGCGGCAGGCGGCGTCGACATCATGGTGATCGACTGGCAGGTTTTTAGCGCACCATGCCTCGAGGCGCTCGGCAAGCTGGCGGTGGTGGTCTTCGAAGAACGGCCAGGAGAGGAAGGAACGGTCAGGCATGGGCGCCTCCTTCCGCGCAGCGATCCTTCACACCCCCCTCTGCCCTGCCGGGCATCTCCCCCGCAAGGGGGGAGATCGGACGTTGTTTTGGCTTTCGCCAATCTCCAAAATTGCAGTATGGGCGCTGCCAACGAAACCGCTGATCTCCCCCCTTGCGGGGGAGATGCCCGGCAGGGCAGAGGGGGGTGCCTGGGCGCAAACCGCTCATCCTCAATCCCCCTCGAACACCGGCTTTTCCTTGGCCACGAACGCCTTGTAGGCGCGCTCGAAGTCGCTGGTCTGCATGCAGATCGCTTGCGCCTGCGCTTCCGCCTCGATCGCCTGGTCGAGACCCATCGACCATTCCTGGTTGAGCTGCGTCTTGGTGATGCCGTGCGCAAAGGTCGGGCCGGAGACGATGCGCGCCGCCATATCGAGCGCGTCGGCCTCCAGCGAGGCGGCATCGACCAGCCGGTTGTAGAAACCCCAGCGTTCGCCTTCCGCCGCCGTCATGGTGCGGCCGGTGTAGAGCAGTTCGGCGGCGCGGCCCTGGCCGATGATGCGCGGCAGGATCGCGCAGGCGCCCATGTCGCAGCCGGCGAGGCCGACGCGGGTGAACAGGAACGCGGTCTTGGCTTCCGGCGTGGCGATGCGGATATCGGAGCTCATCGCAATGATGGCGCCGGCGCCGACCGCGACGCCGTCGACCGCCGCAATGATCGGCTTGCCGCAATTCAGCATCGCCTTGACGAAATCGCCGGTCATGCGGGTGAAGGCGAGAAGCTGCTTCATGTCCATCTTGACCAGCGGGCCGATGATGTCGTGGACATCGCCGCCGGAGCAGAAATTGCCGCCATTGGACAGGAACACCACGGCGTCGACGTCATCGGCATAGACGAGGTCGCGGAATGTGTCGCGGAGTTCCGCATAGCTGTCGAAGGTCAGCGGGTTCTTGCGCTCGGGCCGGTCGAGCCGGATCTTTGCGATCCTGCCCTCGACCTCCCAGAGGAAATGCTTCGGCTTGCGTCCGGCCATTGCGGTCATTCGCGTCCCTCCCAGTTGCTGCGGAACGAGGTCAGCATGCCGGTCAGCCGGCGCGCGTCGTCCTCGCTGACCTTGCCCAGCAATTCACCGATCCAGCCTTCATGCGCCGCGGCGATGGTGGCGAAGGCCTGCGTGCCTTCCTCGGTCAGCCGCACCATCGACGTGCGGCGGTCGCCATTGCGCCTCGCGCGGGCGACAAGTCCTTCCGAAACCAGCCGGTCGACGATGCCCGTGACATTGCCGTTGGAGACCAGCAGGAAACGCGACAGGTCGCTCATCAGCATGCCTTCCGGCGCGCGATAGAGGGCGGCCATCACGTCGAAGCGCGGCAGCGTGGTGTTGAACTCCTTCTTCAGCCGCTCGCGCAACTCGGCCTCGATCGTGCGTGAGGCGCGCAGCAGCCTGATCCACAGACGCAAGCGGTCCTTGCCGGGTCCCGACGGCGCGGGCAGGGGGCCGGCTACCATGTTTCGCCTCCTGAGATGGAAATCGCCTGTCCCGTTATCGACTGGGCGGCGTCGCCGCAGAGCCACAGCACAGCCGCGGCGACCTCATCCGGCTGGATGAAGCGGCCTTGCGGGTTGGTCGAGGCGAGGCTTGACCGCGCTTGCTCGACCGAGCGGCCGGTCTTCTCGATGATGCGCTGGATGGACTCTTCCAGCATTTCGGTTTCCACAAAGCCTGGGCACACCGCGTTGACGGTGACGCCGGATTTCACTGTTTCGGCGGCAAGAGCCCGCATCAGGCCGATGACGCCATGCTTGGCGGCGACGTAAGACGCGACGTAGGCGTAGCCTTTCAGGCCGGCGGTCGAGGCGATGAAAACAATTCGTCCCGTTTTCCGCGCGGCCATGCCGGCCAGCGCCGGCTTCACCGTCAGGAAGGCGCCGGTCAAATTGACGTCGAGTGTTCGCTGCCAGTCGATAAGGGTGGTTTTGTGCGCCGGGGCGCTGCCGGCCATGCCGGCATTGGCGACGACGATGTCGAAGGGGCCACGCGCGGCTTGCGCCCTCTCGTAGAGCGCCGCCATTGCCGCCTCGTCGGTGACATCGGCGACAATGCCGAAGATGCGGTCGTTCTCGCCGGCCACCTCAGTGAGCTCCGGTTCCCGGCGGCCGCAGATGGTCACGTCGATGCCGGCAGCAGCCAGCGCCAGCGCGATGGCCCGGCCGACGCCGGAGCCGCCGCCTGTGACCAGCGCATGCTTGCCCGCGATCATGCGCCAATCCTCGAAACCTGGCGCCAAGTACCCCCACCCCTAACCCTCCGCACAAGGGGGAGGGAGAAGGCAGCGGCAGCACCCATCCGTTGTAAACTTCTGCGGTTCCAGAGCCGACGGTGACTTGGTCCCCCTCCCCCTTGTGGGGAGGGGTTAGGGGTGGGGGTATAGCGCTGACGTGGCAAACGAAAAACACTCATACTTTCAGCCCCGCTGCGGCGTCGCGCTCGGCCAGCCGGTAGAGCTGGTCGCGTCCGGGCAGATAGGGGTCCGGCCATTTGACACCGCGGTCGCCGAGCGTCACCGCCGCATGCAGCGTCCAGTAGGGATCGGCGAGATGCGGCCGTGCCAGCGCCACCAGATCGGCGCGGCCGGCCATCAGGATCGAGTTGACATGGTCCGGCTCGTAGATGTTGCCGACCGCCATGGTGGCCATGCCGACCTCGTTGCGGATGCGGTCGGAAAACGGCGTCTGGAACATGCGGCCATAGACCGGCTTCGCCAGTGCCGAGGTCTGGCCGGCCGAGACGTCGCAAATGTCGACGCCGGCCTCATGCAGCAGCCGGGCGATCTCGACCGCATCGGCTGGCGTCACACCTTCGATGCCGACCCAGTCATTGGCCGAAATGCGCATCGAGATCGGTTTTTCCGCCGGCCAGGCGGCGCGCACCGCGCGGAAGATTTCGAGGGGATAGCGCATGCGGTTTTCCAGCGAACCGCCATAGGCATCCGTGCGCCGGTTGGTCACCGGCGTGATGAAGGACGACAGGAGATAGCCGTGCGCGGCGTGGATCTCGAGCATGTCGAAGCCGCAACGATTGGCCATCTCGGCAGAGGCCACAAATTCGTCGCGCACGCGGTCCATGTCGGCGCGGTCCATCGCCTTCGGCACCTGATTCTGCGGCGACCACGCGACGGTCGAGGCTGCCATCACAGGCCAATTGCCTGAGACCAACGGCACGTCGGTGCCCTCCCAGCCAAGCCGGGTCGAGCCCTTGGCGCCGGAATGGCCGATCTGGGCGCAGATCTTGGCTTCGGTCTCGGTGTGGACGAAGTCGACCAGCCGCTTCCACGCCACCTCATGTTCGGGCGCGTAGAAGCCGGGGCAGCCGGGTGTGATCCGCCCTTCCGGGCTGACGCAGGTCATCTCGATATAGATGAGCCCGGCGCCGCCCTTGGCCCGCTCGGCATAATGGGTGAAATGCCAATCGGTCGGGCAGCCGTCGACGGCCTTGTACTGCGCCATCGGCGAGACGACGACACGGTTCTGCAGCACCATATCGCGCAGCTTGAACGGCGCGAACATCGGCGCGCGGCGCATGCCGCCGGCACCCGCCTGGCGCTGGAACCATTCCTCCGCCCCGCCCAGCCATTCGGCATCGCGCAGCCGCAAATTCTCGTGGCTGATGCGTTGCGAGCGGGTCAGCAGCGAATAGTTGAACTGCACCGGATCGAGGCCGAGATAGCGCTCGACCTCCTCGAACCATTCCAGCGAATTGCGCGCCGCCGATTGTAGCTTCAGCACCTCGGTGCGGCGAGCATCCTCATATCTACGAAACGCCGCGTCGAGGTCCGGCTCGGACTCGACATATTCGGCCAGCGCCACGGCGCTTTCCAAGGCGAGTTTAGTGCCGGAGCCGATCGAGAAATGGGCTGACGCGGCCGCATCGCCCATCAGCGCCAGATTCTTGTAAGACCAGCGCTCGCACAGCACGCGCGGAAAATTGATCCAGGCGGAACCACGGATATGGTTGGCATTGGTCATCAGCGCGTGGCCGCCGAGATGTTTTTCGAAGATCCGCTCACAAACGGCGATCGATTCCTGCTGCGACATCGCGCCGAAGCCGAAAGCAGTCCAGGTCTGTTCGCTGCACTCGACGATGAAGGTCGCGGTGTCGCTGTCGAACTGGTAGGCGTGCGCCCACACCCAGCCATGCTCGGTCTTCTCGAAGATAAAGGTGAAGGCGTCGTCGAATTTCTGTTGGGTGCCGAACCAGACGAACTTGCATTTGCGGGTGTCGATGTCGGGCTTGAAGATGTCGACGAAACTGTTGCGCGCCCTGGAGTTCAGGCCGTCGGCCGCGACGACCAGATCATGCGTCTCCATGTAGGGCTTGGGATCTGCAATGTCGGTCTCGAACATCAGCTTGACGCCGAGTTCGCGCGCCCGGCGCTGCAGCAGGACCAGCAGCCGCTTGCGGCCGATGCCGCAGAAACCGTGACCTGACGAGACCGTACGCACGCCGTCATGGATGACGGCGATGTCGTCCCAGTAGGCAAAGTGCTTCTTGATCCAGACGGCGCTGACCGGGTCGTTTTTCGACAGATTGTCGAGCGTCTCGGCCGACAGCACGACGCCCCAGCCGAACGTGTCGTCGGCGCGGTTGCGCTCGAACACCGTCACATCGTGCGCGGCGTCCCTCAGCTTCATCGAAATGGCAAAGTAGAGGCCGGCTGGTCCGCCGCCGAGAACCGCAACCTTCATGTCTGCGATCTCCTCTTCGCTTGCTGGAGTTCAGTATCGCGCCGGCGACAAGATATTTCAAGCTTAAAGTTTTATATCAAAACGATTGTCCTGACATGGCGAAAGCGCGCCTGCGTATCATCGCGCAAGCGCGCTGCCGGATCACTTTTCCGGGTTCTTCGGGCTCCACAGCACCGTCTCGGCGTCCTTCTCATAGGCCATTCCGTCGGGATAACTGATCGCTTCCAGTTGCAGCCCCCACGGCGCCTGGAAATAGAGGATGGTCTGGCCGGCGGCCGGCCCTTCCTTGACCGGCAGCGGCCCCATCCGCGTCTTGACGCCCTTGCCTTCGAGATAGGCTTTGGCGGCAGCGACGTCGTCGACATAGAAGGCTATGTGGAAGCCGCCAATGTCGCTGTTCTTCGGCGTCAGGTCCTTCTGGTCCGGTGCTGTGTATTTGAACAGCTCTATGTTCGATCCATAGCCGCAGCGGACCATGGTGACCTCTTCGATCACCGCCTTCGGGTCGACGCCCAGGAGATCCTGCATGAAGGTGCCCTTGTCGTCGGCGAACGGACCGAACGACATCGCCTTCTTGCAGCCGACCACTTCGGTGAAGAAGTCGACCGCTTGCTTCATGTCGGGAACGGTGATGCCGGTGTGGTCGTGGCCGCGCATGCCCGGGATCGAATCCGCCGAGGCCATGCCGGCGCTGCCGAGCATCGCGGCGGCCAGCGTTGCAATTGCGATAGTGGTCTTCATGTCAGTCCTCTCCATTTGGCGGGACTTGGGTCTTTTGGTCGCACGCCCGAGGCCCGCTCTTCGGCGTGCGTATGCATTCATGTCGGCGCCTTGGCGGCGGAAGGAATGTCCAGCCAGCTCGCATCGATCTCGGGCAGCGGAATGGCCGCGATGAGATCGCGCGTGTAGGCCTGCTGCGGCTTGTCGAACAAGGCGTCGGTGGCGCTCGCTTCGACGATCACGCCTTCGCGCATGACGATCACTTGCCGGCACAGCCGCCGGATGACCGACAGATCGTGGCTGATGAAAGCGACGGTCAGCCCCATTTCCGCCGCCAGCTTTTCCAGCAGCGTCAGGATCTGCGCTTGCGTCGACACGTCGAGCCCTGAGACGATCTCGTCGGCCAGCACGAATTTCGGCGACAGCGCCAGAGCGCGCGCAATGCCGACGCGCTGGCGCTGGCCGCCCGACAGTTCGTGGCGGTAGCGGCTGGCAAAACTCTGCGGCAGGCCGACACGCTGCAGCGCCTCGGCGACGCGTGCCTTCAGATTGTCGCCAAGGCCGTTCTGTTTCAGCGGCGCGGCGATGATGCTGGCAATGGTGCGGCGCGGGTTGAGCGACGACATCGGATCCTGGAAGATCATCTGCAGATTGCGGCGCAGCGGCCGCAGTTCGGCTTCCGGCAGATGGGTGATGTCGCGGCCGTCGAAAGTGATGCTGCCTGCGCTGGGTTCCAGCAGGCGTACCAAAGCGCGGCCGAGCGTTGATTTTCCCGATCCGGATTCGCCGACGATGCCGGTCACCGAGCCCTTGGGCAGGTCGAAGTCCAGGCCCTTCAGGATTTCGACCAATGGCGCGCGGCCGATCAGTGGCTTGCGCGTCATGTCGGGCAGCGCGACCTTCAGCCCGCGCACGGAGAACAGTGGCTCAGCCATGCGGCCGCCTCCAGGCTTGGTCGGCGGCAGCGATCTCCGAAGCAAGCCCGGCCAGAACCGCCTCGTCCACCGGCTTCAGCGAGGCGAAAGGATCGGTGTAGCGTGGCGTCGCCGCCATCAGCGCTCGTGTATAGGGGTGCTGCGGCGCGGCGAAGAGCGCTGCGGTCTCGGCCTCCTCCACCACCTTGCCGGCATAGAGCACCGATACCTTCTGGCTGATCTTGGCGACGACGCCGAGGTCATGGGTGACGAACAGGATCGCCGTGCCGTGCTCGCGCTGCAACTGCACGATCAGCCGCAGGATCTGTTTTTGTACGGTCACATCGAGAGCCGTGGTCGGCTCGTCGGCGACGATCAGCCTTGGCTCCGCGGCGAAGGCGGCGGCGATCAGCACGCGCTGGCGCATGCCGCCTGACAGTTCGTGCGGATAGCTTTTCAGCACACGGTCGGGATCGCGGATTTGCACCTCGTCCAGCAATTGCCGAATGCGGGTATCGGCCCTCTCGCCACTCCAGCCGAGGATGCGCACCAGCCGGTCAGTCATCTGCGAGCCGACGCGGCGCGACGGGTTAAGCGCTGTCAGCGGGTCCTGCGGGATCAGCGCCGTGCGTGCCCCGATCAGCGTGCGCCGTGCCTTGGGCGGAAGCTTGCCGAGGTCTTCGCCTTCAAGCCGCATGTCGCCTTCGACAATGCGCACACTCGAAGGCAGGACGCCGAGCACCGCCTTGCCGATCATCGTCTTGCCGGCGCCGCTTTCGCCGACCAGCGCGCGGACTTCACCGGGCTGGACCGCAAGCGACACCGATCGCAGCACGCGCTGGCCGTTGGGCAGCACCGCGCTCAGATCCCTGATGTCGAGACAGCCGCTCATCGCAGCACCGGATCGAAACGCGTCTTCAGCGCCTCGCCGAACTGGCTGAACGACAGCACGGTCAGGATCAGCGTGATCAGCGGGAACACCAGCACCCACCAGGCCTGATGGATCGACAGCCGGCCCTCGGCGATGATGCCGCCCCAGGTCGGATCGTCGGTCGAGATCGACAGATTGACGAAGGACAGGATCGCCTCGACGATGACCGCGATGCCCATTTCCAGCGACAGCAATGCGACGATCGACGGCACCACATTGGGCAGCACTTCGCGCAGCATGATGCCGATGCGGCCATAGCCGGCGATGCGGGCGTTCTCGACATAGTCCATGCGCGACTGACCCATCGTCTCGGCACGGATCACCCGGCAAAAACGCGTCCAGTCGATGATGGCGATGGCCAGGATGACGGAACTCAAGCCCGTGCCAAGCACCGCCACGAGCAATATGGCGAACAGCACCGGCGGAAACGCCATCCAGACATCGACGACGCGCGAGATGATGCGGTCGGCCCAACCGCCGAAATAGCCTGCGATCAGGCCGAGGGTCGAACCGACCAGGCACGCAGCGATGGCTGCGGAAAAGGCGACGATGAAGGCGATGCGGCCGCCGAAGATCAGCCTCGACAACAGATCGCGGCCGAGGCTGTCGGTGCCGAGCCAATAGCCGGGTTCGGCGCCATTCATCCAGAATGGCGGCAGCCGTTCCAGCATCAAATCCTGCGCCAGTGGGTCCTGCGGCCCGACCAGCGGTGCGAAGATCGCGGCCAGCAGCGCCAGCAGCAGCCAGCCGCCGGCAAGCCACAAACGTGGCGACACACCTCGCCTTTGAGCACGACCCTCATCCATGGCGTAGCCTCGGATTGAGCAGCGCGTACATCATGTCGACGCTGAGGTTGATCAGCACGAACAGCAGCGCGAAGACCAGCACGATGCCTTGAATCAAAGGCAGGTCGCGGTTGATGACGGCGTCGATCGCCATGTTGCCGAGGCCTTCATAAGAAAACAGCCGTTCGACGATGACCGTGCCGCCAATGAGAAAGGTGAACTGCACACCGACCAGCGTCAGCGTTGGTAGCGCGGCGTTCTTCAGCGCCTCGCGCAGGATGACCTGCGTTTCCGAGAACCCCTTCACCCGAGCCAGCACGACATAGTCGAGGTCGAGCACTTCCTTCAGCGACTGTTTCAACAGCTGCGAGATGATTGCCGCCAGCGGCAGCGCCAGCGCCACCGCCGGCATCAGCATGTGCTTCAGGAGGTCCCAGGTCAGGTCGAGGCGCAGGCGCAACAGGCTCTCGAACAGATAGAACTGGGTGACGAAAGGCAGGTCGAGCTGCGGCGACACCCGGCCGGAAATGTCGAAGATCGGCACCAGCACGCCGAACAGCAGGATCAGCACCAGGCCCCACAGGAAGTCGGGAATGGAGAGCGCCGCGCCGCTGGCGATGTCGATGCCGGCCTCGACCGCCGTGCCGCGCTCGCGCGCGCCGATGATTGCCGTCGTGCCGCCGAGCGCCACCGCTATGATGAGCGCGACGATGGCAAGCTCCAGCGTCGCCGGCAGCCGGTTGAAGACGAGACCCAGCACATCCTGCCGCAGCGAGATCGAGGTGCCGAAATCGCCCCTGGCGACGCCCGACAGCCAAATGAAGAATTGTTGCACGATGGTCTTGTCGAGCCCATAGAGCGCCCGCAGCCGGGCGAGGTCGGCATCCGTCGCGCCGGGCGGCAGCATCATGGCGATAGGATCGCCGGGCGCGACGCGGATCACGACAAAGACGACGACGGCCACGCCGAACAGCGTGATCAGCATCGTCAGCAGACGGATCAGGAATCTTTGTAGGAGCATTCCGGCGTAGGTTTACTGCGTTCGGTGGCTGATGGAACGAACAGCCCCCTCATCCGGCCGCTTCGCGGCCACCTTCTCCCCGAGGGGAGAAGAGGTCGCCGACGGCTGAGCCAAGTCTCTTCTCCCCAGCGGGGAGAAGGTGGCCCGAAGGGCCGGATGAGAGGGCCTGCGTCGTTAAAGAAGACACGCTACCTCACGACAGCGTGCCTTCCCATATCGGTCAGGCCGGGGTCATCAGGGCCGGCAGCAGCGCGCCGGACACATGCTGCACCACATTGACGCCCTTGGCATGCACGATCGGCTGCGCATACTGCATCAGCGGCAGCACATAGGCCTGCTCGGCGATGTATTTGTCGACCGCCTTCCAGCCGGCGATGCGCTTGGCCTCGTCCTTTTCGCCCCACAGCGGATTGATCATGTCGATCAAATCCTGGCTGTCCCACACCGAATGCGGGCTCGGGCCGTACATGGCAAAGCCGGTCGAGGTGGTCGGATCGCCGATGGCATTGCCCCAATTGTAGAAGGCCGCCGGCGCCAGCTTGTCGGCGGCGCGCAGTTCGTAGTGCTTGGCGATCTCGTAGACTTCGATCGTCGCCTCGATGCCAACCTTGCGCCACATGCCGACGATCGCCTGGACCATCTCATAGTCCTTGGGTTTGAAGCCCTTGGTCGTCTGGATGGTGAACTTGACCGGCTTTTCCGGCGAATAGCCGGAAGCGGCCAGCAATTCCTTGGCCTTTTCCGGATTGTGCTCGACCTTGATCGACGCGTCGTAGGATGCGTATTCCGGCGTTTCCAGCGTATCGATCGGCTGGCCGTAGCCGCGCAGCAGGCGATCGACCAGCAGCTTCTTGTCGACGGCCATCACGGCGGCCTGGCGGACGTTCTTGTCCAGCATCGCCTCGATGTCGTTGAAGAAGATCATGCCGATGTCGGAAACGTTCTTGCACGAGCCGGCCAGCCCGTCCTTGGCGATCAGCCGGTCATACTCCTCATAGGGGATTTCGAGCGTCACCTGCGAGGAGCCGGATTCGATCTCGGCGACGCGGCTTGCCGCATCGGCGACGAACTTGATTGTCACATTCTCGAAGGCCGGCTTGCCGCCCCAATAGTTCGGGTTTGCCTTGAGCCGCAGGAAGGCGTTGCGCTCGAACTTTTCCACCATGTAGGGGCCGGTGCCGATCGGCGCCTTCTCGAAACCTTCGGCGCCGACCTTTTCGTAGTAGGCTTTCGGCATGATGTAGCCGGTCAGGAACGACATCCATTTGAAATAGACCGGGTCGAACTGCACGACGTCGCCGGTGATCTTGTTGCCGTCGATCTTGAAATTGTTGACGTTCTTCCAGACGAACTGGATAGGGTTGCCGGTCTTTTCGTCGCCTGCCCGCTGCAGCGACCAGACAACGTCCTCTGGCGTGAACGGCGAGCCGTCATGCCAGGTCACGCCTTCGCGCACCGTCATCGTGATCTTGGTGCGGTCGTCGTTCCAGCCCCATTCGGTCAGCAGGCCCGGCGCGAAGGACAAATCGGGCTTCTGCGGAATGAACTGGTCGAACACCGACTGGTAGAGGCCCTGGATCGTCGGGTTGACGGCCGAAGGGCCGGTGGTCGGATCCCAGGACGGCAAGTTGACATTGTAGGCGATGGTCAGTTCGCCGGCGGCTGCCTTGGCGATCTGCGGCAGGCCGACAGCGGCCACCCCGAGTGCCGCGGCGCTGTATCCCAGCAATTCCCGTCTGTTGATTGTCATGGTCGTTCCCCTTGTTGGTTTTGTTTCTGCGCGGCGTCTTCAGGCCATTGGTTCAGGCTTCTTGGGCAGCAGCGCCTTGCCCCTCGTAGCCTCAAGGAAATCTCCGGCTCCTACCTCCCGCCAAGCTGTTGTGCGAGCATGAAGCCCGACGCCGCACCTGTGCCGGCGCCCGGCCATGTCGCGGCTCCGGTGAGGTGCAGATGCGCCACCGGCGTGTTCCAGCCGGCATAGCCGCGCGCAGGGCGGAACAAGAAATTCTGCGCCAGATGATGGCTGCCGCAGACCTGGTCGCCACCGACGAGGTTCGGGTTCTCGCGCTCGAGATCGATGGGCGAGAAGACGGCGCGGCCGAGGATCTTGTTGCGCAGGCCGGGCGCATAGGTCTCGATGATGTCGAGGACACGCTCGGCGTAGGCGTCCTTCACCTCGTCCCAATGCGCGGGTGCGATCTTGCCGGCGGCATCGCCTGTGATTTCGGCGGGCAGCATGCGCACCTGCACCCACAGCACATGCTTTCCCTGAGGCGCTCGCGAGGGGTCGATCGCCGTCGGCTGGCCGACCACCAGCGTCGGCTCGTCCGGCAGCATGCCCGCCATCGCCTGCTGATAGGTGCGCGACATGGCGTCGAGCGACGGCGACAGATGCACATAGGCGAACTGCCGCAACTCGGCTCCGGCGCGCCATTCGGGCAAATCGTCGAGCGCCAGATGGATCATCATCGTGCCCGGCGCGTGGCGGAACTTTTGCATCGCCGTGTCGAAGCCGGCGTTACCCGAACCATTGGGCAGCAGCTTGCCGGTCAGCGCCTTGGGCGCGACGCCGGCAATGACCGCTTTGGCGGCGGTATGCGTCTCGCCCGAAGCGAGCCGGACGCCGGTCGCCTTGCCGGCGGAAACGGTGATCTCGGCCACTTCGGCGCCGGTGACAATCTTGCCGCCGGCGGAGGTCACCATGCCCGACAGGGCGCGGATGATGGTGTCGGCGCCGCCTTTGCCCAGCACCATGCCAAAGCTCTGGTTGGCCATTGATTCCAGATAGGGGAACACCGCACCCCCGGCGATGTCGGGCGCGAAGTCGAGATGCATGCCCCAGGTGGCGAGCGTTGCCCTGATATGCAGCGACTGGAAATTTTCCTCCAGCCAGGCGCGGGGCGAGGACAACAGCAGCCGGCCTGTATCGAGCGCCCCAGACATGCCCTTCTTGCGCCACAGGTTCCACGCGATGCCGGCAAGCGCGCGGGCGCTCATCGGCGAGCCCAGCAGCCGGAACAGATGTTCGGCCTCCGCCGGGAAGGCGGCGACCAGCCTGCGCCATGTCGTGGCGTCAGTGGCGGAGAAGGCGGCCATGCGCGCAGCGGTCTTTTCCATATCGTTGCTGACGCCGAACCAGCGTCCGTCCGGGAATGCGCTGGCAAAACAGTCGGCAACGGGCGCGAACTCCAGCCCCTGCGCTTTCAATTCATTTGCATATTTCCGGTGGAAGGCCGAGCCGGCGAACAGGCTCACATTCATCGCGCCGAAATCGTGGCGGAAGCCGGGAAGGGTGAATTCGCGCGTCTGGACGGCGCCGCCGATCGCTGCGTTGCGGTCGAATATCCCGGTTTTCCAGCCTTTGAGCGCCAAATGCGCGGCGCATGCCAGACTGTTGTGGCCGGCCCCGACAAAGATGGCGTCGAACTCGCTCACGCCTCGTCCCCATTTCCTTTATGCTTAAAGATAATTGCAGATGCATATGTTTTCGTCTAGTAGGATATTAAGGGCCGAGACGAGCCTTGATCATCACACGAAAGAGGGAACTTCAGACCATGGACACCCAAAAACTCCTCGGCGAAGTCGCCAGCCAGCTTCTTTCAGGCGCCATCAAGGTGGTCGACCTGTCGGCGCCACTCGGGCCGGACACGCCATTGATCAAGCTGCCGCCGGAATTGGCCGTCGACACGCCGAAGGTCGAGATCCACAACATCTCCCGTTACGACAAGAACGGTCCGTGGTGGGCCTGGAACTGGCTGAAGCTCGGCGAGCATTCGGGCACGCATTTCGATGCGCCGCAGCACTGGATCTCCGGCAAGGATTATCCGGACGGTGCCACCGACACCATTCCGGCGCAGAACTTCGTCGGCCCGGTCAATGTCATCGACTGCTCGAAGGAAGCCGCCGCCGACCCTGATTTCCTGCTCACTGTCGACCACATCAAGGCATGGGAAGCCAAGCATGGCGCGATCAATGCCGGCGAATGGGTGGTGATGCGCACCGACTGGTACAAGCGCAACGGCTCGGAAGCCGAGTTCCTCAACGCCAACGAGACCGGCCCGCACACGCCCGGCCCGACGGCCGAAGCCATCCAGTTCCTGATCAGCAAGGACATCAAGGGCTGGGGCTCGGAGACGATCGGCACGGATGCCGGCAAAGCCGGCGGCATGGAGCCGCCATTCCCGGCGCACACGCTGATGCACAAGGCCAACCGCTACGGTCTTGCCAGCCTTTGCAACCTCGACCAGCTGCCGCCGAAGGGCGCTATCCTGATCGCGGCGCCGCTGAAGATCGAACACGGCACCGGCAGCCCGATCCGCGCGCTGGCGCTGGTGTCGAAGGGCTAAGCGAAAGCGTTTGCCGTGACCCAGCCGGATCACATCATCGTCGGCAGCGGCATCAACGCGCTGGTCTGCGCGGCGATGCTCGGCGGCAAAGGGGCGCGTGTGCTCGTCCTGGAGCGCAACGACCGCATTGGCGGTTGCATGCGCACCGAGGAGATCACCGCGCCCGGCTTCATCCATGATGTGATGGCGACGACCTTCGTGCTGTTCATCACCTCGCCGGCCTTTGCGGCGCTGGGCGCCGACCTTGCACGGCACGGGCTGGAGTTCTGCCACACGGGCACGCCGACCGGCGTGCTGCGGCCGGATGGCAGCCATGCCGTGCTCAGCACCGACCGTGCCGCCAACGTCGCCGCCCTCAATGCGATCGCGGCAGGCGACGGTGACCGGCACGCGGATGATGTCGGCGGCATCGAGCGCAATGCCGGCCTGCTGTTCGGCTTGCTCGGCGGCAGCCTGTGGTCCTATCCGACCGCCAAGCTGCTGGCCGGCGATGGCTGGCGGCGCGGCCCGCGCGGTCTTGCCGCCTTTCTCGGCGAGGCACTGGTGCCGGCGCGCGGCTGGCTGGAAAACACCTACCGGTCCGAAACCATCCGCGCGCTGTGGGCGCCCTGGGTGCTGCATGCCGGGCTCGGCCCCGAAGACGCCTTTTCCGGCCAGATCGCCAGGGTTATCGCCTTCGCGCTTGAGGCGGCGGGCGCGCCGATCGTCAAGGGCGGGGCAAAAAACCTGCTGGCGGCCTTCGAGGCTTTGATCCGGGAACGCGGCGGCGACATCCGCACCGGCGCCGATGTCGCTTCGATCGTTCAAAGCAATGGCCGCGCGACCGGCGTGCGACTGGCCTCGGGCGAGACAATCACGGCCAACAAGGGCGTCATCTGCTCGGTTACACCGACGCAGCTCTATGGCAGGCTGCTTGGCGCGGATGCACCCAAAGCCGATGTCGAGGCGACGCAAAAGTACCGTTATGGCAAAGGCAATTTCCAGATCCACTACGCCTTGGACAAACCGCCCGCATGGCGGGGCGAAGGCCTGGACAAGGTGGCGCTGCTGCATCTGACGCCGGGACTGGATGGCGTCTCGAAAGCCTGCAACGAGGCGGCGCGCGGCATGCTGCCGGAGGTGCCGACCATCTGTGCCGGCCAGCCGCATGCGCTCGATCCGTCGCGCTGCCCCGAAGGCAAGGCGATCCTGTGGCTGCAACTGCCCGAGGCGCCTCGCCACATCAAGGGTGACGCAGCCGGCAAGCTGCAGGCACCGGCAGACGGGCAGTGGACCGTTGCGCTACGCGAAGCCTATGCCGATCGCGCCGAGGCCATCCTCGCCGGCCATATCGACGGCTTCAGAGATAGCGTCATTGCGCGTCGCGCCTATTCGCCCGCTGACCTCGAAGCGATGAACATCAATCTGGTCGGCGGCGACCCCTATGGCGGTTCCTCGACCATCGACCAGTCGTTCCTGTGGCGGCCGTTCAAGAGCAGCCGCAACCATCAGACCGGCATCAAGGGCCTCTACCATATCGGCGCCTCGACCCATCCGGGTGCCGGCCTTGGCGGCGGCTCCGGCTTTCTCCTTGCGGGGAGGCTGTGATGGAAGAGAAGGTCACTGAGAAGCGCCAGCGCATTTCGACCCTGGGGCAGATCGGCCTGCAGCAATTCGCGCCCTATCTGATGAACCGCATCATGGGCCGCTATAACGCCACCTTGCGCGACGATTTCCGCAAGCAGGGCCTGACCATTCCGCAGGTGCGCACGCTGGCCGTGCTGTCGGTCACCGACGGCATCACCGTCAACGACCTCTCGGTCTATACGGTCATCGAGCAGTCAACCTTGAGCCGGACGCTCGACTCGCTGGAGGGCCAGGGCCTGGTACGACGCGAACAGGGCGTCACCGACAGCCGCATCCGCCACGTGTTCCTGACCGACGACGGCCGCGCCGAGTTCGCGCGCGCCTGGCCGGCCATGCATGACGCGTTCGAGGCGATGTTCGACGATATCGACGACGCCGAATATTCCGCACTTATCGCCACGCTTTTGAAGATGCTGAAGAACATTCGCAAGCACGACATCTAGACCTACGCGTCGCCAGCCTCGGGCGGTACCGGAAGGAGAAAAAAATGGCCGAACGCTCTTTTGCCAAGGAAGTCGAAAAGCTTCGGCTGGGTGCCGGCGAGGAATTTGCCGGCGAAGGCATCCTCGCCATCACTAAAGCGCTGCTGCAATGCGGCGTCGGCTATGTCGGCGGCTACCAGGGCGCGCCGATCAGCCATCTGATGGACGTGCTGACCGACGCACAGGACATTCTGGGCGAGCTCGGCGTGCATTTCGAGGCCAGCGCCTCCGAAGCCACCGCCACCGCCATGCTGGCCGCCTCGGTGCATTACCCGATCCGTGGTGCGGCGACCTTCAAGTCGACGGTCGGCACCAATGTCGCCTCCGACGCGCTGGCCAATCTCGCCTCCGGCGGCGTCACCGGCGGCGCGCTGATCATCGTCGGCGAGGACTATGGCGAAGGCTCCTCGATCATGCAGGAGCGCAGCCATGCCTTCGCCATGAAAAGTCAAGTCTGGCTGCTCGACCCGCGCCCCAACCTGCCGTCGATCGTCAAGTCGGTGGAGGACGGTTTCGAACTGTCGGAGATTTCCAACACGCCGGTCATGCTGCAGGTGCGTATCCGCTGCTGCCACGTGCATGGCCATTTCATCGCCAAGGACAACAAGCGGCCGCCGATGACGGTCGCCGATGCGCTCGACGCGCCCCGCCGCGACACCGGCCGCATCGTGCTGCCGCCCGCTTCCTTCCTGCATGAGAAGGAGAAGGTGCAGAAGCGCTGGCCGGCGGCGGTCGATTTCATCCGCAAGAACAAGATCAACGAGTTCTTCGGCTCGGATCATGGTTCGGTCGGCATCGTCATGCAGGGCGGCATGTACAATTCGGTCATTCGCGCGCTGCAGCGGCTAGGCCTTGCCAACACTTATGGCGACACCGACGTGCCGCTCTATGTGCTCAACGCCGTCTATCCCTTGATCGATGACGAGTTCCTGTCCTTCTGCGAGGGCAAGCAGTCGGTGCTGGTCGTCGAGGAAGGCCAGCCCAACTACATTGAACAGGCCTTTGCTTCGATGCTGCACAAGGCCGGGCGCGGCACCAGGCTGGTCGGCAAGGAACATCTGCCGATGGCCGGCGAATACACCGGCCAGGTCATGCTCGACGGCATCGGCGCCTTCCTGCGCGCCGAGGCGCCGCATCTGCTGCCCGGCGAAGTGCGGGCGCCCAACAAGGTCGGCGATGGCGTCGACGCAGCCGACCTGATCAATGTCGTGCCGGGCCGTCCGCCGGGCTTCTGCATCGGCTGCCCGGAACGGCCGATCTTTGCCGCGACCAAGCTGGTCGAGCAGGAGCTCGGAAAGCATCACATCGCTTCCGACATCGGCTGCCATCTGTTCTCGATCATGCCGCCCTTCGAGCTCGGCGCCACCACCATGGGCTACGGTCTGGGACCGGCCTCGGCCTCTGCGTTCAATTCACCCGATGCCAAGCGCCGCTCCATCTCCTTCGTCGGCGATGGCGGCTTCTGGCACAACGGCCTGACCTCCTCGATCGGCAATGCGGTGTTCAACAAGAACGACGGCGTGATCGTCATCGTCGACAATTTCTATTCGGCGGCCACCGGCGGGCAGGACATTCTGTCGTCCCGCGCCGGCAACAAGACTAAGTCGACCAAGCATCCGATCACCGAGGCGGTGAAAGGCATGGGCGTCAAATGGCTGCGCCATGTCGACCGCACCTATGACGTCACCAAGATGCAGGACACGCTGCGCGAGGCGCTGACGACGGACGAGAAGGGGCCGAAGGTCATCGTCGCCTCGTCCGAATGCATGCTCAACCGGCAGCGCCGCGAAAAGCCGCTGGTCGACAAGGCGATCAAGGGCGGGACCCGTGTCGTGAAGCCGAAGTTCGGCGTCGATGAGGACATCTGCACCGGCGACCATGCCTGCATGCGGCTGTCCGGCTGCCCGTCGCTGTCGGTCAAGTCGCTCGACGATCCGCTGCGCGACGATCCGGTCGCGCATATCGACCAGAGCTGCGTCGGCTGCGGCAATTGCGGCGAGGTCGCCGATGCGGCGGTGCTGTGCCCATCCTTCTATCGCGCCGACGTCGTACACAATCCGAGCCGCTGGGATCGCTTCCTGGAAGCCGCGCGCCGTGCCACCATCAGCCTGTTGCAGCGCCGCCGCGAAAGCCGGCGCCTGACCTTCGCCGATGCTTGACGCTGTCCCGCCATTTCGCGCCCGCGCCGGCGCTCAGGATAGCGAACGTGTCATCAAGCTCGCCGTGCTGGCGGTCGGCGGCCAAGGCGGTGGCGTGCTCGCCGACTGGATCACCGATGTCGCCGAGCGCAACGGCTTTGTTGCGCAATCGACCTCGGTCGCCGGCGTCGCCCAGCGTACCGGCGCCACCATTTACTATGTGGAGATGGCCCGCGACACCGGCCGGCTGCCGGTCTTCGCGCTGTCGCCGTCGCAGGGCGACGTCGACATCCTGATCGCCGCCGAATTGATGGAAGCCGGCCGTGCCATCATTCGCGGCTTCGTCACGCCCGACCGCACGACGCTGATCGCCTCGTCGCACCGCATCGCCGCCGTGTCGGAAAAGATCGAGCCGGGCGATGGCCGGGCCTCGTCCTCCAAGGTTCATGCGACGGCGGAAGCAGCATCGAAGCGCTTCATCGCTTTCGACATGGAAAAGATCGCCGCCGACAATGGTTCGATGATCTCGGCCAGCCTGCTTGGCGCGCTGGCGGGGTCCGATGCGCTGCCCTTCACCCGCGAGAGCTACGAACAGGCGATCGGTGCCGGCGGCCGGGGCGTCAAGGCCAGCCTCGCTGCCTTCGGCGCTGCGTTTGACCGCGCGCGCGGCACGGCAGCACCGGCGCCGAAGCCGGCCGAGCCCGCGATAGTCGAATCTGCCCTGGGCACAGGACAGGTGAGTGGCCCGCAAAACCTGCTGCAGGGCTGGCAGACCTTGGCTGCCCGCATCGACCTGTTGCCGGTGGCCGTACGCGACATGGCACTTCGGGGCTTGAGAAAGGTCGTCGACTATCAGGACATCGCTTACGGGCGCGAGTATCTCGACTGGCTGGACAAGGCCGTCGCGTTGGACGGGCCGGATCGCGGCTATGGCCTGTCGATCGCTGCCGCCAAGCATCTGGCCAACGCGCTATGCTACGACGACATGATCCGCGTCGCCGATCTCAAGACGCGCTCGACGCGCGACAAACGCGTGCGCCGTGAGGTCGGCGTCAAGGACGGCTCGATCCTGCAGGTGACCGAGTATTTCCATCCGCGCATCGAGGAATTCTGCGGCACGTTGCCGGCGGGTCTGGGCAGCTACATCGAAAGCCTGCCGAAGCTCGCCGCCTTTCTCGATCGTCGCATCAACCACGGCCGCCGCATCCGCACCGACAGTTTCGCCGGCTTTGCAGCGCTCTGGTTCATCGGCGGCCTGCGCCGGTGGCGCCGCAGCCTGCTGCGTCACAAGGTCGAGATCGCGCATCTCGATCGCTGGTACACGCTGGCGCTCGACCATGTTCGCCAGGACTACGCGCTGGCCGTCGAGATCCTCAACTGCCGCCGGCTGATCAAGGGCTACAGCGACACCCATGTCCGCGCACAGTCGAAATTCGACCGGGTGCTGTCGGCGCTCGACCTGGTCAAGGGCCGCGCCGACGCCGCCGACTGGATCCGCCGCCTGCGCGAGATGGCGCTGAAGGACGAGAAGGGCGACATGCTCGACGGCGCGTTGAAGACCGTGGCGTCGCTGGGACCGGATAAAATCGACTGAAATATCTAGAGCGTTTCATATTTTGACGGAAGCGTAGCCTGCGTTTTCGAAGTAGTTCTTGCATTCGGCTGCCTCGATGGTTTCGACGAG
>NZ_JAMYOM010000038.1:0-57602 GCF_040319805.1 Mesorhizobium sp. M0848 | reverse complement strand
ATCCCCCGGGCGGGGGGCGGTTGTCCTGTGGGGGGCCTAAACTCTCTCCGGGCGGCTTTGGGGCGGCCCCCATATATCCCACCTCAATAACCCATAACACCACCCCCCCCCCCCCCGGGGGGGGGCCCGCTTTGTGGTTGCTGTTAATGCCAGTAAGGCGTGACCTTGTAATAATTGTAGGATTCGTCGCGGGCCGCCTCGCCATCCGCCCCGGTCAATTCGTTGATCGAATAAGCAGGTGCCGCCCTGAGTTGTTCCTTGGAAAACGGCACGACATACCCGCCTTTGTCCTCATCGTAGTCGAGGCTTGCCCACGGAATGGCGTGATATTTCTCGCCGATACCGAGGAAGCCGCCAAAACCGATGACCGCGAACATGATGCCGTTCGTCATCTTGTCAAGCATCACATCCTCGATGCTGCCGATGCTCGTGCCTTCGGTATTGTAGACCGATGTGCCGATGACCCGCGAAGCGGCGATGGCTTGGGTGTGACCTGTCTGGGTTGCCATGATTGTGCTCCTCATTGTGGTTTCGAACCATACTTGGACAATGAGGGGCGCGGGCGAAGGTTCCCGACTTTTTCGGCGTCGACCGATCACTCCGCGAGGATGAAGGTAACCTTCATGTTGACGCGATAAGCAACAATCTTGCCGTCTTGGACGACGATCTTCTGGTCCTGGATCCAGGCGCCCTCGACGTTCTTCAGGGTTTTGGATGCGCGCGCAATTCCCTGTTCGATGGCGTCCTGAAAGCTCTTGTTCGACGAGGATGTGATTTCGGTGACGCGGGCGACGGACATGGCTTCCTCCTGCCAAAACGCTCTTTTGCCAGCCAAGCGTATAGCCGGCTCGTGCCTTCCACAAGCGCCGGCAGTCAGCGGAGTATGCGTCCGCCCTTAGAGGCCCTTGGCGATGCGGTCGAATGCCATCAGCCGCTCGAGCAGGGCCGGCATGTCCTTCAACGGGAGCATGTTCGGGCCGTCGGAAGAGGTCGAGTTGTCGGGATCCTGATGGGTCTCGATGAACACGCCGGCAACGCCGACAGCGACTGCCGCGCGGGCCAGCGTCTCGACAAAACGGCGCTCGCCGCCCGAGGAACCACCCTGCCCGCCCGGTTGCTGCACCGAATGCGTGGCATCGAAGATCACCGGCGCGCCGATCTCGGCCATGATGGGCAGAGCGCGCATGTCGGACACCAGCGTGTTGTAGCCGAAGGACGCGCCGCGCTCGGTGGTCAGCACATTGGCATTGCCGGATCCGGTGATCTTGGCGACGACGTTCTTCATGTCCCAGGGGGCGAGGAACTGCCCCTTCTTCACATTGATCACCTTGCCGGTCCTGGCGGCGGCGACCAGCATGTCCGTCTGGCGCGACAGGAAAGCCGGAATCTGCAGGACATCGACATGCGGCGCGACGATCGCGCACTGCTCCTCGGTATGGACATCGGTCAGCACGGGGAGCGAAAATTCCTTGCGCAACTCGTCGAAGACGGGAAGGGCTGCGTCCATACCGGCACCGCGCGTCGCCGACAGCGAGGTGCGGTTGGCCTTGTCGTAGCTGGTCTTGTAGACGAGCCCTATGCCGAGCCTGCCGGTCAGTTCCTTCAGCGCGCCGGCCATATCGAAGGCGTGCTGGCGTGATTCAAACTGACAAGGGCCGGCGATCAGCGACAGAGCCGCCTTGTTGTCGAAGACGACATTGCCGACGGTTACCGACGAATTGGGCGCCATTGAATTGGACGCTTGCGGCTTGCTCATGGGATCTCCCGGAAGATGAAGGCCGCGCCCTGTCCGGGTGCAGGCCGCACGACGATATCATTGCCCGCTATATCGTGTTGGACGGAATTGGCTGCAAGCAGCCTCGATGTCACATCGGCGTTCCCAACCGAAAAGACCACCGCTGCGAAGCGTAGATCTGTCGGCGCGCCGGCAGGCAGGCCGAAGCGCGCGGTGAAAGCCGCGCCGTCAAGCACGCTCAAATCTGCATTCGGCAAGGGAAACCTGCCGCCCTGCCTGTCGGCGGCCGGATCGTCCACCGCCACGGAAATAAGCCCATGCTGCTTTCCGGGCGCATCGCTGATCGCCAAGATCTCGACAATTCCGGTCGCGCCGTTGGCGTGGGCCTGCAAAGCCGTACGGTCAACATCAGGCGCGTTGACGCGCTCGCAGGCAAACAGGAAGGCGTCCGTGGCTTCGGCTCCGGCCGCGAAGGCGAGCTTGAACGATGCGATGTCGCTTTTGCCGGCCGGGTCGGTGAAGGCGCGCGAAAAACCCAGCATGTCTCCCGCCGAGATGCCGGCACCGACATAGCGTGCATGGTCGGCGTCGGCATTGCCCGTGCTTAGAACAATGGCGGAAAATCCCTCGTCGCCGTTGCTGTCGCGATAGGCGCGATCACGCGTGACGAAGACATTGCCGTCTGCGATAGCCTTTGTCGCCACCTGTTCGTCGCCGACCGCGAGCGGTTCGAGATACGTGCCGTCGGCCAGGAAAACACAGCAGTTTTCCGTTCCGAAGGGATGGATGCCGGTCGGGGCCACGACGAAGCCAAGCGCGGTGAGCCGGGCTCGCGCAACCTCAAGGCTCTGCGTCGGCAGCACCAGGTGATCGAGCGGATGAGTGCCTGCGGCTGCGGTTTGGGTCATGCAGGCGCGATGTGCATCATTCCGCAAGTCGGTTCAAGACTTGATCGCAATCCCGGCCAGTTCGCCCAAGTCAGTTCACCGGACTTCGAAAAAGGCACCACCTGGACAAGGCATCAGCTTCCGGCAACGACATCGGCGGAATAGCGCAGTTCCCGCATCGGTTTGACCTTGCTGGTGGTCTGCGCATAGAGCGGGTGCGCCTTGTAGGCGGCCAGCGCGGCGTCGTCGGCGAACTCCGCATAGACGACCACGTCGACCTCATCGGACAGTGGATCGACCTTGGTGTTCAAGGTGACCTCGAAAAGGCTGGAATGAGGAATGTCGCCGAGCGCCAGCAAGCCGGTGCGCACAGCCTCGGCATCCTCTTTTCGCCGCGCGCTGAAGAAAACGATATGCCGGATCAACCCCGCCTCCTCGATCAAAGTGCTGGGGTCTTTTGTGACGGCAGGACGTTGGCGTCAATCGACAAGGATGTCGCGGCTGCAGCCGCCGGAGCTAAACCTTGCCGGTAGCATATCGCACAATGCGGCTAAGTTCTCTCACCGTGGTGTCGAGATACCGGCCCTGATTGTACATGCCATCCCAGATCAGGAAAAACGCGATGGCGGCAATGACGATTACATAACGCATGGCTAAATCTATCGCACAAGGAATTCTGCGGCCATAGGCGTTTTTTAACGCGCTGCGCCTTGGCCGTCCAAAGGCACAGATGCCCGCCGGCGCGAGCAATCTGCTTGGCACAGCCCCGCTTGCAGCCTGCCCCTTGAAGTTTCCCCGCATGACGTGGAAGATTGTCGCACGGATTCACCGGGAAGCGCTGAAGCTCTGGTAGGGGGCGCGCACTTCATTCGAGCCCGCTCGCCGACGAACCGGTCGCGGCGGCGTTCGAAACTGGCGAATGGTCCAAGAGAACCGTGGCTCGGCAATCTGCCCCGACACCGCGGAAATCCAGGGGGCATGAGATGGCACAAAAGGAACTTTTTGGTGCAGCATTGAGCGACGCGGTCAGGCTCGATGAGTTCAATTTCGCCGAGATCGTCAAAGGTCTGCCGGCGAAAGCGCGCATGGTGCTGTCGGCGGCGATGAACCTGCCGCGCGGTTCGCTCAAGGTCAGGCTGCCGGACGGCCGTGCCGTCCTCGTCGGCGGCAAGGGACCTGGCCCAGATGCCGAACTGGTGCTGAAGAATTGGCGCTTGCCCGGCCGCGCCTTTTCCGGCGGCACGATCGGCGTTGCCGAATCCTATGTGGACGGCGATTGGGAAAGCCCTGATGTGACCAGCTTCCTGGAGCTGTTCGTGGTCAATTCGGTCATCGGCGAGCGTATCGCGGGCGGCACCAGTTGGCTGATCAACACCGTCCAGCGCGTCCGCCACTGGTTCAACCAGAACACGCGCACCGGTTCGAAACGCAATATCTCGGCGCATTACGACCTCGGCAACGCCTTCTACAAGGAATGGCTCGATCCGAGCATGACCTATTCTTCGGCGCTCTACACGACCGGTGCCAACGACCTGGAAGGCGCCCAGGCCGCCAAATATCGCGCTCTGGCGAAGGATACAGGGATCGGTCCGAAGGACCATGTGCTGGAAATCGGCTGCGGCTGGGGTGGCTTCGCCGAATTCGCGGCGCGCGAGATCGGCTGCCGGGTGACCGGGCTGACGATCAGCCGCGAGCAGCACGACTTCGCCACGGCGCGCATCGCCAAGGCCGGCCTTGCCGACAAGGTCGAAATCAAGCTGCAGGATTATCGCGACGAAACCGGCACCTACGACCGCATCGCCTCGATCGAGATGTTCGAGGCGGTCGGCGAGAAATACTGGCCGGTGTTCTTCAGCAAGATGAAGGCCTGCCTGAAGCCCGGCGGTACCGCCGGGCTTCAGATCATCACCATCAACGAAGCTTCTTACGACACCTATCGTGCAAGGCCGGATTTCATCCAGCGCTACGTTTTCCCCGGTGGCATGCTGCCGACGCCGTCTATCCTCAAGGCGCTCGGCAGGGATCATGGCCTTGCCCATCTGCGCGAGCGCGTATTTCCGGACGACTATGCTCGCACGCTCGCTGAATGGCGTCACCGGTTCTGGGCGTCATGGGAGAAGATCGTCCCGCTCGGCTTCGACGACCGCTTCAAGAAGCTCTGGGAGTTCTACCTGCACTATTGCGAGGCCGGGTTCCGGGCCAGCTACATCGACGTGCGCCAGGTAATCTACAAGGCGTAGTTCCACGCTGCGGTGACGGCGTGGAAAGAGCCCTTCGAACAGCGGTGATCACAGAAGGATGCGGTACTTCGCAAACCCTGCCTCGCCCTCGCCCGCCGGTTCGATCTTCAGCGATTTCACCTGCGCAATGAAATCTTTCGCCCTGGCGCCGGTTTCCAACACGGCGCTGGTTCCAGGCAATGGCGCGAATGACCAGTTGCCGTCCGCCGATGGGTTGATCGTGCCCTCGCTGACGATGTAGCGGACGATGACGTCGCGATTGGTGTCCGGCGCTTCGTAGATGATCTTCGAGGCATTGATGTCGGGGAAATTGCCGCCGCCGCCGGCCCGATAATTGTTGGTCGCAACGACGAATTTCTGTTTGGGATCAATTGGCTTCCCATCGAACATCAAGTCGGCAATACGATTGCCGCCAGCATTCGCCAGCCCGCCCTTGGCATCGTATTTCGGCGGCTGCGACAGGTCGATCTTGTAGGTGACGCCGTCGATGACGTCGAAATTGTAGGACGGAAAGTCGGTGTTGATGAGGGCCTGGTCGGCTTTGCCGGGCTCGATCCGGTTGAAGATGCCGGCCGACATTTCCAGCCATTCCTTGACTTCAGCACCGGTGATTTCAACCGCCCGCACGGTGTTCGGATAGAGGTAGAGGTCGGCAACGTTCTTGATGGCGATATCGCCGGCCGGCACGTCGGTATAGTAGTCGGCGCCATTGCGTCCACCCGCCTTGAAGGGTGCGGCGGCCGACAGCAGCGGCACATCCTTCCATTGCGTGTTCTTCAGAATATCCTTCAGGTACCAGGTCTGCGCCTGGCTGACGACCTGCACCGATGGATCGTCGGCGACCAGCGCGAAATAGGAATAGAGCGGCGCGGAGGTCTTGCCGACCGGACGCCGCACATAGGCCAAGGTCGCCTGATGGTCCTGCTCGAGGGCCGCAATGATCCGCTTGTCGTCCGGGACAGTCGGCTTGTTCTTGTTGTCGACGCGCTCGAAGATCGGCCGCGCCTCGGAGGTGGCTGAAACGACTTTCCATTTCGACCCGTCGCGCTCCAGCATCAGGTCGATCAGCCCCATATGCGAGCCCCAGAAGCCCCCCATGACGGCGGGTTTGCCCTGCAGCGTGCCTTTTTGCGTATCGACGCCGTCGAGCGACTGGAAATCCTTCTTGCCGGGGAACACCAGATGCTGGTGACCGGTGAACACCGCATCGATGCCGTCGACGCCGGCGACGAAGAACGAGGCGTTCTCCATCATGTCGCCCTGCTTCACGTCGATGCCGGAATGTGAGAGCGCAATGACGATGTCAGCGCCCTGCTCCTTCATCTGCGGCACCCAGGCCTTGGCCGCCTCGACGATGTCGCGCGTCTTGACGCTGCCCTCCAGATTTTTCAGATCCCAGACCATGATCTGTGGCGGCACGAAGCCGATGATGCCGATCCTGATCGGCTGCTCGGCGCCCGAACCGTCCTTGAGCTCGGTGCCGCGGATCAAATTGGCGCAGACGAAGGGAAAATTGGCACCGGCCAGCACCTTGTCCAGGAACGACAGGCCGTAGTTGAACTCGTGGTTGCCGAGCGTCGAGCACTCGTAGCCGAGCAGGTTCATGCCTTTCATGATCGGATGCAGGTCGCCGTCCTTCAGGCCCTTCTCATAGGCGATGTAGTCGCCCATCGGATTGCCCTGCAGCAGGTCGCCATTGTCGATCAGCATCGAATTCACGGCTTCCTTGCGCACGGCATCGATGAGAGACGCCGTGCGCGACAGACCCAGCGTGTCGTTCGCTTTGTCGGCGTAGTAATCGTAAGGCAGCACGTTCACATGGATGTCCGTGGTCTCCATGATCCGGAGATGCGCCTGGTTGCCTTGAGCGCGGGCGGAGAACGGATGCAGCATGATCAGTGCCCCTGCGGCGGCGGCACCCGCAAGGAGATCGCGGCGGGATACGGGATGGAGCAGTTGCGACATGTTTTCTCCTCGACAACCTGACAAGCCCTGCCCCGAAGCGAACTTCGCTCTGAAACCTGCTTAAGTCCATTCAACAAGTCGCGCGCATGAAGCCGCCAGTCCATCAGCAACAGATGACGTGCGGATGAACGGTCGGGCGAAGAAATCAGCCCTTGTCGTCGTCGCCCTGGGTGATCAGCCGCGCGCTGCGCTGGCCTGTCGCGTAGATCCATAGCCAGCTCAGCGAAACCGCAAGCCGGTTGCGAAAACCGATCAGGAAATAGATGTGCGCCACTCCCCACAGCCACCAGGCGAGCCAGCCGGTGAGCTTGATCCAGCCGAAATCGATGGCGGCGGCGCGTTTGCCGATCGTCGCCAGATCGCCGGCATGCCTGTAGTGGAAAGGACGCGCGGTCGTGTCGCCGCCGAGCCTGGCCTTGATGGTAGCCGCAACATGTCGGCCCTCCTGTTTGGCGGAAGGCGCCACGCCGGGAACCGGCCGCCCGTCCGGCCGCAGCACATGAGCGGCGTCGCCGATGACAAAGATCTCCGGGCTGCCGGGCACGCTGAGGTCAGGCTCGACCAGCACCCTGCTCGCGCGGTCCGCCTTCGCTCCCAGCCATTCAGCGGCTGGCGAAGCGGCAACGCCGGCTGCCCACAGGATCGTTCGGGCTGCCAGTTGCTTATCGCCAAACACAACACCTTCGGCGTCGCAGCGCGTGACGGCCCGGCCGAGCTCGACCGTCACGCCGAGCCGCTCGAGCGCTTTGCTGGCATAGTCGGAAAGTTTCAGTGCGAAATTGGCCAGAATGCGGTCGCCGGCCTCGATCAGCACCACGCGCGTCTGCCGCGTGTCGATGTTGCGGAATTCGCCGCGCAGCGTGTCATGCGCCAGCTCGACGATGGTGCCGGCAAGCTCGACGCCGGTCGGTCCGCCGCCGACGATCGCAATGGTCAGCAACGCCTGGCGTTTGGCGGGATCGGTCTCCCGCTCGGCCTGTTCGAAGGCCAGGAGAATGCGGCGCCGAATGGTGGTGGCGTCCTCCAACGTCTTCAGGCCAGGTGCGAACGGTTCCCATTCGTCATGGCCGAAATAGGCGTGGCGGGCACCGGTGGCGAGCACCAGCGTGTCGTAGGCGACCGCGCTGCCGTCATCGAGCAGCACGCGCTTGCCGGCGCGGTCGACACCGGTGACATTGGCGAGCAGCGTCGTCACATCCTTGCGCTTGCGCAGGAGGTGGCGGATCGGCCAGGCAATTTCGGAGGTGGCCAGCGCCGTCGTCGCCACCTGGTAGAGCAGCGGCTGGAAGAGGTGATGGTTGCGCTTGTCGATCATGGTGATACGGACCGGCGCGCCAGCAAGTGCACGGGTGAATTCGAGGCCGCCGAAACCCGCGCCGACAACGACGACATGATGCCTGGCTTCGTTCATTTCGTTCACCCCGATAGCAAGATTGCCTGTCCTGGATGTAGGTATTTTTGTGCAATGCAACAACAGATGGACAGTACCCGAGACTCGTCGTTTCATGTCGTGAATGCACATGTTGTATCGTATCGCGAGGTATAGCGTCATCGAACACGCGATGAGGTGAGGCATGGCCAATGATCGTGACGACGATGCTCCGGCGCAATATTCTTCGCCGCCCTGTTTCATGCACGAACTCGATCCGCAATTCCGTGCGCCTTCGAGCGACTGGACCGATGTGAGACGCTGGCGCAAAGCCGAGCGCGAACGCCTGATCGCCGCGCGTCTTGCTGTTTCGGCCGACGCCCGAACGGTAATGTCGCAAAGCATTGCGGAAAGCCTCGACGCGATCATCGGCGAGATCGCCGGGCGCATGGTCAGTCTCTATTGGCCGTTTCGTGGCGAGCCGGATTTGCGGCCTTGGATGGCGTCCATAAACGAACGCGGCGGCCGCACCGCCCTGCCCATCGTCATCGAGAAGGGGCAGCCGCTGATCTTTCGCGCCTACAAAGCGGGCGACCGGCTGGAGAAAGGTGTCTGGAATATCCCGATCCCGGCCGAGGGCGATCCGGTGCTGCCGGACATCGTCATCTCGCCGATCGTCGGTATCGATCCCCAGAACTACCGCCTGGGGTATGGCGGCGGTTTCTTCGACCGTACGCTGGCAGCGATGCCGTTCAAGCCGCTGGTCATCGGCGTCGGCTACGAATTGCAGCGCATCGCGACCATCTACCCGCAGCCGCACGATATCCCGATGGATCGGGCGGTAACGGCGGTCAGCTAGCCCAGGCCCACAGGGTGGTTAGCGGCCTGTCAGCAGCCAGGTTGTCATGGTTCGTCTCTATGGATCGCAGAGGCATTCGGGATTGACCCAAGGCACCCACCTTCGTCATCCACGGGCGAAGCAGGAGCGAAGCTCCGTCGCGGAGACCCGAGGATCCATGCCGTGACCTTGACCAAGGAATGCAGCCGAGCAGAACTCTGCACCGTAGTGACGCTTTGAAGTCGCGGCATGGATCCTCGGGTCTGCGCTGCGTCGCTACACTCCTTGCTCCGCCCGTGGATGACGAAGTGACGCCCGTTTCCGCAAATCGAAGGCAGGTGGTTTGTCTATGCAGCGACCCGTCAGAACTTCTGTGTCGAGGAACTAGGCCATCTCCGGCTTCATGCCCATGGCCGTACGGTCGACGATCTCACGCAAGGCGAACGACGAATTGATCTTGGTCACGTGCGGCATCGCCGACAGCCATTCCTTGTGGATTCGCTCATAGTCGACGAGATCCTTGGCCGCGATCCTCAGGATGTAGTCGTATTCGCCCGACATCAGATGGCAGGACAGCACGTTCGGGCAGCGTTTGATCGCCGCCTCGAAATCCGACAGAGTCTTCTCGAACTGTCCCGACAGCGATATGTGCACGATCGCCGTCATCTGGTGGCCAAGTGCTGTATTGGAAAGCCGGGCATGATAGCCACGGATGGTTCCGGATTTCTCCAGATTGTCGAGCCGGCGCGAACAGGCCGACTGCGATAGGCCGACCTTTTCGGCAAGTGCCGCGTTGGGTATCCTGCCATCCTTCTGCAATGCCTCAAGAATGGCGATATCAATCCTGTCGAGCGTCATTATTCGTGAATCCTGCGAATATCTTGTTATTTCGCGCAACGATTATCGAAACCGGCCGGTTGGCGCAAGCGCATTCGCAAACACCTGCGCAACGATTCGTGGTTCACTCCATCCATACAGGGAACGAGCCCAAAGGGCCGGATCAGGAGAAGAAAATGCGCGTCGGCTGCCCCAAGGAAATCAAGAACCACGAATACCGCGTCGGCCTCACTCCCGGCTCGGTCCGCGAATATGTCGCCCATGGCCACGAAGTGCTGGTCGAGACCGGCGCCGGGGCCGGCATCGGCGCCGATGACAACGCCTATCGCGCCGCCGGCGCCACGATTGCCAAGACGGCCGCCGAGGTGTTCGCCAGGTCGGACATGATCGTCAAGGTCAAGGAACCGCAGCCCAGCGAATGGGCGCAGCTTCGCGAAGGCCAGATCCTGTACACCTACCTCCACCTGGCGCCGGATCCGGAGCAGACCAAGGGCCTGCTTGCGTCCGGCGTGACGGCAATCGCCTACGAGACTGTGACCGACGACCGTGGCGGCCTGCCGCTGCTGGCGCCGATGTCGGAAGTTGCCGGACGCCTGTCGATCCAGGCCGGCGCCACGGCGCTGCAGAAGGCCAATGGCGGCCGCGGTGTGCTGCTGGGTGGCGTGCCCGGCGTGCTGCCCGGCAAGGTCACCGTGCTCGGCGGTGGCGTCGTCGGCCTGCACGCGGCCAGGATGGCGGCCGGCCTTGGCGCCGACGTCACCATCATCGACCGCTCGATCCCGCGCCTGCGCCAGCTCGACGACCTCTTCGCCGGCCGCGTCCACACCCGTTACTCGACTGTCGAGGCGCTGGAAGAAGAGTGTTTTTCAGCCGACATCGTCGTCGGCGCGGTGCTGATCCCGGGTGCCGCGGCACCAAAACTGGTTTCGCGCGAAATGCTGTCGGGCATGAAGAAAGGCTCGGTGCTGGTCGACGTCGCCATCGACCAGGGCGGCTGCTTCGAGACTTCGCACGCCACCACTCATGCCGAGCCGACCTATGAGGTCGACGGCGTCATCCACTATTGCGTCGCCAACATGCCGGGTGCCGTGCCGGTCACTTCGGCCCACGCGCTCAACAACGCGACGCTGCACTATGGCCTGCAGCTTGCCGACAAGGGCCTGAAGGCGCTGGTCGACGATCATCACCTGCGCAACGGCCTCAATGTCCATAAAGGCAAGATCACCAACCGGGCAGTCGCCGAGGCGCTCGGCTACGAACTGGTCGAGCCGAAAGCCGTTCTTGCCGCCTGATTTTTCGCGAAAACAGCTCCTTTCAATCCAGCCCGCCGGTTCCAAGCCGGCGGTTTTTTTCTTGCGAGCCTGTTTTTCAGGCAAAGCTTGGTGTCGAAACACGTGACGCAACGGCACTTTGCTCATCATTGTTGCATATTTGTCATTCCCGTACCGGCCGACTCCCTGCTAGAGACATTCTGGGTTTATTCATTGGGGTACGGGCATATGTTCATTCGCACATCCGCGAAATCTTTTCTTCTTGGTGCTGTTTCTGCTGTAGCTTTGATGTCTGCTGCTCATGCAGCTGACGTCGTGCAACCGGTAGAAGAAGCTGCCGGCTTTAACTGGAGCGGCCTCTACGTTGGTTTCGGCGTCGGTGCCGGTGCCAACGTACACAAGCTCGGCAGCGATTTTATTCCAATCTCGCTGAACGGCATTGGTGGCGAAGGCGTCTATGGTGAGCTGACGGTTGGCTATGACTATATGGTCTCGCCCCGGTTCCTCATCGGAGGTCTGCTGGACGCTCACGTCGGCAACATCGGGACCACGCTGGACATTACGGGGTTCGACGCTTCGATCAAAGAAACCTACGGTTTCGACGCTGGCCTGCGTCTCGGCTACCTCTTGACGCCGAACACTCTGGGTTACGTGCTGGGTGGCTATTCCTGGCAGAAGTACAAGCTCGATACGAACGCCGGCTTCGACTTTGATTGGGATCAAAGCGGGTATTTTGTCGGAGGTGGCATCGAAACGGCCATCAACAGCAATTGGACGATCAAGACTGAGTATCGCTATACGCGCTTCGGGACCAAGGACGATCTTCTTTCCGACGCTGGCCTTGTCGGAGTTCCGGACGGTCTCCTCAATCTTGACACCTCGCGCCATACCTTCCAGATCGCAGCCAATTACCGTTTCGGTGCGCAGAACGGCGGCGGTGCTGCCTTCGAGACGCCAGCCTACAACTGGACCGGCTTCTACATCGGCGGCGCTGGTGGCGCCGGTGCATCCGTGCATCAGATCAACGTTCCGCCGCTCGGCGACCTGGAATTCAATGGTCTCGGTGGCGAAGGTGCCTTTGGTGAACTGAACGTCGGCTACGATCATGACTTCGGCAGCTGGGTCGCAGGCGTCATGGTCGATGCACGCTACTCCGGCATGACTTCCGAACTGGAGCTCGGCGGCGGATCGATCAACGTCGATACCGACTATGGGTTCGATGTGTTGGGCCGCGTCGGCATGAAGATGAACGAATCGACCCTTGCCTATGCGCTTGCCGGCTATAGCTGGCAGCATTTCGATCTGAACGCTTCCGATCCGATCGGCGACATTCTCGACTGGGGTTCCAGCGGTTTCTCGGTTGGTGGCGGCCTTGAAACGGCTCTGTCCAGCAACGTTACCGTCGGTCTCGAATATCGCTATTCGCAGTTCGCCAAGAAGGACTTTTCTTCGGAATTCGGCGCACCTGACGACACCCTTACCGCGACTTCCTCTTTCCACACCGTGGGTCTCGGCGCGAAGTACAAGTTCAACTAAAAGGCCCTCCAGCCAAACAGTTGCAGCCCGTCGGCCATGCCGGCGGGCTTTTTTGTTGCGCGGAATACCCCCGCGCAACAAAAAAGCGGAGCCAAAGCCCCGCTTCCTCGATGTCGAGATTTACCGCCGGTTCATCCGTGGTCGGCAAATCGATCGACAATGGCTTTCTATCGCGAATATGCGACGGGAGTACGACAACTGTTTCCAGGGGCTAATCTCAGCCTCAAGCGCGCTCGATGCGGCACTGGTAGCAATTGTTGCGCGCCGAACGGACATGGACGTAGGCGATCTCGTCGCGTTCGAACAGCGTCTCGGCCCGTGCAGCAATTGCCGTGGTCGGGATGACGCCGCCGCTGCCATAGACGATACGATCATCCCTGCCATAGCCGCGCACGATGTAGTCAGGGCTATCGAGAACCTCGGGCAGCGCCCCGCTCTCAGCGGCACCATCGCATTCCTCGGCATGCAGGAAGATCGGCCCGGTTTCGGCATAGGGCTGAAGCCCCGGGAATGGCCTGTATGCCAGAACAAGGTAGGCGTCGCCGGCTCCTATGTTCTTCAAGCAATGACGGCAAGGCATGCCGTCACCGTCGGAGATCTTTCGCTCGGGCATTTGGCCATAAGCATCGATGCCACCGCGCTGCAATGTCCTGACATCTTCGGTCGGCAAAGCTTTGAACTGGATGGTCATGGAAAAATCTCCGGTGTCGTGACTGGAAATTATGTCCTTGAACCCTCGCCGCCCACCCGATTCCTGCCAAATGTCGAAGAGCCGGTCGCCCCTCGGCGATCGGCTCTCATCAAGTCCCGTCGGAGCTGCGGCTCAACGGATGAAATCGTCGAAGCGGCGCAGCGTCACCCGGCGATTCTGCCAGTTTTCGGTCTGCGTCTGCACCAGCAAAAACTCCTCGCCATAGCCGACTGTCTCGAGAGCATGACCCGGCACGCCGAATTCGCGCACCAGCGTGCGCTTCAGCGAAGCGGCGCGCTGTTCGGACAGGGCCTGGTTCGACTGGAAGGAGCCGACGGCGTCGGTATGGCCCTCGATCAGCACGCGGGCGCCGCGATCGCGGCGCAGGATGCGCCGCAGCGCGTCGGCAATGGTCTCGATCTTGTCGTATTGCGAACTGGAAATGGCCGCCGAACCGAAGGCGAAGTTGATCGACTGGATATCGATCGAGCGGGCCATGCGGCGCAAATCCGGGCGCCGCTTGAATTCGCGGATGGTGACGCGCTCGTTCGGCCGCAATTTCACACGCGGCGCCGCCTCGAGCTTCCGCTCGATCGTCGCGGCCGAAGGCGTTGTCGCCTGGGCTGCGGCCAGGCTTGGCATGGCAATTGCCGCGATCAGCGCGGCGGCAAGTGTACGGCGGGTCAGCATGTCTTCGTCTCCTTCGGCCTTGGCCGCATTGATGGTGCCGGCAACATGCCAAAAACAGCCTGAAGGGCCGATGAACGACGGGTTCAGATTCGAGCTGGTATTAGCTTCCGGCTAGGGCCGCATGACGCTGGCCGCGCGCTCGGTGAAAGGCAGCGGATGGACGATTTCCCTCTTTTGCGCCACCGGTGCGAAGCCGAGCTTCTGGTAGAGCGGCAGAGCCGCCGGATGATCGAGCGTGCAGGTCTGCACCGTCACCCGCTTCGGCCCATGCGACCATGCGGCGGCGATCGCGGAGCCCAGGAACCAGCGGCCGATGCCTTGCCCGGTCGCATGTTCCATCATGCCGAAATAGGCGAGCTCGACTTCTTCCGGCAGATGCGGCTTGAGGTCAAAGAAGCCGGCGGGGGCGCCATCGAGGTAGAGCACCCTGATGTCGCGGTCCTCGCGATGGATGCCGGCCGAAAGCTCGTCGTCATCCAGTCTCAGCACATTGACCCAGTGCCATTTGCGCCCCACCCGGTCCATCAGATAGCGGTAGAAATGCAGCGGAATGTCCTTGGTCTTCAGCAGCGCGACCTGACGGTTATACGGCACAGGCGGCGAATAGGCCGGCGGCACATGCATCTCGAGGAACGTCACCGTGACGTCAATGTCTTCCAGCGTGCCGTTTTCCATCGTCTTCATTCCTTGCCGGTCACCACAGGCGTGTCGGAAAGCCCGCCCCACTCCGTCCAGGAGCCGTCGTAAAGCCTGTTGTTCGTATGGCCAAGCGTTTCCAGCGCCAGCGTCACCACCGCCGCGGTAATACCGGAGCCGCATGAAGTGACGACAGGTTTCGACAGATCGATGCCGGCCTCCTCGATCACCTTGCGCAGGCGGTCCTTCGACAACAGCTCGCCATTTTCCGACAGCGCCGAATAGGGCAGATTGCGCGCGCCAGGCATATGGCCGGAGCGGATACCCGCGCGCGGCTCAGGTTCAGTGCCGGTGAACCGGCCCGGCCCCCGGGCGTCGGCGATCTGGCTTGCCCTGGTGTCGACGATCCGGCGCATGTCGGCGAGGCTGGCGACGCGCCCGGGGTCGAAATCGGCATGAAACACGCTTGGCGCGATCTTGGTCGGCTCAGCCGTCACCGGCCTGCCGGCGGCTTTCCAGCCATCGAAGCCGCCATCCAGAATATAGGTCTGGAAGACGCCCATCACCCGGAACATCCACCACGCCCGGGGCGCCGAGAAGAAACCCGGACCATCATAGACGACGATGGTGTCATCGGCCGAAACACCCATGGCGCCGACATACTGGGCAAAATGCTGCGGCGACGGCAAGGTATGCGGCAGGGGCGAATCCGGGTCCGAAACGGCATCCTGATCGAGAAATCGTGCGCCCGGGATGTGGGCCGACTCATACTCGCCGCGCGCATCGCGCTTCTGCGCCGGGAGATACCAGGATGCGTCGATGATCGTCAGGCCCGGCTCGCCGAGACGTTGCTGCAGCCAGTCTGCGTCGACGGTGAAGGGGCTGTCCTCGGCCATTTTGTTCTCCTGCTCGCTTTTTTGGCGATCACTGTCCTGTTCAGTTTGCCGACATCGGCCCAAAGCGGATGCGGAAGCGCCGGTTCTCGCGGCCCTTCTTCTCGATCTTGCCGATGTGGATTTCGCCGACTTCGCCGGTGCTCTTTACATGGGTGCCGCCGCAGGGCTGGCTGTCCACCGAGGCGTTGTCGCCGATACAGACCAGGCGGATCTTGCCGGTGCCGACCGGCGGCCGAACGTTCTTGGATTTCACTAGGCCGGGATTGGCAGCCAGATCCTCGTCACTGATCAGCCTGACAAAGATCGGATGATCGGCCCGCACCAGGTCCATCAGCCCGGCAGTGACGTCCTCCTTGGTGAAGCCGGCATCCGGAGCGTCGAAATCGACACGGCTGTCGTCCTCGGAAACCGAGGCACCGGTGATCGGGAACGGGCAGACGACGGTGAGCAGGTGGCAAGCCGCGTGCATGCGCATCAAGAGATGCCGCCGCTCCCAGTCGATGGCCAGCCTCACCGCCTCGCCGGGCTGCGGAACCGCCTGCTCCGGCGCCGGCACATGGATGATCTCGTCCTTGGTCTCACCGGTGAGGGTGGCGGCAATGGCGATGCGGCTACCATCGCCGCGTTCGAGATATCCGGTGTCACCCGGCTGGCCACCCGAAGTGGCGTAGAAGATCGTCCGGTCGAGGATGATACCGCCGCGATCGTTCACAGCAACGACTGTCGCGTCCGCCGTCCGCAGATAGGCATCGTCGCGAAACAGGGCGTCCGTCCTGTTTGCCATCACGCGACCTTTTCGAACGGCACCGGAATTGTGCTCTTCAGCTCCATCCAGCCTGGCACCGGCAGCTGCTTCTCGCGCAGGAATTCCGGGTTGAACAGTTTTGATTGATAGCGCGTGCCGTAATCGCAAAGGATGGTCACGATGGTGTGGCCGGGGCCTAATTCCCTGGCCAGACGGATCGCGCCGGCAATGTTGATGCCGGTCGAGCCGCCGACGCAAAGGCCTTCTTCCTGGATCAGGTCGAAGACGATCGGCAGCGCATCCTCATCGGGGATCTGGAATGAAAAATCCGGCGTGAACCCTTCGAGATTGGCGGTGATTCGCCCCTGCCCGATGCCTTCGGTGATCGAGCTGCCTTCGGACTTCAGCTCGCCGCTGGTGTAGAAAGAATAGAGCGCGGCCCCCAGCGGATCGGCGAGCGCGATCTTCACATCCCGGCTTTTGGCTTTCAGTCCGGAGGCGACGCCGGCCAGCGTGCCGCCCGAACCGACCGCCGAGACAAAGCCGTCGACCTTGCCGCCGGTCTGGTTCCAGATTTCCTCCGCCGTGGTGCGGATATGGCCGTCACGGTTGGCGACATTGTCGAACTGGTTGGCCCAGATGGCGCCGTTCGGTTCTGTCTTTGCCAGTTGCTCGGCCAACCGCCCCGACAGTTTCACGTAATTGTTGGGATTCCTGTAGGGCACGGCCGGCACTTCGATCAGTTCGGCGCCGAGCAGTTTGATCGTGTCCTTCTTCTCCTGGCTCTGTGTGTCCGGGATGACGATGACGGTGCGATAGCCGAGCGCCTTGGCGACCAACGTCAGCCCGATGCCGGTATTGCCCGCCGTTCCCTCGACGATCACACCGCCGGGCTTCAGCAGCCCGCGCTTCTCGGCGTCGCGGATGATGAACAGGCCCGCGCGATCCTTGACCGACTGGCCCGGATTCATGAATTCGGCCTTGCCCAGGATCTCGCAACCGGTTTGTTCCGAAGCTTTGTTGAGGCGGATCAGAGGCGTGTTGCCGATCGCGTCGATCACAGAACGGGGCATTCAGGATTCCTTGTGTAGGTGCGCCGAAACCCTAGAAACCCGAAGCTGCGGTTTCAAGGCAAGAATTTGTCTGGTCCAGTCGCATTTGCAGTGCTGTTGTTGCGTCGGCGCTTCCCGAGGCTGGCCTCTTGCGCCACTGTTCATTTCCGGCTGACGTTGAAAAGCGGCTTTTCATTCGATTTCTTCACCGCTAGAGCAAAGCACCAACAAGTCGACAGGGCGCAGCATGACACTCTACCGGGCTAACCCGAAGCACGGCGTCGCCTGGATCACGGGCGGCTCAAGCGGCATCGGCCGTGCGCTGGCCAGGGATCTTGCTTCCCAGGGCTATGCCGTCGCGGTGACGGCGCTTGACGACGATCCGATCGACACGCTTGTCGTCGAGACCGCGCAGATGCCGGGCAGTGTCACGGCCTTTCCTTGCGATGTCACCGACGAGCCGCGCATGGCAAGAACCGTCGCCGCGATCGAGAAGGAACTCGGTCCCATCGTGCTCGCCATCTTCAATGCAGGGAACTACATTTCGACGCCGGGGGAGAATCTTGTCGTCAACGACTTTCGGCGGTCCTTCGAGGTCAATTATTTCGGCATCATCAACGGCCTCGTGCCCGCGGTCGAACGCATGCGTGTGCGGGCGCGCGGCCATGTCGTGCTGGTCGGCTCGGTGACATCCTATTTCGGCTGGCCGACAACGGCCGCCTATGGCGGCACCAAGGCGGCCATCAACATTCTGGCCGAGTCGCTGAAGTATGATTTCGACAAGATGAACGTGCGTATCCAGGTGTTCAATCCCGGCTTCATCGACACCCCGCTGACCGAGAAGAACATGCTGCCCATGCCGGGACTGATGCCGGTCAGCCGCGCATCGCGCCGCATGGCGCGGGGCATCAAGTCGGGCGGCTTCGAAGTCCATTTCCCGCGCCGGACCAGCTGGCCCCTGAAACTGCTCGGCCTGCTGCCGAGGCCGCTGTGCAGAGGGTTTATCAGCCTGATGACCAGTTGGAAGGCGCGGCCGCTGCATTACGACCGCAAGCCCCCGATCGAATAGGACGCCGGCGAAATTGGCAGGCTCACCGTTTCGGGCCGCCGTCGCCATGGTTGAGGCAAGTGCTGCGTGGAGTCTGCGATGGGGCGACGGATCGTGCTTGCTGTGCTGGGCCTTATCGCCATTCTCGCACTGGCCTTCGTGCTCGGCCCGCGCGTTCGCGTCGACACCACTATCCGTTTCGATCCCTCGCTCATCGCTGACGATCCGCAGGCCTATGTGGCAAAGGCGGAAGCCGCCATCCCCGGAATCCGTGACGGGCTGGAAAAAGAGATCGTCTGGGCCGATCCGTTGGTGCATGCCACGACCCCGCTGTCGATCGTCTACATCCACGGCTTTTCCGCATCGAAGGGCGAAATCCGCCCGCTGCCCGACGAAGTGGCGGAACAGCTTGACGCCAATCTCTTCTACACACGCCTTACCGGTCACGGGCAGGATGGCGCGGCGATGACGCAAGGCAGCATCAACGCCTGGATCAACGACTATGAGGAAGCACTCGCCATTGGCCGGGCGATCGGCGACAAGGTGATCGTCATCTCGACTTCGACCGGCGGCTCGCTGGCGGTCTGGGCGGCAACGCAGTCCGGTGCATCGGACGGGGTGGCGGCGATCGCGTTCATCTCGCCGAATTTCGGCGTCAAGGCTTCGGGCGCCGAGATCCTGACCATGCCGTGGGGCAAACAGATCGCCAGGCTGGTCGCCGGCAAGGAACACAGCTTCGTGCCGCGCAACGCGCTGCATGAAAAATTCTGGACCACCCGCTATCCGATCGAAGCAACCTTGCCGATGCAGGCGCTGACCGAGCTTGCCTATGGCGCGCCGGTGGAGAAGGCGACCATCCCTGCTTTGTTCATCTTTTCTGATTCGGACAAAGTGGTGTGGGCCGACCGCACCCGCGAGATTGCCGGGCGCTGGGGTGCGCCGCATGAACTGGTTTCGGTCGACGACACCGGCGACCCGGACAATCACGTCATTGCCGGCGACGCGCTGTCGCCATCGACCACGGCGTTTCTGGCGCAAAGGATCGCCGTCTGGATCGAAGCGGTGGTGAAGTAGGCGGACGAAAAAGGCGACCGAAGCATCGCTTCAGCCGCCCTTTCCTTGGTCTGTCCCGGCAATCAGCCAGCCTGAGCTTGACTGACTACAACGCTGGCTACTTACGCAGCCCGCGCCGCCGGGCGCTTGCCGCCGAAGCGGCGCTTGTTGTTGCCCTTGAAGGCCGGCTTGGCGCCATCCGGCTTGCGCTCGCCGGCGAAGGCCGGCTTGTCGCCGAAGCGCTTCTTGCCAAAGCCGTTGCCCTTGTTCTCGCCACCGGGCCGCCTGCCGTCGCGACGCCCATTGCGGTCGTTGCGGTCATTGGCCGGCTCGAAGCGCTCGTTCTTTTCAGCCGGATTGCGCAGCGGATCGGGGCTGCCGAGATGGTCGGCAACGATCGGCAGCTTGGTACGGATGATGCGCTCGACTTGGCGCAGCTTGCTGTTTTCCGAAGGATCGCAAAGCGTGATCGCGATGCCGTCCATGCCGTTGCGGCCGGTACGGCCGATGCGGTGGACGTAGCTCTCGGCTTCATCAGGCAGGTCGAAATTCACGACATGGCTGATGCCGGGCACGTCGATGCCGCGCGCCGCGATGTCGGTCGCCACCAGAATGCGCACCGAACCGTCGCGGAAATCGTTCAGCGCTTTCTGGCGGGCGTTCTGCGACTTGTTGCCGTGGATGACGGCGGCCTTGAAGCCGTCGCGCTCAAGGTCCTTGGTCACCCTGTCGGCACCATGCTTGGTGCGCGAAAAGATGATGACAGACTTCATCGCCTCGTCGGCGAGCATCGTCGACAACACCTGGCGCTTCTGCTTGGTGCGGGCAAAGACGACGCCCTGCACGATCTCGGCCGCCGCCGTGCTTTGCGGCGCGACTTCGACACGAATCGGGTTCTTCAGCAGGCCCTTGGCCAGTTCGGCGATTTCATTGGGCATGGTCGCCGAGAACAGCACCGTCTGACGGTCGGGCGCGGTCGCCTTGGCGATGCGCTTGACGTCGTTGATGAAGCCCATGTCGAGCATGCGGTCGCCTTCGTCCAGCACCAGCCATTTGGTGTCGGCAAGCACGAGGTCGCCCTCACGCACCAGGTCGGTCAACCGGCCGGGCGTGGCGATTAGGATGTCGACGCCGGGAGCAACCTTCTTCACCTGGCTGAAGCGGGACACGCCGCCGAGCACGAGCGCGGTCGAGACATGCGCGCCCTTGGCGAGGATCTTGATCGTGTCTTCGATCTGCACGGCGAGTTCGCGCGTCGGCGCCAGAATCAGCGCACGTGCCGTCTTCGGCCGGCGCTTGGTGCCAAGCGCAATGATCTTCGACAGAATCGGCAGCGCGAAGGCCGCAGTCTTGCCGGAGCCGGTCTGGGCGATGCCGAAAATGTCACGGCCTTCCATCTGCGGCGGGATCGCCTGTGCCTGGATCGGCTTCGGCTCGGCGAAGCCGGCGTTGTGGGTGGCCTTGAGCAGCGCGCCCGTAATACCCAGTGCCGCGAAACCCGTGAGTTCCGCAGCGCTACCGGGCAAAGTGTTTTCGTTGGTCAAAATAATCTTCTTTCACGCGGCTTCTGGCCGCAAACACCGGTGGCGGCAGGGCGCAACCTGCCGTCGAAAAATCTGTGATGAACGACAAGGCGGGCGGACGGGTTCGTCCACTCGGCTGCGCTGTCGTGCCCGCAGGCATCATGCCACGGGGCTTTTTCGCCGCTTTGTGATTTACCGGAAAAAGGGCCGATATACCGGAAAGAGGGAAAACAGACGCAACCAGTCTCATTCGTCGAGAAGGCCGGATTCGTTCCCGGCCCAAGCGCCTATGGGCTGCATATGGCTGAGTTCGCCCTCAATTGCAAGGGGCTTCATGTTGCAGCGCAGCAAAGCCCGTGGCGCAAGCGCCGCTTGCGCTCGCTTGCCGGCACGATTACGACGAAATGCCGCTGGCTTGGGAGGTAATCGATGAAAGACGTTCTCAAGGAACTCGAGCGCCGCCGCGAGATCGCCCGCATGGGCGGTGGCCCGGTCCGCATCGATGCCCAGCACAAGAAGGGCAAGCTCACCGCGCGCGAACGCATCGAGGTGTTTCTCGACGAGGGCTCGTTCGAGGAATTCGACATGTATGTCGAGCACCGCTCGACCGACTTCGGCATGGAGAACACCAAGATCGCCGGCGACGGCGTCGTCACCGGCTGGGGCACCGTCAACGGCCGCCCGGTCTACCTCTTCGCCAAGGACTTTACCGTATTCGGCGGCTCGCTGTCGGAAGCGCATGCCGAGAAGGTCATCAAGGTGCAGGAGATGGCGCTGCGCAACCGGGCGCCGATCATCGGCCTCTACGATGCCGGCGGGGCGCGCATCCAGGAAGGCGTCGCAGCACTCGGCGGCTATGCCGAGATCTTTCAGCGCAACGTGCTGGCCTCCGGCGTCATTCCGCAGATTTCCGTCATCATGGGACCGTGCGCCGGCGGCGACGTCTATTCGCCTGCGATGACCGACTTCATCTTCATGGTGCGCGACACTTCCTACATGTTCGTCACCGGGCCGGATGTGGTGAAGACGGTGACCAACGAAACGGTGACCGCCGAGAGCCTCGGCGGCGCCTCCGTCCACACGACGAAATCGTCGATCGCCGACGGCGCCTATGACAATGACGTCGAGGCGCTGCTGCAGATGCGCCGGCTGGTCGACCTGTTGCCGGCTTCCAACACATCGGAGCTTCCCGAGATCGAATGCTACCAGTCGGTCACCGACCATGATTTGTCGCTCGACCGGCTGATTCCCGACAACGCCAACAAGCCCTACGACATCAAGGAACTGATCATGAAAGTTGTCGACGAAGGCGACTTCTTCGAGATCCAGCAGAACTTCGCCAAGAACATCGTCACCGGGTTCGGGCGCGTCGAGGGCCGCACCGTCGGCTTCGTCGCCAACCAGCCAATGGTATTGGCCGGCGTGCTCGATTCCGACGCCAGCCGCAAGGCGGCCCGTTTCGTGCGCTTCTGCGATTGTTTTTCGATCCCGATCGTCACCTTCGTCGATGTCCCCGGCTTCCTGCCGGGTACGGCGCAGGAATATGGCGGGCTGATCAAGCATGGCGCGAAACTCCTGTTCGCCTATGCCGAGGCCACCGTGCCGAAGATCACCGTCATCACCCGCAAAGCCTATGGCGGCGCCTATGACGTGATGGCGTCAAAGCATCTGCGCGGCGACATGAACTACGCCTGGCCGACCGCGCAGATCGCGGTGATGGGCGCCAGGGGAGCGGTCGAGATCATCTACCGCAAGGACATCGGCGACGCGGAAAAAATCGCGGCCCACACAAAGGCTTACGAGGATCGCTTCCTGTCGCCTTTCGTCGCTGCCGAACGCGGCTATGTCGACGAGGTGATCATGCCGCACTCGACCCGCCGCCGCATCGCGCGCGCGCTGCGCATGCTGCGCAACAAGGACATGCAGAACCCCTGGAAGAAGCACGACAACATCCCGCTGTGAGGCGTGGCTGGGCATCTATCCGAGGAGGTAACCGTCGGGCAGCTCACTCCTCTTCCGCCGCACCAAACCCCGCTCCCATCGTGGCACGGACAGGGCTGCCCCATGGCGTTGCGTGGTTGTCGATGCGCATCTGGAAGATGAAATAAGTCGGCGAGCAGAAGCCGATGCCTTTCACTTTGCCGATGCCCGGCGTGTCCGGCGGCAGCGACTGGCACATATAGTCCTCGCGGCAGAAATGATCGGCCGAACAGGCCGGCCGGTTGCCGCGATTGACGGCGCCGCCAAGACATTGGTCGAAATTATTGGTGGCTACGCAGATATCGAATTTCTTGCCGCCGACCAGCCCGCAGATCTCGTGCGGCAGAGGCTTGCCGACTTTGAAGGCGGCAAATGTACGGTCCTTGTCGTTGCAGCCGCGATAGGCAATCCCGGCGGGCACGCCGATCTTCGGCGGCCGGCAGGTGTAAGCGGTGCGCGAGACGTCAGGCGCGAAGGCCGCGAACTGGCCTGATATGCTGTAGCGGTCGTTGAAAGGCTGCGCCGCGTTGCTGGCGATCGAGCCGGTCAGGCAGGGATGGCCGGAAAACATTTTTTCGCTGTCCTTGGGCAGCAGGCATTGCGCCAGTTTCGTGTGCACGCCCGAAGCGGTGGCCAGCGGCGTGCAGATGGTATCACTGCTGCACTGCCAAGTCGCGCCGAAGCGGGTCGCATCTTCCTGCATCAGGCACGGCATGGCCATCTCCGCCGGCGCGTAATCGACCGCGCCGGCGTTCGTCCAGACCGCCGGCGGCGCAAAGGAGAGCGGACGGAAGCGGTTCGGCTGCTTGCCTTCGGCCGTGGCGGCCAGCCACGCCTGGCGCCGCGGGATCTCGGCATGAAGATGCGGCGAAACCCCGACCTCGATGCGGTTCAACGGCGATGTCGTCTTGTCGTCTAGCCCGATGAAATGGAAACCGGCGGTCGAACCGGCCTGATGGCACCCCTGGCAGGCGCCATTGTCCAATCGTTCGACCAGCGCTTCCGGCGTGCGCACGAGTTTCAGCGCGGAATAATCGAGCGATGCGAATTCCTCAGGTCGGAATAATTGCGTAAACGGGTGATTGGCCTGCCGCGCACTGCCGAAGGTCGACCATGAAATAATCTTTCTGGCCAGGAACTCGTCGGGAATTTCATAAACGCCTTCATCGACCGCCGGCAGATTGGCGCCGACATAGGCGGCAAGCCGTGCTTTCAGCGCCGCGTCCTGCGAGAGCCGTGCGGTGTCGGGCGTGTTCTCCAGCGGCTTCTCGCTGATAGCAGCGCCATCGATGCCGAATACCCGCATGAGATAGGCGGCTTGGCCACCGAACTCGGTTTCCTGTCCGGAGGGGAAGCGCACCACCTGCGCGTTGAGCTCCAGCTGCTTGAAGGTCAGCCCGGCCTTCTCCAGCGGCCCGCCGGTCAGCCAGCCGGCATCGACGCTCTCGTCAAGCTGTGGCGTCCAGCGTCCGGCAGTACCGACGCAGCCGCCGTCGGCATCGGGCGCGGCGCTGTAGACGGCATTGAAATTGAACGGCAGGCGCGATGCCAGCAGCTTGCCGTTCTTGCGAAAACTGTAGGCCAGGCGGTAGACGAAGCGCACCTCGCCGCAGTTCCTGTCGCCTTGCAGCCGCGTGAAATCGCGACGGTCGAGCCGGTTGACGATGCCGACCAACCGGAGGCGCGCGGCATCGGTCTTCAGCCAGCGCATGTCCATGATGCGGCCGACATTGCCGTCGGTTATCTCGTAGAGCGGCCGCCCACCGGCTTTCATCTCGGCGCGCAATGCCGCAACATCAGAGGCAACGATGTCGACGATGGCGTGATAGGCGGGTGCCTCGTCGTAAAGCGTCTTTAGACCGTCCTCGCCGTCGACGCCGAAAACGTCGACGAAGCCGAAACCCTTGGCATCGAGTGCGGCGAGCACCGCCGGATCGTCGACGATGATCAAAGGGCCCTCGGCGCGCGCCGTCGACGCCACGAAGACGGCAAAGACTGTGGCAAGCAGCAGAGCCAGGGCGCGGTTCATGGAACAGCCATGCGCGCGTCGAAGAGTTCACGCAACACCGGCAGCAGCGCCAGCGGCAGATCCTCGGCGATCAAGCCGGGTCCGAACCGGCTGCCGGCTTCGGCATGCAGCCACACCGCCGCGCAGGTGCCCTCCAAGGGCGGCATGCCTTGTGCGAGCAAACCGGCAATGATGCCCGACAGCACGTCGCCTGACCCGGCTGTGGCCAGCCACGGTGCACCGTTGGAGTTGATCGCCGCTTTGCCATCGGGCGCTGCTATGACCGTGTCGGCGCCCTTGTAGACGATGACGGCATTGGCCCGCGCTGCGGCCGCCCGCGCCTTGTCCAATTTCGACATGGTTTTGTCCCCGGCGATATCTGGGAACAAGCGGCCGAATTCACCCTCATGCGGCGTGATCACCAACGCTGGCGCGTTCAGGTGACGGGCGGCTTCGAACAGCGACTGCGGCTGATGGGCCATAGATGTAATGGCGTCAGCATCAAGCACGATCGCTCCTCCGTGGTTTGCGGTTTGCGATGCGCGTGCACCCTCCGCCAAGGTCTTGATCAGTTGCAGGGCGAAATCGCCGACCTTGGGCTTTGGCCCGAGCCCCGGTCCAAACACCAGCGCCTCGGGATGGCGCGCCGTCAGAAATTCCTGCACCTCCTCAAGTGACCCCGCCTCTCGCAGCATGATCGAGGTCAGGTGTGTCGCGTTCACCTGCATGGCATTGCCAGGCGACAGCACGGTGACCGCCCCTGCCCCGCATCTAGCGGCGGCCATCGCCGACAGCCGCGCCGCGCCGGTAGCACTGGGACCGCCGGAAAAGACGCCGACATGGCCGCGCTTGTATTTGTGCGCATCGACCGCCGGCAGGGGAAATTCCCGCAACCACAGGTCCGGCACATTCTCGAAGGTCGAGACAGCGAGCTGGGCGATGATGCCGTCATCGATGCCGATATCGGCGAGCACGATTTCACCGCATTGCCCGCGCCCCGGCAGCAGCAAGTGGCCGGGCTTTTTCCGCGCGAAGGTGACGGTAACCTCGGCACGAAACGCCCTGCCCAATATTTCGCCGCTGGCACCTGAGACGCCCGACGGCAGGTCGATCGCGACCACAGGCAGGCGCAGGGCTGTCACGGTATCGACGGCCTTCGCGGCATCGCCGGAAAGCGGCTTGGACAGCCCTGCCCCATAGAGCGCGTCGATCACGATCGAGCCGAACTCGGCGTCGAAATCGGACAGCGGCCGGGACTTGATCAGTGATTCCGCGGCGGCGAGCGCCGCATCGCTTTCCGGCCTCGGCGCTCCGGATGACCAGATCGTTGTGCCGACGCCGCTGCCGGCCAGGAGGCGGGCGACGACATAGCCATCGCCGCCGTTGTTGCCGGGCCCGCACAGCACATGGATGTGCTTTGCCGAGGGATAGCGCTTGAGAACCTCGGCCGCGACCGCTTCGCCCGCGCGCCGCATCAGGCTGATTCCATCGGCCGGACCGGCCGCGATCGTCAGCCGATCAGCCGCGGTCATTTCGGCGGGGACAAGAAGTTCGTTGCTCATGGATTGCCGATCCGCATGCTATCAAGCATTGTCCAATTTCGATCCTAAGCAAACAAGGGGGAGTTGCCGAGATCTGCGGCCATAACGTCGGGACGAAGGCATCGCGGGCAGAAAATTGCCTGCGGGATAGGCGATGTGCCTGATTTTTGTGCGGACGCGGGTGTTGGCGCTGTGTAGGCTCTGGCAGCCCATGCCGCTTCCGGTGCAGTGAATGACGCGAATTTGCATCCCGGTGCGGCGCGGCTTTGAAATCTTATGAGACCGCTTAGAATCCGCTGAATTGGCACAGTTCGTGCTTGATGGAGGCGCAAGCGGGGGGTCACAACCCGTTTTTTTGGCAGTGGAGGCCACTTTTTACATGAAAAAGATCGAAGCGATCATCAAGCCATTCAAGCTGGACGAAGTGAAGGAAGCGCTTCAGGAAGCCGGACTGCAAGGCATCACTGTCACCGAGGCAAAAGGCTTCGGTCGTCAGAAGGGCCACACCGAACTCTATCGCGGCGCCGAATATGTCGTCGATTTCCTGCCCAAGGTGAAGATCGAGGTCGTGCTTGGCGACGACGCGGTCGAAGGCGCCATTGAGGCCATCCGCAAGGCGGCCCAGACGGGCCGCATCGGTGACGGCAAGATCTTCGTTTCCAATATCGAGGAAGTTGTGCGAATCCGCACCGGCGAAACGGGCATGGACGCGGTCTGACCTGACCGGCCCTCCTCCTGAAAACGTCATCAACAAAAAACGTCATCAAACAGGGATACATGACATGACGACAGCCAAAGACATCATGAAGCAGATCAAGGACAACGACGTGAAATTCGTCGACCTGCGCTTCACAGACCCGAAGGGCAAGCTGCAACACGTGACGATGGATGTCATCGAGGTCGAGGAAGACATGTTCGCCGATGGCGTGATGTTCGACGGCTCGTCGATTGCCGGCTGGAAGGCCATCAACGAGTCCGACATGGTGCTGATGCCCGATCCGGACACTGTCCACATGGACCCGTTCTTCGCGCAGTCGACCATGGTCATCCTGTGCGACATCCTCGATCCGGTTTCGGGTGAATCCTACAACCGCGATCCGCGCGGTACGGCCAAGAAGGCCGAGGCCTACATGAAGGCCGAAGGCATCGGCGACACCATCTATGTCGGCCCGGAAGCCGAGTTCTTCGTGTTCGACGACGTGAAGTACAAGGCCGATCCCTACAACACCGGATTCAAGCTCGACTCCACGGAACTGCCGTCGAACGACGACACCGACTACGAGACCGGCAATCTCGGCCACCGTCCGCGCGTCAAGGGCGGCTACTTCCCGGTGCCGCCGATCGACAGCGCGCAGGACATGCGCTCGGAAATGCTGACCGTGCTCGCCGAGATGGGCGTGCGCGTCGAAAAGCATCACCATGAGGTGGCGGCGGCCCAGCACGAACTCGGCATCAAGTTCGACGCACTGGTGCGCAACGCCGACAAGATGCTGATCTACAAATATGTCGTCCACCAGGTCGCCAACGCCTATGGCAAGACGGCCACCTTCATGCCGAAGCCGATCTTCGGCGACAACGGCTCGGGCATGCACGTCCACATGTCGATCTGGAAGAACGGCAAGCCGACCTTCGCCGGCAATGAATATGCAGGTCTGTCGGAAAACTGCCTCTTCTTCATTGGCGGCGTCATCAAGCATGCCAAGGCGATCAACGCCTTTACCAACCCGCTGACCAATTCCTACAAGCGCCTGGTGCCGGGTTACGAAGCGCCGGTTCTGCTCGCCTATTCGGCGCGCAACCGCTCGGCGTCCTGCCGCATCCCGTTCGGCTCGTCGCCGAAGGCCAAGCGCGTCGAGGTCCGCTTTCCCGATCCGGGCGCGAATCCCTACCTCGCCTTCTCCGCCCTGCTGATGGCCGGCCTCGACGGCATCAAGAACAAGATCCATCCCGGCCAGCCGATGGACAAGGATCTCTACGACCTGCCGCCGAAGGAGTTGAAAAAGATCCCGACCGTCTGCGGTTCGCTGCGAGAAGCCCTGCAGAGCCTCGACAAGGACCGTGGCTTCCTGAAGGCTGGCGGCGTCTTCGACGACGACCAGATCGACAGCTACATCGAGCTGAAGATGGCCGAAGTGATGCGCTTCGAAATGACCCCGCATCCGGTCGAATACGACATGTACTACTCCGTCTGAGGCTTCAATCTCAGCCTAAGATTCGCCATAACCAAGCCCTTGAAAGACTTCCCTCTTTCAAGGGCTTTTTGCTGCGCTCCAATAGGAATTGCCAGCCGACCGGCATGTCTCGCCTGCGCGGCAGCCGCATGCGCGCCCGTATCCGCCTTTCGTCTTCGGCGATCGCACGATGCCCGGATTCTTGGACCTACGGTCCATCGGAGCGGCCGGCTTGAGCGTCGGTCCGGTGACTTCAATCACTACTCGGCGATGTCCAGTGAAGATCAAGGCGGCCGCTCGGTCGCCAACGTTGGAGCCAGGAGCGAGCGGAGCACTGTCTCAGGCTACAGTGACCGCTCGTCCGGCGCCCACGCCAATGCCGCCGTTCAGAAAACCCCACCCGTCCGAACAGCATTGCGTGACGTAACCCCAAGGCCTGCGAATACGCATGCCGTAGCGTGATCTGTCAACGTCGCAAGCCGGGCCGCGAATGGCCGATTCTGCTGTATGAACAGATGCTTATGGAAGGCCCTTTGCCCCGGATAAGGGCTGGAAAAGGCGCTTTTCCGGGCTTTATAGCGAGTGATCGCCGGAGGCTCACATGGCTGCGGCAAGAACTCCCGGGCGATTTGCGACCGCGTGAATTCCCTGACTTTTTCTGGGTATGTTTTCCCAGGAATGCCGTCAGCCGGGTAACGGCCAAAAAAGAACCCCGGCGCGAAACGCCGGGGTCTTCTTGTCAGGCAGTCCGAAACGCTTACGCGGCGGCCGAAACCTGGGCGCTTGCCGGAACCGAGGCGATCGTCTTCAGGATCTGCGAGGCGATCTGGTAGGGGTCGCCCTGCGAGTTCGGACGGCGGTCTTCCAGATAACCCTTGTAGTCGCTTTTGATGAAGGAATGCGGCACGCGGATCGAGGCGCCACGGTCGGCAATGCCATAGCTGAACCGGTTCCACGGCGCGGTCTCGTGCTTGCCGGTCAGACGCTTGTCGTTGTCGGGACCGTAGACGGCGATGTGGTCCATCAGGTTCTTGTCGAAAGCCGCCATCAGCGCTTCGAAATAGGCCTTGCCGCCGACTTCGCGCATATAGGAGGTCGAGAAGTTGGCGTGCATGCCCGAGCCGTTCCAATCGGTGTCGCCGAGCGGCTTGCAGTGGTATTCGATGTCGATGCCGTACTTCTCGGTCAGGCGCTGCATGAGGTAGCGGGCCATCCACATCTGGTCGGCGGCTTTCTTGGAGCCCTTGCCGAAAATCTGGAATTCCCACTGGCCCTTGGCAACTTCGGCGTTGATGCCTTCGTGGTTGATGCCGGCGGCGAGGCAGAGGTCGAGATGCTCCTCGACGATCTGGCGCGCAATGGAGCCGACATTGGAATAGCCGACGCCGGTGTAGTACGGGCCCTGGGGTGCGGGATAGCCGCTCTCGGGGAAGCCGAGCGGCCGGCCGTCCTTGTAGAAGAAATATTCCTGCTCGAAGCCGAACCAGGCGCCCTCGTCATCGAGGATGGTGGCGCGCTTGTTGGATGCGTGCGGCGTCACGCCATCGGGCATCATGACTTCGCACATGACCAGCACGCCGTTGGTGCGGGCGGGATCCGGATAGACCGCAACCGGCTTCAGCACGCAATCGGAGCTGTGCCCTTCGGCCTGCTGGGTCGAGGAACCATCGAAGCCCCACAGCGGCAGCTGCTCAAGATCAGGGAATTCGGCGAATTCCTTGATCTGCGTCTTGCCGCGAAGGTTGGGGACCGGGGTATATCCATCGAGCCAGATATACTCGAGCTTGTATTTCGTCATTCTAGCCTCTCGTTGCTTGATCACCGAACACTGAACGGCGTCGACATGCGTCTGCCGTCAGCAGACGGCCTGCCGCACACTTAAAATGCAATTCGTGTGCCATTCTTGGTCCGGAGGGTGCGGCAAAATTGACGCGGCATCCGCTCGAAAGTCGGTGAGCGCCTAAGCAATGCGCCCGGATCCATCACAATCGTTATTTGCACAAATAGTGTGCAAATACTGATCTTTTCATAGGCATATTGCCTAACTTGATTGCAGACCTTATCTTTGGACCAAGTTGAATCGAAAAGGTTCGGCGGAAGAAAGGAATCCGGCATGGAAATCATTTCCACACGACCGTCGGCCAAAATTCTGATGTTCCCGGCGGCAGCGCGCCTCTCTGCCTCAAATTTGAGCGGAAGGGCTAAGTTTGCGGCAGAGCTTGCCTCGCTGCGTGGTGCCCGCGCAGACTTCGGCGACGGCTGGTACCATGAGGCAGCCATCGAGGATGAGGCCCGGGGCCGCAAGAGCTGACACAGAGGGGCAGCAGCCCTCGTCAACGGATAATTGGCCTGAAAAGAGGAAGCCCGGCGCGATTGCTCGCGCCGGGCTTTATCTTTGTATGCTGGAGCTGTCAGCTACTGCTTGTCGTGCAGGTTGGTTCCCAGCGTATCCCTGACGAAGATCATGCCGATGATCAGCGACATCGCCGCGATCACCACCGGATACCAGAGGCCGTAGTAGATATCGCCCTTGGAGGCGCTGAGCGCGAACACGATCGCCGGCAGCAGGCCGCCGAACCAGCCATTCCCGATGTGATAGGGCAGCGACATGCCGGTATAGCGGATGCGGGTCGGGAACATCTCGACCAGGATCGCCGCGATCGGCCCGTAGACCATGGTCACGTAGAGGACCAGGATGAACAGGATGCCGATGACCTTTGCCCAGTTGACCGCCGCCGGGTCGGCAAACATCGCGAACGCACCGGCCGCCGGAACACTGTAGACGGTCACGTCCGTGGCGCCGGCAGCCTCATCGGCCGTCAGCAGCTTGTCCTTGACCGCCTGGGCGAGCGGGACAGTGGCCTTTTCACCGGCGCGAATGGCTGCCGCGTCGAGCTTCAGTTCGGGATTGGCCGCGACAAAGGCGTCGAGCTTTTGGTCAGCAACCTTGGCGGCAGCACGCTTCAGCGGGTAACCGCCGTCCTGAAGCGCCAGGTTGATCGCCTTCTTGAAAGCCGCATCGCTTGGAGCAGCCTTATCAGCGGCCGCCACGGCGTCGTAAGACGTCACGGTCTCGGCGCCGATCTTGACGCTGGCCGCTGTTCCCGCTGCCGCTGTCGTGACGATATCATAGGGCACCGAGCTTTTGGCCAGGAAGTCCGTCGCAATATCGCACGAGGTGAGAGGCTTGCGTGTTCCGGTTGGATTGAACTGGAACTTGCAGTCCCCCGGAGCAGCGGTCACCGTCGCACGCGTGTTCTGCTGGGCGGTGGCGAGCGCCGGGTTGGCGGCCCATGTCAGCGCCTTGAACAGCGGGAAGGTGGTGACGATCGCCAGCGCGAGACCGGCCATGATGATCGGCTTGCGGCCGATCTTGTCGGATAGCCAGCCGAACACGACGAAGAAGACCGCGCCGAGCGCCAGCGCAATCGCGATCATGATGTTGACCGACTGTGGGTCGACCTTGAGCACATTCGCCAGGAAGAACAGCGCGTAGAACTGGCCGTTGTACCAGACCACAGCCTGGCCGGCGGTGAGGCCGAACAACGCGAGCAACGCGATCTTGGCATTCTTCCACTGGCCGAAGGCTTCCGTCAGCGGCGCCTTGGAGCCCTTGCCCTCGTCCTTCATGCGCTGGAAAGTCGGCGATTCGGCAAGCGACAGGCGGATCCAGACCGATATGCCGAGCAGTATGGCCGAGAGCAGGAACGGAATACGCCAGCCCCAAGCCGCGAAATCCTCCTTGCTCAGCGAATTCTGCACGACCAGGATGACGATCAGCGACAGGAACAGGCCGAGCGTCGCCGTCGTCTGAATCCACGACGTATAGAAGCCGCGGCGATCGTCGGGAGCATGCTCGGCGACATAGGTCGCCGCACCACCATACTCACCGCCGAGCGCCAGGCCCTGCAGCATGCGCAGCCCGACCAGGATGATGGGCGCCGCAATGCCCCAGTTCGCCGAGCCGGGAAGCAGGCCGACCAGGAAGGTCGACAGGCCCATGATCAGGATGGTGACAAGAAATGTGTATTTGCGGCCGACGAGATCGCCAATGCGACCGAACACCAGCGCGCCGAACGGGCGCACCAGGAAGCCGGCGGCGAAAACCAGCAGCGTGAAGATGTTGCGAGTCGCCTCTGGATAGGAGGCGAAGAATGCCGCGCCGATCGCTCCGGCCAATGCGCCGTAGAGATAGAAATCATACCATTCGAAAACGGTGCCGAGCGAGGAAGCGAAGATGACTTTCTTCTCCTCCCGCGTCATGCCGCGGCTTGCTCCGCCGGCGGTCGATGCGATTGCCATTGCGTTATCCTCCCGTGAGACCCGTTCTCGATGCTGCGCGACACCGTCCGCGTTCTCCTCCGAGCACGGACTCAACGACGGCCATTCGGAAAAATGACAGAAAGCGCCTGCCAAAGGCAGCGCGTCTTTGGGATTATGACTTTGGTATTAGGTGCACTGCGGGATGAATCCGGGCGAGCTGGGAAAACTCCTTAGCGCTTGAGCGCTTCCAGCAGGCCGACAGCAGCCATCATGTCGCGCTTGCGAGCCGCGCGGCGGGCAACGGCCTCCGCATCCTGCCCCCAATGCTCGATCTGCCAGTCCTCGTCGACATGGGCAGCGGCCCAGGCAGGATCGGCATCGAGTTCGCCGAAATCGACAGCCAGCGCCAGCAGAGCCGAACCGGTCAGCGACGTCATCACATGGATGGCGGCGAGCCGCAGCGGCTCTGTTCGCTGGGCAAGATGGCTGCCCAGCACGGCGATGGTCTCGCGCGGCTGCTCGACATGGATGATGCCCTCGGCGAGATTGAAGCGGACCCCGAGTGTTCCCCTCACCCAGTCTATCACCGGGTCCCAATGCTGGCTCTGCCGCTCCACCAGCCCTTGCGGTGCGTCGGCGCGATAGCAGAGCAGATCGGATGAGGCAAAGCGCAGGATATCCTCCAGCACCGCCTGGGGGTCGCTGGCGACACCGTCGATGGCGGTGTTGACGAGACGCATCACCGGCATGGTCACCGGATCGATGGTCTCGCTTTGGGCGGCGAATTCGTCGGCGACAAGCACTGCTGCTGCCTCGGTAGGCAGCGCCAGCAGCGCCTTGCTCGGGGTGCGCACCGGCTTGCCGTCGAGATGCACGGCAAACCCATTGTCGACAGGTGCGACAGAGGCGGCCTTGTAGAAGCGCTTCGGCAGATGCGTCTTCATCTGGATCTGGGCGCGACGCACCGGATCGGGATGGGAAAGATATTTGCCCGCTTCGAGGTCGTTGAGGATATCACGCATGAAGGTCTCTCTTACACCGGCGTCAGCTTGCGCGCCGGCCGGTTGACGATGATCAGGCCGGCGGCAATTAGGCCAAGTGCCAGGAAAATGCGCATGGTCAGCGGCTCATTCAAGAACATGGCGCCGCACAGCACGCCGAAAACCGGCGACAGGAAGGTGAAACTGGACAGGCCTGATGCCGGATAGCGCCGCAGCAGCCAGAACCACAGCACATAGGTGAAGGCGACGATGTAGACAGCCTGGAAAAGCAGCGCCAAAGTCGGCAGCACGGTCGGATCGCGAACGGGCGGGCCGGCGAGAGGCAGCACCAAGACGCCTACGATCGCTGCCCCGGCGAGCTGGTAAAGCAGAAGCTTTTCGGCGCTCGCCTCGACCAGCTTCGACCGCTTGATGAGGATGTTGGTCAAAGCCCAGAAGAATCCGGAGCCGAGGCTCAGGAGATCGCCGAACAGCATGTCTCCGCCGCCGCCGAGCTTGTCGGAAAACACCGCGGCAAGCCCGGCAAAGGCCAGCAGCAGGCCAAGGAATTTTCTCAACGTGATCTGCTCGCCAAGCAGGAAATGGCCGCCGAGCAGCATCCAGAACGGCATCGTGTTGACCAGCAGCGTGTTGCGGGCAACGGTCGTATGCTCCAGGCCGACATAAAGGCAAAGGAACTCGATGCCGAAAAGCGCGCCAACCGCGATGCCGGCGAGCAAGGTCCCGTCGCGCGTGAAAAGCGCGATGCCGCGCCACCGGCACCAGGCAAAGACACACAGGCCGCCGATGATCGAGCGCGCGATCGATAGGAAAACCGGATCATAGCCAGCGTAGGAGATCTTGGCGGCGACGTAATTCAGCCCCCAGGAAAAGGTCAGCCCGACCATGATGGCGGCGGCGGCCATGTCGACCGTGTCGCGACGATCAAGCGTATCGGTGGCGAGCCCGTCGGTGGCGCCGCTCACGATCAGTCCTCCGCGCTGGCGTCGTCGAAGCCGATCAGGTTCCAGCTCTGTCGCATGTGCGGCGGCATTGGCGCGGTGACATCGATGACGCCCTTGTCGGGATGCGGAATGATGATGCGGCGCGCATGCAGATGCAGGCGGTTTTGAATGCCGCCGGGAAAGTCCCAGTTGGTGTCGGCCTCGAAATATTTCGGATCGCCCAGGATCGGACAGCCGATGTGGGCGGCATGAACGCGAAGCTGGTGGGTGCGGCCGGTATAAGGCTCCATCTCCAGCCAGGTCATCGTCTGCGCCGCCTGCTCGATGATGCGGTAGTAGGACACAGCGTGGTCGGCGCCCTTTTCACCATGCGCGGCGACCCGCACGCGGTCACCGTCCGGCGTCGGCTCCTTGATCAGCCAGGTCGAGATCTTGTCCTCGCGCTTGGGCGGCACGCCCTTAACCAGCGCCCAATAGGTCTTCTTGGTCTCGCGGGCGCGAAACGCTTCCGAGAGCTTCATGGCGGCCAGCCGGCTACGGGCGACGACCAGAACACCCGAAGTGTCGCGGTCGAGCCTGTGAACCAATCTGGGCTTCTCGCCCTTCTGGTTGCGCCAGGCTTCCAGCATGTCGTCGACATTGCGGGTGACGCCCGAGCCGCCCTGCACCGCAAGGCCCGCCGGCTTGTTGAAGACGAAAACCTTAGGGTCCTCATGGATCAGCATCTTGGCGAGAACATCGGCATCGCCCTGGTTGCGGATCGAGTGGCCGGTCAGCGCACTCTCGCCCTTCTTGTCGACCTCGAGCGGTGGGACGCGAACCATCTGGCCGGGCTCGACACGGGTGTCGGCCTTGACCCGGCCGCCGTCGACACGGATCTGGCCGGAGCGCAGAAGCTTCTGCAAATGGCCGAAACCAAGGCCCGGGAAATGGGTCTTGAACCAGCGGTCGAGCCGCATGCCCGCCTCGCCGGCCTCCACCGTGATCTGTTCAACGCCTGCCATGTTTTTTGTCGCTTATCCGTTTCCCGAGCGAAGCTCGGCCTGTTCTTGGCGCGGCAATAGCACTAAGGCAGGCTTCTTGCGAGCCAAAGTCCCAGAAACAGGGCGATAATGGCGCCAACGACGCTGGCAAGGGCATAAGCCAGTGCAGGCAGCGTGGCTCCCCGCTCCCACAGCGTCGCGAAATCGAGCGAAAAGGCGGAGAAGGTGGTGAAGCCGCCAAGAATGCCGGTAGCAACGAACAGCCTGACCTCGTTCGATCCGCCACGGCGCATCATGGAGGCGATGAACAGCCCCATGGCGAAGGAGCCGATGACGTTGATGGCCATCGTGCCCCAGGGATAGTTTGGGCCGACAAGGCGCAATGCGCCGATGTTGGTGAGGTGACGAATTCCGGCACCGATGCCGCCACCGACGACGACGAGAAGCAGATTGAACATGACCGTTTACTGCCCCCGCACGGCTGCCCGGTCAATCCCTTGTTGCGCGCGCAACCGCACGGATCGGCCGAGTTCGTCACCACTCAGGCGTTGCCCATCTCGGATATTTTTTCCTGAACTCGTTATAGAGGTCATCGATCTCCGCTTTGCCGATTGGGCGCACCTGTTCGTAGAGGTAGCCCTTGACGTCGCCGGACAGCTGGTACGCCGCGATGCGCCTGTATGCTGCGGCGATGCCTTTGCCCTCGACAATGTATTGGTCCGGTATCGAGACACAGAGCTGCGCGCCCGGCTGCAGATGGATAACGGGCGGGTCGGTCACGACAACGTATTTGGACTTCAACGTCGCCGGTCTGAATCGATCGCGACTATCGACCTGACAAGCCCACTCGATGCGAGGGTAAAGGTCCTTGTCCATTTCATACAGCAATGAATCGCTCATCATCCCGCTGGATGCAAACACCGACAACCGGTCCTCAGGTCCCATCTTTCCAAGAAGGTCATCGATAAGGCGCCTGTATTCTGGAAGAGTGTCGAGGTGCAGCGGGAGCGTGGCTTCGCTGGCAAAGACGTAGCTGATCGGTGACAGCACCTGGCGGCCAGTCGGGAAAAAAGTACCGAAAAACGCCAGCCCGGCGGCAACGGCTATCGCGGCGTTCGACCATAGCGATCTCAGTGCCGGCATCGAAACGATCGCAACGATTGCCTGGGCGTAGGCAGGAAAGAGCCAAAGAAATACTGGCACCGAATGATGGCGATCCGGGTCCTGCATGCGGGTGAAGAGGACGAAGGTGAGTGCCGAAGCAACGGCACAGAACAGGGAAAATCTGTTTTTCGGCGTATGATGGAGATGTAAAGGCCAAATACGATCAACAGCCAGTTCACATAGCTGAGCCGCGATCCTACCTGGCCAAGCTGTGAACCGAAGTTTGTCTTGTATCCGCTGTAAAGGTCGCCATAGCTGGTTCCCAGTATCTTGAGGATCAGGGGTTGCTGGAAGGTCAGCGCGGCTCCGATACCACGAGGATCGCACACAGGCTCCCGACGGCGGCATTGCGGAGTGCCGGAAAGTCCCGGTCTTTCGCCTGCAGAAAACAGAAGAAGGCTGCGGAAATTCCGACCCCGATGACGGGATAGGCGTACCAGCGGCGCAGCACGAATGCCAACCACAGGCATACGCCGACACGTATTCCGCTGATCACCGGTTCATGGGTCAGGAACCTCGATTTCCAGAGAAAATAGGTTGCCGCGCAAAGCGCGAAACAGCCGGCAATGTCAGGCAACCCACGGAGCGTCGCCGCCCAGAAGGGCGTGTAGAGAAAGGCCGCAATCCATACGGTGAGCCAGCTTCGGCATGAAGATGTTCCGGTCGCCGCCTCCAGATAGCTTATTCTGCCGATGAGAAGAGCGGTCGGGACCAGATAAACAGCGACTGTTCCGGCGATGTAGGAAAACCTCGAATCGCCAAAAATGATGTGAAACGGCATCAGCGGCACCAGGATCGCCGCACTGTAGTCATCCGTGGCTATCGAGGTTCTCAGGTGGCTGAGCCATTCGAGAGGGCTCTGAACCAAGAGCGTGCCTTGCTGGCTGAACGTGTCGAAATAGGCAGCGAAGTCCCAGTAATAGACAGGCTGTTCAAGCCCTACATAGGTGAGAGCAAGAGCAACTCCCAGCAGAGCGGTGCACACATAGGTCGTTGCCCAAAATCCGAGAGATCTGTTCTTCGTCACTTGAAGCCGCCAGGAGGGGAGAGGCAGAACTGTCAAAGTCAGCCCGGGGCCGCCGTTCATGCAGCCAGGAGCCGTTCCGGCGCATGAGCGGCCACAAGGATGGGCCAAATCTCACATGCGGAGCACCCAAATGCCGCCGGCAGCGCCGGTTCTCTAAAGCTCAGGTCGTCCCGGCATTTTTCGGCTTGGTCGAGCCGATCATCTTCCAGTTCTTGTAGAACATGGAATTGATGCGCTCGACGCTGACCGAGACGATGGCGAGCATGCCCGCGATGAGACGGGGAACCGGAGACGGCCTGATAATGTCCATGAACACGCAGTAGCGGCGGCCGTCATACTCGTTGACCGAGCGATGCAGCAGCGTGTCGTCGAAGATGAACAGCGGATTGTCGTACCAGTAATTCTTGACGTTGCCGCACTCGACGAAAATCTCCGACTTCACCGGGATCAGATTGTAGAGGATGCGCAGGCTGAGCCGCAGCGGGCCGAAATGCCAGGACGTCGATTCGCGCTTGCTGAAGACGGAAACGGCTATGGTCTTGATATATTTGAAATCCTTGTTGAACTCGGCGACATTATCGATCCTGTGCTTGCCGTACCACTGGTAGACATACATGCCGCGCCGGCCGGCGCCGAAATTGGCGTCGATGTCGGCAATGATCTCATCCTTGCGCGCTTTGAAGATGTCCAGGACCTCGTTGACCTCGCGCTGATAGTCGGCGGGAAACTGCTCCAGCTTCCAGACGCCCGGATTTCTGTAGCACATGAGGTCGACCAGCAGATTGAACGGCGAAAGCAGCCAGGTGAACAGGCCGTTGCCGAGAAAATAGCCTGAGAACAGCGACAGATCCTTGCGGTCGTTGCGCAGCACGTCGATCAGGCCGCAGATGATGAAGATCGTCGTCAGGATGGGAATGAAATAGAAGCCAAGGGCGAGAAGCGGGATGGCAATGGCGAACTTGCGAAGGGATTTGCGAAGGGTTTTTGTCATTTTTCCACGCGCGAAGCGCGATCCTGTTGCGAATGAGGTGCCCAAATCAAGGCAACGGCCACCGCCCGGCCGTGCGCCTTGATAAGGTTTTTTGGGTTACCACACAACGGCCCTGCTATCGTGGCCGGCTGGCTGCCTGGCGGATCTGGTCAACGGCCTCACGCAAACCCGCTATTCCCGCTCCTTGCGCAGCTTCGCCCAATAGTCGAGCCGCTTCCTGATATCGCGCTCGAAGCCGCGCTCGGGCGGATCATAGAAGGTCTGGCGGCCCATCTTCTCCGGAAAATAATCCTGCCCCGAAAAGGCGTCCGGCTCGTCATGGTCGTAACGATAGCCGGCGCCGTAATCCTCCGCTTTCATCAGCTTTGTCGGCGCGTTGAGGATGTGCTTGGGCGGCAGCAGCGAGCCGTGTTCCTTGGCGGCCCGCGTGGCGGCCTTGAAAGCATTGTAGACGGCGTTGGATTTGGGCGCGGTGGCGAGATAGACGGTGGCCTCGGCAAAAGCCAGCTCGCCCTCGGGCGAGCCGAGATAGTCGTAGGCATCCTTGGCGGCATTGGCGACGACAAGCGCCTGCGGGTCGGCAAGGCCGATGTCTTCCATGGCCATGCGCACCAGCCGGCGGCCTAGATAGAGTGGATCCTCGCCCGCATCGAACATGCGTGCGAGATAGTAGAGAGCCGCGTCAGGGTCTGAACCGCGTACCGATTTGTGCAGCGCCGAGATCAGATTGTAATGGCCGTCCTGGCCCTTGTCGTAGATCGGAGCGCGGCGCTGGACGATGCGCTGCAGACCCTCGGGATCGAAGACCTCGCCGGGTTTGGCTGCCCGCCAGACTTCTTCCGCGAGCGTCAGCGACGCCCGGCCGTCGCCATCGCTCATGCGGATGAGCATGGCCCGCGCCTCGTCGTCGAGCGGCAGCGCCCTGCCCTCGGTCTCCTCCGCCCGCACCATCAGCTTGGAGATGCTCTCCTCGCCAAGCGAATGGAAGACCAGAACGCGCGCGCGTGACAACAAAGCGGCATTCAGTTCGAAGGACGGGTTTTCGGTCGTGGCGCCAACCAGCACGACTGTCCCGTCCTCCATGACCGGGAGAAAGCTGTCTTGCTGGGCACGGTTGAAGCGATGGATCTCGTCGACGAACAGCAAGGTCTGGCGGCCATTGGTGCGGCGCAATTTGGCCGCTTCGAACACCTTTTTCAGGTCGGCGACGCCGGAAAAGACAGCCGATATCTGCTCGAAGGCCAGGCTGGTTTCGCCGGCAAGCAGGCGCGCTACGGTGGTCTTGCCGGTGCCGGGCGGCCCCCAGAAGATCATCGAGCCGAGCGAGCCGGAACCGATCAATCGGGTCAGCGCGCCGTCAGGGCCGGTCAGATGCTCCTGGCCGACGACCTCGCCAAGGTTTCTCGGCCGCAGCCTGTCGGCCAGCGGCCGCCCGGGCGGGGTCTTTTCCGGTTCATCGACGCTGAACAGATCGGCCATGCACTTCTTTTTCGTTGGAGCATGAGCCCGAATGCACGGAGCCCAGCCCTAATAACGCAACACCTGACGCATTATCTGCCCGCCGCGCTCGACGGTAAAGCGCCACCAGCGCGTATCCGTCTTGGCCGCCAGCTCCAGGGTCGCCGCGGTATCGATGGTGGTGCCGTTCACCTCACGCACGATGTCGCCCGGCTGGAAGCCGAAATCGGCGGCCGGAGAATCGCGGTTGATGTCGACCACGGTGACGCCCTTGATGTCCGTGCGCAGGCCAAGCCGCTGCGCGAGCCGGGGCGACAGCTCCGCGACCTTGGCGCCCGAAAACGGGCTGCGGCCATGCAGCGTCACCTCGGCAGCCTTCATGCCTTCCGGAGCACGCTCCAGCGCTATATCCATCGCCGCTTGCTGGCCCTTGGTCAAAACCGCGAAATTGGCGGTGGTACCGATCGACAGCGTCGCCATCCGGTAGTCCAGCGCTTCGATGCTCTCGACCGGCTTGCCGTTGAGCTGCAGCACCACGTCGCCGGGCTTGAGCCCTGCCTTGGCGGCCGGACCGGTCGCTTCGACCGACGAGACCAGCGCACCGGTCGGCTTCTCCATGCCGAGCGATTCGGCGATCTGCGGCGTCACCGCTTCGAACTCGGCGCCGACATAGGGCCGCTCGAAGAAGTCGAGCCCGGCCTTGGCCGCGTCGGCAAAAGCGCGAACCATATTCGAGGGAATGGCAAAGCCAATGCCGATCGAACCACCGCTGCGGCTGAAGATGGCGGTGTTGATGCCCACCAGCTGGCCGCCCATGTTGATCAGCGCACCGCCGGAATTGCCCGGATTGATGGCGGCGTCGGTCTGGATGAAGAAGCTGGAATCGGAGACGCCGATATGGCTGCGGGCCAATGCCGAGACGATGCCGCTGGTGGTGGTTTGGCCGACGCCGAAGGGGTTGCCGATGGCCAGCAGCAGGTCGCCGACCTCAAGCGCGTCGGAATCGCCGATGGCGATAACCGGAAACGGCTTGTCCGAGGTGATCTTGAGCACGGCGAGGTCGAGTGTCTCGTCCTTGAGCAGCACCTTGCTGTCGAACTCGCGTCCGTCCGCCGTCGCCACCTTGACCCGGTCGGCATCCTTGATGACGTGGTAATTGGTGACCACGACGCCGGTCGGATCGACCAGCACGCCGGAGCCGAGCGAAGACTGCGCACGCGGCTGCGAGCGGCCGAAGAATTCCTCGAAGAACGGATCGCCGTCGAAAGGCGACGTCACCTTGGCGGTCTGCGAGGCATAGACGTTGACCACCGCCGGGGCTGTCTGCTTGACCAGCGGCGCAAAGGACAATTGCACCTCCTCGCGGCCGAAGGGTACGCGCTTGTCGGGCCCAGCCGTGGCGTTTTCGCCTTCCACGCCATGCAGCAGGTCGGTCAGCACATCGGACAGGCCGGGATCCGTCTTGGTATCCTCGGCCAATGCTTGCCTGACCACCGGTGCGGCCGCAAACGCCATGACGGCGAAAAGCAGAACAAAGGGCAGTCTTCTGGCGCGCATTCGCGAATCCTCCAAGGCAGGTTCGGGGGCATTGTCCCGACGATTGTGCAAAATGAAAGGCTAAGCCGCTGAAATCCGACTATTTTGGGCCAAAACCCCAGGGCCAAGCCAGGAAATCGGATTCCGCCGCGGTTTGCTGCTTTCAGAAAACAAAAAAGGGGCCCGCAGGCCCCTTTGAACTCATTGGGAAAACCGAGCCTTATGCGGCTGCGGCATCCGCGTCGGCACCTTCGGCTTCGATGCGAGCGCGGTCGCCGGCGCCCTTGGCCGAGACGTCACGATCGACGAACTCGATGACAGCCATGGCGGCGTTGTCACCGTGACGGAAGCCCGCCTTCATGATACGCAGATAGCCGCCATTGCGGTTGGCGTAACGCGGCGCGATGGTGTCGAACAGACGCTTGACGACGCCTTCATTGCCGATCTGGGCAATGACCTGGCGGCGGGCGTGCAGGTCGCCGCGCTTGCCGAGCGTCACCAGCTTCTCGACGATCGGACGCAGGTCCTTCGCCTTCGGCAAGGTCGTGACGATCTGCTCGTGCTCGAGCAGCGACACGGCGAGGTTGGCGAACATCGACTTGCGATGGCTAATGCTTCGGGCGAAGCGACGGCCTTTGAAACCGTGGCGCATGGCTCTTTTCCTTCTTCAGTTGTTCAAGAGGCCGTGGCCTCTGATGGTTTTCCGCATGACCGTCGGATCGAGCGGCCCACGCCGCCCATCCTTGGAATTCATGCTCAATATTGGTCTTCGTAACGCTTGGCGAGGTCTTCGATATTTTCCGGCGGCCAGTCCGGCACTTCCATGCCGAGGTGCAGGCCCATCGCCGCCAGGACTTCCTTGATCTCGTTCAGCGACTTGCGGCCGAAGTTCGGGGTGCGGAGCATCTCGGCTTCGGTCTTCTGGATCAGGTCGCCGATATAGACGATGTTGTCGTTCTTCAGGCAGTTGGCCGAACGCACCGAAAGCTCGAGCTCGTCGACCTTCTTGAGCAGCGCCGGGTTGAAGGCGAGCTCGGTGACGGCCTCGGCGGCGACTTCCTTCTGCGGCTCGTCGAAGTTGACGAACAAGCCGAGCTGGTCCTGCAGGATGCGGGCGGCGAAAGCCACCGCGTCCTCGCCGGTGATCGAACCGTCGGTGTCGATCGTCATGGTCAGCTTGTCATAGTCGAGAACCTGACCCTCGCGGGTGTTCTCGACCTTGTAGGAGACCTTCTTGACCGGCGAATAAAGGCTGTCGACCGGGATGAGACCGATCGGCGCGTCTTCGGCGCGGTTGCGGTCGGCCGGCACGTAACCCTTGCCGGTGTCGACGGTGAATTCCATGCGGATTTCAGCGCCTTCGTCCAGCGTGCAGATGACGTGGTCGGGGTTGAGGATCTCGACGTCGCCAACCGTCTGGATGTCGCCGGCGAGAACCGCACCCGGTCCCTGCTTGCGAACGACCATGCGCTTGGGACCATCGCCTTCCATGCGGATGGCGATTTCCTTGATGTTGAGGACGATGTCGGTCACGTCCTCGCGCACACCGGCGATGGACGAGAATTCATGCAGAACGCCGTCGATCTGCACGGCGGTAACAGCCGCACCGCGCAGCGAAGACAGAAGCACGCGGCGCAGCGCGTTGCCCAGCGTCAGGCCAAAGCCACGCTCGAGAGGCTCGGCGACCAGCGTGGTCAGCGTCTTCTTCTTCGACGAGAACTCGATCTTGTTCGGCTTGATCAGTTCCTGCCAATTTTTCTGGATCATGATGCTTTCCTTCCGTTGACCCGCCACCATCCAATCGTGGCGGGCGACCTGGAATGCCGCGGAGGAGCGCCCAAGGGCGCTCGCGCGGCGTTCGGTAAATGCTTAGACGCGACGCTTCTTGCGCGGGCGGCAGCCATTGTGCGGGATCGGCGTCACATCACGGATCGACGTGATGGTGAAGCCGGCGGCCTGCAGGGCGCGCAGTGCCGATTCACGACCGGAGCCGGGCCCGCAGACCTCGACTTCGAGCATGCGCATGCCGTGTTCCTGGGCCTTCTTGGCAACATCCTCGGCAGCCATCTGGGCAGCGAACGGGGTCGACTTGCGCGAACCCTTGAAGCCCTGGGCACCGGCCGACGACCAGGCAATCGAATTGCCCTGCGCGTCGGTGATGGTGATCATCGTGTTGTTGAAGGTCGAATTGACGTGGGCAACGCCCGACGAGATGTTCTTGCGTTCGCGACGGCGAACACGAGCGGCTTCCTTGGCCATGATAGTCCTTTCAGTTGATCTCTACACCGCCGTAATGCCAGCGGCTCCACCTTCGTAAGGGAGTAGGGGAATAGGGCAGTAAGGGAGTAGGGAAAAGTGCGGCCCGATTGATGGGCATTCCCTACTGCCTTACTCCCCTACTCCCTTATTCCCCTAACAAATTACTTCTTCTTGCCGGCGATCGACTTGGCCGGGCCCTTGCGGGTGCGCGCATTGGTATGCGTGCGCTGGCCGCGGACCGGCAGCGAGCGGCGGTGACGCAGGCCGCGGTAGCAGCCGAGGTCCATGAGCCGCTTGATGTTCATAGAGACTTCGCGGCGCAGGTCGCCCTCGACCTGGTAATCGCGGTCGATGGTTTCGCGGATCTGCAGCACTTCCGCGTCGGTCAGCTGGTTGACGCGACGCTCGGCCGGAATGCCGACCTTGTCGACGATCTCCTGGGCGAACCGCTTGCCAATGCCGTGAATGTACTGAAGCGCAATGACAACGCGCTTGTTGGTCGGAATGTTGACGCCGGCTATACGAGCCATGTTCTTTCCTTCTCCATGTGGGCCAGCCAATCCTCAAAAACAAGGCAGGCTCGGCGCTGTCTTAAGTTGCCCCGCGTCCGGTGGAGGCCGGCCCATGCGGGAGTTTCCAGTTCAATACGGCTGCCTTGCCCTTGCGGACAAGCAAAGCTCATGCCTGATAGGAAGACGGGCCGCCATACCGCAGCGAACCGCCTCCGTCAAGTGCAATCGTTAATTTCCCCGCACTGCGTCCTTGAGCACCGCTTCGATCTGTTCCGTCACGGCGTCGATATCGGCCATGCCGTCGACACTGCGGAGCTTGCCCTTGGCATAATAGTACCCAATCAGCGGCGACGTCTTCTTGTAATATTCCCTCAGGCGCTCTTCGAACACGGTCGGATTGTCGTCCTTGCGAACGGGAAGGCCGGCCGCCTGCGCCTCGTCGGCGCGCTTGACGATCCGGCCAACCAGGGCCTTGTCGTCGACCACGAGCTCAATGACGGCGTCGAGGGCCTGGGAGCGATCCAACAGCATCTGCTCGACCGCATCCGCCTGCACCAGGGTCCGCGGATAGCCGTCGAGGATGAATCCCTTGGCGCAGTCGGGCTGATCGATACGCTCGGCGACGATCGCGTTGACGATCGCGTCGGACACCAGTTCACCGGCATCCATCACCGCCTTGGCGCGCTTGCCGACTTCGGTGCCTGCCTGGACGGCAGCACGCAGCATGTCGCCCGTCGAGAGCTGGGGTATGCCGTGTTTTTCTACCAGTCTTTGTGCTTGCGTCCCCTTGCCCGCTCCTGGCGGCCCAAGCAATATCAACCTCATCTGGCTTTCTTCCCCCCGCGCAGCTTCGACTTCTTGATCAGGCCTTCATACTGGTGCGCGATCAGGTGGCCCTGAATCTGCGCAACCGTATCGAGCGTGACACTGACCACGATCAGAAGCGATGTGCCACCAAGGTAGAATGGTACGCCAGTCGCCGAGATCAGGAACTCCGGCAGCAGGCACACCAGCACCAGATAGATGGCGCCAACGACGGTGATGCGGGTGAGAACGTAATCGATGTAATCGGCGGTGCGCTCGCCCGGACGATAACCCGGGATGAAGCCTGAATGCTTCTTGAGCTGGTCGGCGGTGTCCTTCGGGTTGAAGACAATCGCAGTGTAGAAGAAAGCGAAGAACGCGATCATCGCCGCATAGAATGCCATGTAGAGCGGCTGGCCATGTCCGAGTGCGGCCAGAATGGTGCTTGCCCAGGCCGGCATGTTGGTCGTCTGCGAGAAGCCCGCGACGGTGGCCGGCAGCAACAGCAGCGACGAGGCGAAGATCGGCGGAATGACACCCGACGTGTTGAGCTTCAGAGGCAGATGCGAGGTATCGCCCTGGAACATGCGGTTGCCGACCTGGCGCTTCGGATACTGGATCAGCAAGCGGCGCTGGGCGCGCTCAAAGAACACGATGAGCGCGATGACGACGACGGCCAGCACGATGATCGCCAGGATCAGGCCGGTCGACAGCGCGCCGGTGCGGCCAAGCTCCAGCGTGCCGGAGATGGCGTGCGGCAGGCCGGCGACGATACCGGAGAAGATGATCAGCGAAATGCCGTTGCCGATGCCGCGCGCGGTTATCTGCTCGCCCAGCCACATCAGGAACATGGTGCCGCCGACCAGCGTGACGACGGTCGAGATGCGGAAGAACATGCCGGGATCGCTGACGATGCCGTTGCCGCCTTCCAGACCGACAGAAATGCCATAGGCCTGAACCAGCGCAAGCAGCACGGTGCCGTAGCGCGTGTATTGGTTGATGACCTTGCGGCCCTGTTCGCCTTCCTTCTTCAGCGCTTCCAGTGACGGGATGACCGAGGTCATCAGCTGCATGATGATGGACGCGGAGATGTAAGGCATGATGCCGAGCGCAAAGATCGCCATGCGCTGCACGGCGCCGCCGGCGAACATGTTGAACATGCCGAGCACGCCCTTGCTCTGCGAAGAGAAGGCCTGGGCGAAGGCGTCGGGATTGATACCGGGAAGCGGGATGTAGGTGCCGAGGCGATAGACAAGCAGCGCGCCGATCGTGAACCAGATGCGCTTCTTCAAATCCTCCGCCTTGGCGAAGGCCGAGAAATTCAGATTCGAGGCTAATTGTTCAGCAGCCGAAGCCATGCCTGATTCTCCGCTTGGTAACGCTTGATGGCCCTGAGGTCAGGCGGCGCGTTTCACCGAAGCTCACGAGATAAGCTCCGGGCTCTAAACATGCAAGCGGCCGCGTTGACGCGGCCGCCTCGCTGAGCAGATCAAAGCGCAATCGTGAGCAAAAACGGATCCCACTCCTGCCGACCGCGCTTCAAATTGCCGTTACTCGGCAGCTGCCTTTTCCTGCGGCAGCTTGACCGAACCGCCGGCCTTTTCGATCTTTTCGATCGCGGCCTTGGAGGCGCCGGCGACGTCAAAGGCGAGCTTCGCCTTGATCTCGCCGTCCGAGAGGATGCGCACGCCGTCCTTGACGCGGCGGATGACGCCGGCGGCAACCAGCGATTCAGCCGTCACGGTCGCCTTGGCGTCGAGCTTCTTGGCATCGATGGCCACCTGGATGCGGGCCAGCGACACGACGGTGAAGCTCTTGGCGAAGATGTTGTTGAAGCCACGCTTCGGCAGGCGCCGATAGAGCGGCATCTGGCCACCCTCGAAGCCGTTGATGGCGACGCCGGAGCGCGCCTTCTGGCCCTTGACGCCGCGACCGCCGGTCTTGCCCGAGCCGGAGCCGATACCACGGCCGAGACGCTTCTTGGAGTGCGTCGCGCCGTCCTTGTCACGCAGATCGTTGAGTTTCATCTGAGTTCTCCTGCGCTCTGGCTCAGCCCTCGTCCACGACGCGGACGAGATGCTGGACGGCAGCGATCATGCCGCGCACGGAGGGCGTATCTTCCAGCGTGCGCTGCTTGTGCATCTTGTTGAGGCCGAGGCCGACCAGCGTTGCGCGCTGTTCCTTCGGGCGGCGGATCGGCGAACCGATCTGCTCAACGGTGATGGTCTTGGTTGCTTTCTTGGCCATGGTCAAAATCCCTGGTCAGATCGACTATTCTTCAGCCGCAACGGCGGTGCCGCGGCGGGCCTGAAGGGTCGAATACTTGATGCCGCGAGCAGCAGCCACATCCTTGGGATGCATCTGGCTCTTCAGCGCGTCGAATGTGGCGCGAACCATGTTGTAGGGGTTCGACGAACCCATCGACTTGGCGACCACGTCATGCATGCCGAGCGTCTCGAAGACAGCGCGCATCGGGCCGCCGGCGATGATGCCGGTACCTTGCTTGGCGGCGCGCAGCAGCACGCGTCCAGCACCCCAGCGTCCTTCGACGTCGTGATGCAGCGTACGCCCCGAGCGCAGCGGCACGAAGATCATGTCGCGCTTGGCCGATTCAGTTGCCTTGCGGATGGCTTCCGGCACTTCGCGCGCCTTGCCGTGACCAAAGCCGACGCGGCCCTTCTGGTCGCCGACGACGACGAGTGCTGCAAAACCGAAGCGACGGCCGCCCTTGACGACCTTGGCGACGCGGTTGATGTGGACGAGCTTGTCCACCATGCCGTCATCGCGTTCTTCACGATCGCGGCCGCGGCCGCCATCCCTACGTTCCTGTGCCATATCCTGTTCCTTGTTTTTTTCCGGAAGCACGGTTGCTGATAAGATCCGGTGCCTCTGTGGGTCACCGGGGGCGAAATCAATTTCTTCGCATAATCCCTATCCGAAAAGTCTGCAACTTTTCGGGACTATGCTTAGAAGCTCAAGCCACCTTCGCGGGCAGCCTCGGCGAGCGCCTTGACGCGGCCGTGATAAATGTAGGCGCCGCGGTCGAAGACGACTTCCTTGACGCCGGCCTTGGTGGCGCGCTCAGCGATCAGCTTGCCGATCGCGGCGGCGGCGGCGGTGTCGGCGCCGGTCTTGAGCGAACCCTTGAGGTCCTTCTCGAGCGTCGAAGCGGCAGCGATGGTGTGGCCCTTGGCGTCGTCGATGACCTGCACGTAGATGTTCTTCGACGTGCGGTGGACCGACAGACGCGGGCGCTCGCCGGCGACCTTCTTGATCTGACGGCGGACGCGCTGCGCGCGGCGCTGCGTGGATTCCTTGGTACCCATGATGGTCTTCCTTGCCTTCAAAAAACGGGGGCCGCCATATGCGGTAGGCGAAAGCGCCTCCCGCGACCGCTCCCCGCGGCGTTACACTTCCTGACCTGGCCTTTCCGAAAAGTCTTGGACTTTTCGAGGCCAGGCCCACTACTTCTTCTTGCCTTCCTTGCGGACGATCTTCTCGCCAGCATAGCGGACGCCCTTGCCCTTGTAGGGCTCCGGACCACGATACTCGCGGATCTCGGCCGCAACCTGGCCGACCTGCTGCTTGTCGATGCCGGCCACGGTGATTTCAGTCGGCTTCGGCACCGTGATGGTGATGCCCTGCGGCGTCTCATAGACAACGTCATGGCTGAAGCCAAGCGCCAGCTGCAGGTTCTTGCCCTGAAGTGCCGCGCGATAGCCGACGCCGGTGATCTCGAGCTTCTTCTCGAAACCGTCCTTGACGCCCTGCAGGATGTTGACGATCTGCGTGCGCGACATGCCCCACTTGGAGCGGGCGGTCTTGGTCTGGTCGCGCGGCTGGACAGCGATCTCGCTGCCTTCCATCTTGACCAGCACTTCGTCGTTCACCACGAACTTCAGCTCACCCTTGGGGCCCTTCGCCGTCACGGTCTGGCCGTTGACGGTCGCGGTCACGCCCTGCGGCAGCGAAACGGGTTTCTTTCCAATACGAGACATTTTGTTGTCCTCGTCACTTCTCTTGTTTCAGGTCTCTGTCTTCGGGAACGATCCGAAGACCGGATTCCACTTTGCGGTCAACTGCCAGATCAGAAGATCTGGCAGAGGATCTCACCGCCGACGTTCTGTTCACGTGCTTCATGGTCGGCCATCACGCCCTTCGGTGTCGAAAGGATGGCGATGCCGAGGCCGTTGGCGACCTGCGGAATCGACTTGGCCGAAACATAGACGCGGCGGCCTGGCTTCGAGACGCGGGCGATTTCGCGCACGACCGGCGCGCCGTCGAAATACTTCAGCTCGATCTCGATTTCGGACTTGCCGTTGTCGAAGTCGGTCTGGCTGTAATCGCGGATATAGCCTTCAGCCTTCAGCACGTCGAGGACGCGGGTGCGCAGACGCGAAGCCGGCGTCGAAACGCTCGACTTCTTGCGGCCATACGCGTTGCGGATGCGGGTCAGCATATCGCCGAGAGGATCGCTCAATGACATGTTATGTCCTCCTTACCAGCTCGACTTGACCAGGCCCGGGATCTGGCCGTTATTGCCGAGATCACGAAGCGCGATGCGCGATACTTTGAGCTTGCGATAGTAGGCGCGCGGACGGCCGGTGACTTCGCAGCGGTTGCGGATGCGGATCTTGGCCGAGTTGCGCGGCATGGCGGCAAGCTTCAGCTGAGCGCGGAAACGCTCTTCCATCGGCTTGGACTGATCCATGATGATCGCCTTGAGCGCAGCCCGCTTGGGACCGTACTGGTCGGCAAGCTTGCGGCGCCTGTTGTTCTTCTCGACTGAGCTGGTCTTTGCCATTTCAGATTTTTCCTTTTCTCGCTGCCGTTACTGGCGGAAGGGGAAGTTGAAGGCCTTGAGCAATGCCCTGGCTTCGTCGTCCGTCTTCGCAGTCGTACAAACGATGACGTCCATGCCCCAGATCTGATCAACCTTGTCGTAGTTGATCTCCGGGAACACGATGTGTTCCTTGATGCCCATGGCGTAGTTGCCACGGCCATCGAAGCTCTTCGGATTCAGTCCGCGAAAGTCGCGGACGCGCGGCAGTGCGATGTTCACGAGGCGGTCGAGGAACTCGTACATGCGTTCCTTGCGCAACGTGACCTTGGCACCGATCGGCATCTTCTCGCGGACCTTGAAGCCGGCGATCGAATTGCGGGCGCGGGTGACGACGGCCTTCTGGCCGGCGATCATCGCCAGGTCTTCGGCCGCGATCGAAGGCTTCTTCGAATCGGCGGTCGCTTCGCCAACGCCCATGTTCAGCACGATCTTGTCGATGCGCGGAACCTGCATCTCGTTGTCGTAGCCGAACTGTTCCTGCAGCGCCTTGCGGATGGTCTCGTTGTAGACCTGCTTGAGGCGCGGCGTGTTCTGAGCCTTGGACTGTTTGCTTTCAGCCTTGGGCTTCGTGGTTTGAGCCTTAGCCATTGATGACTTCTCCCGAGCGCTTGGCGACGCGCACCTTCTTGCCGTCCTTCTGGAAGATGAAGCCGACGCGGGTCGGCTTGCCATCCTTGGGGTCGGCCAGCGCGATGTTCGACAGCTGGATCGGCGCTTCCTTGGTGATGATCCCGCCCTCTTGGGACTGGGACTGCTTCTGGTGACGACGGATCATGTTGACGCCGCGCACCAGCGCGGTGTCTTCCTTCGGCTGCACCGAGAGGACTTCGCCCGAACGGCCCTTGTCCTTGCCGGCCAGCACGACGACCTTGTCGCCTTTTCTAATCTTTTGCATTGGTCCGGCTCCTTACAGCACTTCAGGCGCGAGCGAGATGATCTTCATGTGGTTCTTGGCGCGGAGTTCGCGCGGAACCGGTCCGAAGATACGCGTGCCGATCGGCTCTTTCTTGTTGTCGACGAGAACGGCCGCGTTCTTGTCGAAACGGATCACGCTGCCGTCCGGGCGGCGGATGTCCTTGGCCGTGCGAACCACGACCGCCTTCATCACATCGCCCTTCTTCACGCGGCCGCGCGGAATGGCTTCCTTGATCGACACCACGATGATGTCGCCCACGGAAGCGTATTTCCGCTTCGAGCCGCCCAGCACCTTGATGCACATGACACGACGGGCGCCGGAATTATCCGCGACGTCGAGGTTTGTTTGCATCTGAATCATGACTGGCCGCCTTCTTCTCTTCTAACGGGATGGGCTCAAAGCCCCTCCCCGGTCTGTCCAAAATTCGTTGTTTACGCCCGAGGTCAGGCTTGGTCCGAAGACACGACGATCCAGCGCTTGTCCTTGGAAATCGGCTTCGATTCCTGGATGAACACCTGATCGCCTACCTTGTGGGCGTTGTTCTCGTCGTGCGCCTTGTACTTCTTGGTCATGCGCACGGTCTTCTTCATCACGGGATGCGTGAAGCGCCGTTCGACCTTGACGACAACCGTCTTCTCGTTCTTGTCGCTGACGACGGTGCCCTGCAGAATGCGCTTTGGCATGGTTTTCGTCCTTAAGCCTTCTTAGCCGCGGACTTTTCCGCAGCGATGGTCTTGATACGCGCAATATCCTTACGGACCTGTCTCACGCGCGCGGTCTTCTCGAGCTGGCCGGTGGCCTTCTGGAAGCGCAGGTTGAACTGCTCCTTCTTCAGGCTGGCCAGGTCGTCGGTCAGCTGGTCCTGGGTCTTGGTCCGGATGTCTTCGGCTTTCATGATCAGCCCGTCCTTATTCTGCGATGCGCTGCACGAAGCGCGTCTTGACCGAGAGCTTGGCCGCGCCGAGACGCAGTGCCTCACGGGCGGTTTCTTCATTGACGCCGTCGATCTCGAACATGATACGGCCCGGCTTGACGCGCGCCGCCCAGTAGTCGACCGCACCCTTGCCCTTACCCATGCGGACTTCGGTCGGCTTCGAAGTGACCGGCACGTCCGGGAAAATACGGATCCAGACGCGACCAGCGCGCTTCATTTCACGCGTGATCGCGCGGCGGGCCGCCTCGATCTCACGTGCGGTGACGCGGTTCGGCTCAAGCGCCTTCAGCCCGAAACCACCGAAATCCAGGTTGGTGCCGCCCTTTGCGGTACCATGGATACGGCCCTTGAACTGCTTGCGGAACTTTGTGCGCTTTGGCTGCAGCATCGTTCTAACTCCAAATTCCTAAATGTCTCAGGCGTTTTCGCGACGACGACCGCGTTCGCGATCACCACCACCGCCATGCGCTGCATCGCTTTCGCTGGCCCGACGCTCCGAAGCCATCGGGTCATGCTCAAGGATTTCGCCCTTGAACACCCAGACCTTGACGCCGCAGATGCCATAAGCCGTGTGCGCTTCGGCCGTACCGTAGTCGACGTCCGCACGCAGCGTATGCAGCGGCACGCGGCCTTCGCGATACCATTCCATGCGCGCGATCTCGGCGCCGCCGAGGCGGCCGGCGCAGTTGATGCGGATGCCTTCGGCACCGAGGCGCATCGCCGACTGAACGGCGCGCTTCATGGCGCGGCGGAACGCGATACGACGCTCGAGCTGCTGGGCGATCGACTGGGCGACCAGGGTCGCGTCGATTTCCGGCTTGCGCACTTCAACGATGTTGAGGTGCGTCTCGGACTTCGTCATCTCCATCAGCTTCTTGCGAAGCTTCTCGATGTCGGCGCCCTTCTTGCCGATGATCAGACCCGGGCGCGCGGCGTGGATGGTGACGCGGCACTTCTTGTGCGGACGCTCGATCACGACCTTCGAGATGGCAGCCTGCTTGAGCTCCTTCTCGAGATACTTGCGGATCTTGATGTCCTCATGCAGCAGCTTGCCGTACTCGCCGGTGTTCGCGAACCAGCGCGAATCCCAGGTGCGGTTGATGCCGAGGCGAAGACCGATCGGATTGACTTTCTGGCCCATTATGCGGCCTCCCCTTTTTCTTCGACTTCACGAACGACGATCGTGAGGTGCGAGAACGGCTTCTCGATACGGCTGGCGCGACCGCGACCACGGGCATGGAACCGCTTCATGACGATCGACTTGCCGACATAGGCTTCCGCCACGATCAGTGCATCGACATCCAGGTCGTGGTTGTTTTCCGCGTTGGCGATTGCCGATTCCAGCGTCTTCTTGACCGTGCCGGAAATCCGCTTGGCCGAGAATTCGAGATCGGAAAGCGCTGTCGCGACCTTCTTGCCGCGGATCAGCGCGGCAACGAGGTTGAGCTTCTGCGGGCTGATACGGATCGTGCGCAATACGGCGCGCGCTTCGTTATCAGCAAGCCTGCGCGGAGCTTTGGCCTTGCCCATGATTATTTCCTCTTCGCCTTCTTATCCGCGCCGTGACCGTAATAGGTCCGGGTCGGAGCGAATTCACCGAACTTGTGACCGACCATGTCCTCGTTCACCGAGACGGGAACATGCTTCTGGCCGTTGTAGACACCGAAGGTGAAGCCGACGAACTGCGGCAGGATGGTGGAGCGACGGCTCCACATCTTGATCACCTCATTGCGACCACCTTCACGAACCTTGTCCACCTTCTTGAGAAGGTAGCCGTCAATGAAGGGGCCTTTCCAAATCGAACGAGTCACTTGGCGTTACCTCTTCTTAGCTCTTGCGCTGATGGCGCGAGCGCAGGATGAACTTGTCGGTCGCCTTGTTGGACCGCGTCTTCTTGCCCTTGGTCGGCTTGCCCCAGGGCGAAACCGGATGGCGGCCACCCGAGGTGCGGCCTTCGCCGCCGCCGTGCGGATGGTCGACCGGGTTCATGGTCACGCCGCGATTGTGCGGGCGCTTGCCACGCCAAACCGTGCGACCGGCCTTGCCGTCATTGATGTTGCCGTGGTCCGGATTGGACACCGCACCGACAGTGGCCATGCAGGAGCCGTGAACGACACGCTGCTCGCCCGAGTTGAGGCGCAGGATCGCCATGCCCTGGTCACGACCGACCAGCTGACCGTAACCACCTGCCGAACGGGCGACCTGAGCGCCCTTACCCGGCTTCAGCTCGATGTTGTGGACGATGGTGCCGACCGGCATCGAAGCCAGCGGCATCGCATTGCCCGGCTTCACGTCGACCGATTCACCGGAGACGATCTTGTCGCCGGGAGCCAGACGCTGCGGAGCGATGATGTAGGACAGCTCGCCATCATCATACTTGATCAGCGCGATGAAGGCGGTGCGGTTCGGATCGTACTCAATGCGCTCGACCGTGCCGACGACGTCGAACTTGCGGCGCTTGAAGTCGATGATGCGGTACGAACGCTTGTGACCACCGCCGATGAAGCGTGCGGTGATGCGACCATGATTGTTGCGGCCGCCCGACTTGGTCAGGCCTTCGGTCAGACCCTTGACGGGCTTGCCCTTGTAGAGGCCCGAGCGGTCGACGATGACCAGCTGACGTGTGCTGGGCGTTACCGGGTTGAATTTTTTCAGTGCCATTGTTCTGTCCTCGCGGCCTTGCTCAGAGACCCGTCGCGACGTCGATCGACTGACCATCGGCCAGCGTCACAACCGCCTTCTTGACGTCGCTCTGGCGGCCAACCGTGCCACGGAAGCGCTTGATCTTGCCCTTGCGGACAAGCGTGTTCACGGCCATCACCTTGACGCCGAACAGCGCTTCGACGGCGGCCTTGATTTCCGGCTTCGACGCCTTCTTGGCGACGTTGAAGACGACCTTGTTCTGCTCGGAGGCCATGGTCGACTTTTCGGTGATCGCCGGCGAGACGATCACGTCGTAATGACGAAGGTCGGTCATTTAAAACGCTCCTCGAGAGCCTCGACGGCGGCCTTCGAAAGGACCAGCGTGCCGCGGCGCAGAATGTCGTAGACGTTGATGCCCTGGATGGGCAGCACGTCGATGTTGGGGATGTTCGTCGCCGCCAGCTTGAAGTTCTTGTCAAGCTCGGCGCCGCCGATCAGCAAAGCGTTGGTCAGGCCCAGCGTCGCGAAATTCGCGATCAGCGCCTTCGTCTTGGCCTCGGTCAGCTTCAGCTCGTCGATGATGATGATCGACGCGCTCTTGGCCTTGGCCGAGAGAGCATGCTTGAGGCCGAGAGCACGAACCTTCTTCGGCAGTTCGTGCTCGTGGCTGCGAACGACCGGGCCGTGGGCCTTGCCGCCGCCGCGGAACTGCGGAGCGCGTGCCGAATGGTGACGGGCGCGGCCCGTACCCTTCTGCTTGTACATCTTGGCGCCGGTGCGCGCGATCTCGGCGCGACCCTTGGTCTTGTGCGTGCCCTGCTGCTTCTTGGCAAGCTGCCAGCGCACGACGCGCTGCAGGATGTCTTCGCGCGGATCAAGGCCGAAAATCTCGTCGGAGAGTTCCACCTTGCCGGCGTCCTTGCCGCCCAGCGTTGTGATCTTGAGATCCATTATTCCGCTCCCTCTGTGGCCGGAGCCTCGTTCTTGGCGCCACTTTCGGCAGCAACGGCGCGGATCGCGGCAGGCTTCGGCGCATTGGCCGGCAGTGCCACCTTGGCCGCATCGCGGACCAGGATCCAGGCGCCCTTCGATCCGGGAACCGCACCGCGGATCAGGATCAGGCCGCGGTCGGCGTCGGTCGATACGATCTCGACATTCTGCGTGGTGACGCGGGTGTCGCCCATGTGGCCAGCCATATGCTTGCCCTTGAACACCTTGCCCGGGTCCTGGCGCTGGCCGGTCGAACCGTGCGTACGGTGCGAAACCGAGTTACCGTGCGTCGCACGGCCACCGCCCATGTGGTGGCGCTTAATGACGCCCTGAAAACCCTTGCCGATCGTCGTGCCCGTCACATCGACCTTCTGGCCGGCGACGAAGTGCTCGACGGTGATCTCCGCGCCGACATCGATCATGTTGTCGGCGGAGACGCGGAACTCGGCGACCTTCGCCTTCGGCTCGACGGAAGCGGTCGCGAAATGGCCGCGCATCGCCTTCGACGTGTTCTTCACCTTGGCAAGGCCAACGCCGAGCTGAACGGCGGTGTAGCCATTCTTCTCTTGCGTGCGCTGGGCCACGACCTGGCAGTTCTCCATCAGGAGAACGGTGACGGGAACATGTTCCCCGGCATCGTTATAGATGCGGGTCATTCCCACCTTTTTTGCAATCACACCTGAACGCATCGGTTCAATTCCTTTAGAGTTCCGGGCCAGGGGCACCGCCCCTTACCGCGCTCTCATTCCCTTAGAGCTTGATCTCGACATCGACGCCGGCGGCCAGATCGAGCTTCATCAAAGCATCGACCGTCTGCGGGGTCGGATCGACGATGTCGAGCAGACGCTTGTGCGTGCGCATCTCGAACTGCTCGCGGCTCTTCTTGTCGACGTGAGGCGACCGGTTGACCGTGAACTTTTCGATCCGCGTCGGCAGCGGAATGGGGCCGCGGACGTTTGCACCGGTACGCTTGGCCGTCGACACGATTTCTTTCGTCGAGGCGTCGAGCACGCGGTGGTCAAACGCCTTAAGGCGGATGCGGATATTCTGTCCGTTCATGCGTCACTTCCTTGTTCTGGCGCGGCGCGGGCAACTCCCGCGCCCGCGACAGATCGGTTTAAGTCCAAATTACTCTTTGATGGTGACGACGATGCCGGCACCGACGGTGCGGCCGCCTTCACGGATGGCGAAGCGCAGCTTCTCTTCCATTGCGATCGGCACGATCAGCTCGACATCGACCGTGATGTTGTCGCCAGGCATCACCATTTCGGTGCCTTCCGGCAGCGACACGATGCCGGTCACGTCGGTCGTGCGGAAGTAGAACTGCGGACGGTAGTTGGTGAAGAACGGCGTGTGACGGCCACCTTCGTCCTTGGTCAGGATGTAGGCTTCGGCCACGAACTTCTTGTGCGGCTTCACCGTACCGGGCTTGGCCAGAACCTGGCCGCGCTCGACACCTTCGCGATCAACGCCGCGCAGCAGCGCGCCGATGTTGTCGCCAGCCTGGCCCTGATCGAGCAGCTTGCGGAACATCTCGACGCCCGTGCAGGTCGTCTTGGTCGTCGGACGGATGCCGATGATCTCCAGCTCCTCGCCGACCTTGACCACGCCGCGCTCGACGC